>CAZBCQ010000127.1:1686-12160 GCA_964490255.1 uncultured Terriglobales bacterium | reverse complement strand
CATACCTACAGAGCTCAACAGTTGTTTCAGCCTCATCACGTTTCTCCCCACGCGTACTGCTTTTACCTTCGCGTGTCGGCGATTCTCGCCGCTTGAATAAGTGCTACGGACATTAATACTTCGAAATTCAATTTACTTCAGCGTTACTGCCGTCGCTGAACTACTGTGGCGACGCTATACAACTGGCGCATTCACGCGCTTCACAACTTCATGTGTCGCTGTTTTGCCAGTCTTGGCGTCAACCGTTTCTTCACGGAAAGTCACGGAATCTCCGCTGATCTTTACCACCATGCCGTGCCACACGGGATCGTTCTCACGCAGGAAATACGCGCGCTTCGCGCCGTTTTCGACGACCGCGATCATTCCATTGGGAGAGCGAACGATCCCACGCAAAATCATCTGGTCGACTGCCAGGCAACGCTTGCCCGAACTGCAGCCGGGTCCCTGGTTCACGGCCAGTGCACGCGACACCGGACTCGTGAATGGATCACGCCGGCTTGTCAAATTGATCGCCGGTTTCGGCTCGGGAGCCGGCGACTCAGTCTTTACCATCGCTTCCTTCACCTTGGGCTGGGCTGTTTTGCCACCCTTCTGTACGGCCACTTTCGGAGGGGCAGTCGCAATTGGAGCTGCCTTGGGGACAGTTGGTCTAGGAGTCGCCGGTTTCACAGCTACTACAGCTGGCTTCACGTTGGAAGCCGCCGCGGGCATGGGCGCTTTGGCAGCTTGCGGGCTCTTCGCTGCAGGTTTCACAGCAGCAGCACTCACCGCAGTTGGTTTGGGAGCAGTCGTGCTGGCCGCGCTCGGCTTGGCCGCAGCGGGGCTCACGTTCTTTGAGGCCGGCACCGTTTTCGTAACGGCAGCTTCCGCATGCTTTACCGCTTTGGGCAAACCGGCAGCCTGTGCTGACTGGCCAGCTGAACGTGCCTGGGATTGAATAGCCTGTGCTCCCTGTGGCGTGATTTGCGCCGACAGGATGCCACCCGCCATCAACGTGATCATCGAAATCGCAATTCGTTTCATAATCTCTTCCCCGCTACTTTGCTGGCGCAGATACCGGCTTGAGAGTTGCATTTCCGGCCGGTGTTGCTGGTGCGTCCTGCGAGTAATAACTAGTCGCTACGCACGTTGCTACCACCGTCTCCGTGGGAGCGTATTTGTATCTCTTTTTAGCTTTCGCAGGGCCCGGGTCCAGTACGGACGCCATTTGCAGTCCGCTGATATTGATGATCCGTTCCAGCTTTGAAACTTTGTCGAAGAAACTCAGGACGGAGTAGTAAGGCCCGTCGATATCGAGTTCGTATGGCGCCTCGGTGTAAAACTCGTGGCTGCTGGTTGCCTTGCTGGTGAATCGTCGCACTTCAATCCCCGCCGCGCTGGCCGAAGCTTCCACCATGTGAATGAACTCATCGGTTTGTTTTTCGTCAGGGACGATTCTCTTCTGGATTTCAAGCTGCTGCTTCAGGTTCTCGATCTGACGATCGAGATCTGCCAGCTTTCCCTGGAACGGACGCAAGCTGTCGTTATCCGCTTGAACCGCCTTCAGCTTGTCCGCATTCTGCTTGTTCGCGGTGATCAGATCACTGAACACCAGGAAATAGCAGGCCGCGGTTGCAACAATGGCAACGCCCAGTACGATCCCGAGCTTGCTTAACGCCGGCATTTCACTCCATTTCGCCATGTTCTCGCCCCGCCTATGACTTCGGTTTTTCGCAAATCAACGTGAATTGAAAGGCCTGCATATCCTGGAGTCTGTCGTCCTGGATGGACTCTTTCATCTCCACCGATTTGAAGTAATTCGCCTTTTTGAGTGAGGTGATCAGGTTCGCCACCGAATTCGCGCTCAGCGCCGTGCCTTCCAGGTTGATGTTGTTGGCGTCTTCTGTCATCGAAGTCAGCCACACAGCATCGGTGGAATTTACAGTGCTGCTGATCGTGTCAAGCAGGGTCAGCGGACCTTGCTGTCCTGCCTGCAACTGGTGAATCACCTTTACACGATGGTCGTACGCATCGAACTGCTTCTGGCGCTCTAGATAGCGCGCCTTAACGGCTGCCAGCTTCTTGTTCTCCGCGTTGGCAGTGTCCAGGTCGTGTTGTAGCGCAACTGCTTTGCTATTCAGCGTCCAGTAGTAAAAGTAGTTTCCACCAATCACGATCGCCGCCATGGCAAGCGCAACCACACCCATATTGGGGGCGCCGCCGAGAGTGATGGTCGGCCGCTTGATCTTTTTAGGTTTCGGTAAACCGAGCAGGTTGATCCGGATCATAGGTCTTCAAAGCTCCTTAACGCCAAACCAACTGCAACCGCGAGCTGACCGGCATTGTTCTGTACGATCTCCGAGCCGCCGGTGTATTCAATGCGCGCAAAGGGATTGAGTATTTCCACCGGCAACGAGAATTCCTGACGAAGCGCTTCCATGAGCCCCGGCACTCTGGCCGAACCTCCGGCCAGGTAGATCCGCTCGATGTGTTCGCCTGCTGCAGTCGCGCGGAAAAAGTCGAACGTCTTCTGAATTTCCAGGACGATGATTTCCGTTACCTGCTGCAGGATGGGCAGCTTCGCGTCTTCACTGACTGTGCCAACCTTCTCTCCCAGCTTCAGGGACTCCGCATCGTCGAAGCTGAGATCGAGTTCTTTCTGGAGAGCGTCGGTGTACTGATGCCCGCCCACGCTGACGTCTCGCGAGAAGAGCCACGTATTGCCCTTGACGATGTTGATGTTCATGACGCTAGCGCCCAGATTAAGAAGCGCGACCGTTGAGCCCGGAGCCGGGTCGTAGTTGAACTCGTAGCAGTTCTGGAGCGCGAACACATCCACGTCCACCACCGCCGGAGCTTTACCCGACATCGAAAGCACGTTCGTGTAGTTCAGGATCTTGTCTTTCTTGACGGCGACCAGCAATACGTCCATCTGCGGGCCGGTCAAATCTTCCGAGAGAATCTGGTAGTCGAGGTTCACGTCCGCAATATCGAACGGAATATGCTGCGCGGCTTCGTTATTGATGGTCTGCGCCAGCTCGTCCTCCGTCATCGTCGGCACGCTGATCCGCTTCACGATCACCGAGTGTCCGCTCACCGACGTGGCCACAGCCTTCGACTTGATCGCTGAATCCGCGAACAGTTTGCTGATCGCGGTCGCCACGCTCGGGCTGTCCATGATCATGGAATCCACCACCACATCGTTGGCCAAGGGCTCGATCCCCACGTGGGAAAGCTCCAGGCCGGCCCGCGTGCGCTTCAGTTCCACAGCTTTAATACTGCTGGAACCGATATCAAGTCCGACAATCGCTTTGGAACCACCGAATCCGAACATAGAAGCCGTCCGCCTTTTCTATCGACCCGCGACAGCCCGTGCTGCGCGTGGCCGTTTCTTGATCTTGCCTTCGCTTACGGTGCTCTTTCTTTCCATCCAGGAATCCAGGATGGTCTTCTTGAATTTCCAACGGTTGCCTAACTTGAACGCCGGAATCTTTTCCTCATACACGTACTTGTAGAGGGTGTCAGGGCTTACGCCCAGGTACTCCGACGCCTGACGAATGTTCATTACTTCAGGTGCTTCGGCCATCGCTAAAGCCCTTTCCACAGAGTTGCTGCCCAGTTGGGCGGGGAGAGTCGCCCCATTGAAGGAGCTGTCGAGGAATTCGTCCTCGGTCGATGTCTCAGGGGGGAGAAATTCGAGATGGTTATATCAGGGTTAACGTATGTAGCGTCAAGGAGAACTTCGGGTTTTACCCGTGATTCTCCGGTTTCTCTAGTGCTTGTACTTTAGTTTTTTTGGTCTCCGTCATACCAGTCTCGGGGCTTCCCTTGAGAGCGGCCTACTATAACTTGTGGTGTTGTTGTTGATACCGTGATTTCGCCCGGCTATTCACACGAAGGTGTGTGTACTGCACTGGTTCGACCACTGATTTACCTTGACCATCCAGACTTGGCCTCCCGCTTTACACGCCTGTTTTCAAGTGGATAACGCATCCCTTCCGCTGAACTGGTGTTCTCATAGGAAGACAGAGTAAACTCCCTTGCCGCGATGGATGACCGCCTCAAAACGTTCCGTCTTCACCTGAGGAGAGCCCTCTACATACCCCTCCTCTTGGCGGGACTTTTGGCGGCAACTTTCATCCTCGAGATGTACTTTCTTTGGTCCACAAACCGCTCTGTCCAGGATAGTTACCAATCAATCAACCATACGAGATCCGTCCTCAAGCTTGTGCTCGATATGGAAACCGGACTCCGTGGCTATCTGCTCACCGGCGACTACCGCTTCATGGGTCCTTACTACGCCTCGGAGGAGCGCGCGCCGGGCGCATTGGAGCAAATGAGACGCTCAGCTGCCGGCGACGTAGCACAGGAAAGCCGGATCGTTCGCCTTGAGCAGCAATATGAGGATCTACACACCTACATGCGGCGCATGATCGAACTCCGGCAGAAAAATGGCGAGTACCAGTCGACCGCACTGAACGCCGAGGGCAGATCGTTGATGGACCTGTTCCGCTCTACCTGGGATCAGGTTCTCGGAGACCAGGAAGCGCGACTTGCGGGTCGTGTTGGCGCTGTACACCGCGCTACGTGGATGGTTGGCGCCAGCGCAGGCCTGCTTTCGCTGGTACTGGGACTCCTGCTTTCTACTTTCACGCGGCGCGAGTTGCACGCGGTCGCAGATACCTACGCTGCATCCTTAGGCATCGCCGAAAATCGTGCCGAAGAAGCCGATAGCAACCGGCGTTGGCTGGAAACCATTCTCGGCAGCATCACCGATGGCGTCATCGCCACGGAGGGAAACGGCACGGTGTCCTTCATGAACGGTGTTGCCCAAAACCTTACTGGCTGGAGTATCGAAGAAGCCAAAGGCGCTCCGCTAGCCGAGATTTTGCACGTAATAAACGAAGTGACCCGCGAGCCGATCCGGGAACCTTTTATCGGAATCGACCTCAGCGAAGCACAAAATTCCGAACGTCTACTGTTACGCAGGCGCGACGGCGTCGAAATACCGATTCTCGAAACCAGCTCTCCGCTTCTGGATGAAGTCGGACGCCGTATTGGCATGGTTCTTGTCGTTCGCGATCTTACCGAGCAGCGTAGATCCGAAGCAGTGCTACGTTCCACTGACAAGCTGGCGAGCATGGGACGTCTGGCCGCCAGCGTGGCTCACGAGATCCATAATCCGCTGGATGCTATTGCGAATCTGCTTTACCTCCTCGATCACAGCAAACAGCTCGATGAGGCCTCTCGCGAGCATGTGCGCCTTGCCAGTGAAGAGCTCGATCGTGTCACCAACATCTCGGAGCAGATGCTTACCTTCAGTCGTGAATCGCGTGTACCCGTTCCGGTCAAATTGCGCGATCTGCTCGACAATGTTCTCGTGTTGTACCAGGCGAGACTAACCACATCGGACATTCAGGTACGTAAGCGATACGAGCAAGTTCTGGAGGTACGCGCCTTCCCTGGTGAACTCCGGCAGGTCTTCTCGAACTTAATTGGCAACGCTCTTGACGCAATGGGACCAAGTGGCTGTCTGACACTTCACGTGCGCCCATCGCGGGATTGGATGAACATGGAGCGCCGCGGCGTGCGAGTCACCATTGCCGACAATGGCACAGGAATCTCGGAAGCCGACCGCCACCGTATCAGCGAGGCTTTCTACACGACCAAGGGCGAAAAAGGCACGGGATTGGGTCTCTGGGTATCGGAGGGGATCATTCGCAAGTACGGCGGCGAGCTACGTTTTCGAAGCAGCACAGGCGAGCGGCACGGCAGCGTTTTCCAGGTCTTCTTGCCAGTTGGATCCGCGGTGGCTGTGGCCGACGACACCCCGGTGCTGCAAACCGAAGCAAAATCCCGAACTCAGCAGGCCAGTTAAGCTTGTTATAATCGCTCTAGTAAATGTTCCGGTAGCGCACCCGTGGCTCAATGGATAGAGCATCAGCCTCCGGAGCTGAGGGTTACAGGTTCGAGTCCTGTCGGGTGCGCCATATGCAGCGCAACAATGTCATAGCAACTCCGGTCTGCATCCAATCAGCGCGCCCGCTTCCGTCGAAAATTTTGCATGCAAATTAAATCCATAAGAATCCCCCGTTCCAAACGAGTGAACATATTCCGAAAAGGCCTCTGTGCTTCTTTATTACTGGTCCTACTGTTGCCGTTAGTCTGCTTTTCGGCGCAGGAAACATCGAATCAGCAGACGAACTTCCCCAGCCCACCGGATGTTCTATCGTTCGTCAACCAGAGTATCGCCTGGTATCGGCAACTCTCGACTGAACAACAGATCGCTACCGAACCCGAAGACATCATCTTTGTCAGTGATGATAGACAACTCGCGACGCAGATCCTTCGCTTGTCGTTTGACTTCGGACTTGCCTACGCTTCCAGCACAAACCTGGCTCCCAACACCCAGCAAGCGGGGTCACCAACACAAGACAGATATCAGCAGCTTCTTCAGTTAGCGAACACGGCCGACCAGCAGGTGAAAGATACACAGGTCGAAGTTGAAAACGCGCGCCGCAAATTGGAAACGGCGCCGCTGCGGAAGCGCAAAGAGATCGAATCGCAAATCGGGGAACTTCAGGCCGAACTGGAGTTGGCCCAGACGCGGCGCGATACCCTTCGCAACATGCTGCAATTCGTGAGTGGCGCCAACGGGAATGGCGGAAGCCTGCGCGCGCAACTCGAAGAGCTACAGCGCGTCATCCCTCCTGTTAACGAGCAGAATCCTACACAGGGTCAAAGCTCGACGTCGGGCGCAGCTAACGTACCGGCGCGTAAAGCGGAATCTACCGGAATCCTCGGGCTAATTACCGATCTTATTTCTCTGTCCAAAAAGGTTCATGCGATCGACGACCGCATCCAGCAGACCAACAACCTGCAGCAAGCTGCGAAGCAGATCCGCACCCCGTTCTCGACCAAGCTGCGGGAATTGGTAAAGGGCGGGAACGATATTGTCGCGCAGCCCGACGCGACCGATCCGGCAGTGCTGGCTCAGCAGAAACAACAGCTCGATGCCATGACGGCGCAGTTCAAGCAGACAGCCGCTCTCGTGATGCCATTGAGCAAACAGTCCATTCTGTTTGACCTGTACAAGCGAAGCCTCAGCAACTGGCACGACACTGTGAAGTCCGAATACAGCACAGTATTGCGGAACTTGATGATTCACCTTGGCGTGTTGGTGTTCATGCTGGCGCTGATCGTTGGCATGGCGGAAGTCTGGCGTAGAGCCATTTTCCGTTACGTGCATGACTTCCGCAGGCGTTATCAGTTCATGTTGCTGCGGCGCCTGGTGATGTGGTTCCTGATCGCGATCGTCGTGGCCTTCGCCTTTGCCAGCGAGCTTGGTTCCCTGGCGACGTTTGCCGGCTTGATGACTGCTGGCATCGCGGTTGCGCTGCAAAACGTAATCCTCTCGGTCGCCGGGTACTTCTACCTCATCGGCAAGTACGGTATTCGGGTGGGAGATCGCGTGCAGATTTCAGGCGTCACCGGTGAGGTTGTGGACATCGGCCTAGTCCGCCTGCACCTGATGGAACTCGCAACCACGGGAACGGATGCTCAGCCCACCGGACGCGTCGTGGTCTTCTCCAATTCGGTTGTGTTCCAGCCCAGTGCCGGACTTTACAAGCAGATACCGGGCACGAATTTCGTCTGGCACCAGATCTCGCTGACGCTTGCGCCCGAAGGCAATTATCGTGAGGTTGAAACTCGTCTGCTGAATGCGGTTGAGTCGGTATTCAACGAATATAAGGACGCATTGGAGCAGCAGCGTCTACGGATGCAACGCTCTCTCAGCATTGTCAGCGAGATCTCGTTACATCCACAAAGTCACTTCCATCTGACTCAAGCCGGGCTGGAGGTGGTGATTCGTTATCCTCTCGTTCTGGACAAGGCCGCCGAAGTCGACGATAAGATCACGCGTGCCTTGCTGGAAGCTATCGAGCGTTCACCCAAGCTGCGTCTGGTTGGAACCGGGACTCCCAATATCCAGGCCGTCTCGGAACCGGCCGAAGCCGTTGCAAAACAGTAGTTCGCCAGCAACGCCTCATTGCCGGCGTATGAGTAGGAGGAACTCATGCGCCGACGCGAGCCTCACACAGCCTATCAGTTGTTCGGTTTTGAGATTACCTATTACCAATTACCCGATTAGCAGCTCTTAATGCGGTCTTCTGCTATCGTCATTGAACTTAGCGGGGACGATGCCGATGCATGCTGGCGCCAACCTGTATCACGACCTTGCTTACGTCTTCATAGCAGCCGTCGTCGGTGGATTGGCAGCGCGCGCTCTGCGCCAGCCCTTGATTCTCGGTTACGTGGTCGCCGGAATTTTCATCGGCCCATTTACGCCCGGGCCAACTCTGGCCGACACGCACAGCCTGGAGATTCTCGCCGAAATCGGTGTCATCCTGTTGATGTACTCCATCGGCATTGAATTCCATCCGCGCGATCTTCTCGAAGTGAAGTGGGTGGCCGTCGGCGGTGGCGTACTCGGCATCTTGTTGTCGATTGGCCTCGGACTTGTTGTCGCATATGCAGCCGGACGGCCGCTCCCGCAAGGCTTCGCCATCGGCGCGATCGTCAGTGTCGCCAGCACCATGGTCTTGTCGCGATTGCTGATCGATCGAGGGGAGTTGCTGTCTTCGCATGGGAAGGTCATGATCGGCATAACCCTTTTCGAGGACATCGGCGTCGTCATCCTCACCGTCTTGATGCCCAGCCTGAACGAGCCTTCCGGCGCTCGTTTCCTCGATTTCGGCAAATCGCTAGGGAAGGCGCTTCTTCTGCTCGTGCCGCTCGGACTTGTTGCAGTGAAACTCGTTCCGCGATTGCTCGGCAAAGTGGCGCGCACCTGCAGCCAGGAACTATTCGTTCTCGTAGCGGTAGCTCTCGGCTTTGGTACCGCTTATCTCACCGAATGGCTCGGGCTCTCGCTTGCGCTCGGAGCTTTTCTCGCCGGCATGCTGATCAGCGGCTCCGAGTATGCCCACCAGATGCTGTCGCAGGTATTGCCCATCCGCGATATTTTCGTCGCGTTGTTCTTCGTCACCGTCGGAGCGCTGGTAAATCCGCGCGTCCTGCTGTCACACCCAGGCCTGCTACTGGTGATGATCGCTCTCATCGTCCTCGGCAAATTCGTGATCTGGTCCGGAATTGTCCGGCTCTTCCGCTATAACTGGAAAACGGCCGTTCTGGTCGGAGTCGGGCTCACGCAGATCGGCGAGTTCTCCTACGTGCTGGTCCAGGAAGCTCGCAGCGCACAACTGGTGCCAGACCCTGTCTACAATGCAACCCTCATGGCCTCGCTCATTTCCATCCTCTTGAATTCGTTGCTCGTCCGCGTTGTGGGTAATCGGCTATCCAGTCCGTCACAAAAAGTAACGTAGCCTTCCGTTCCCACTGTTTAGGCCAGAACGCAACAGCAGGACTGCATCTATTCCTATGCAATGGATTTTTTTGTCCAAACCGTAGGTTTGAGGGAGAACTAAATGAAAAAACTAACGCTGTGGATGTTCGCGTTCGTCCTGACGTGCTCGCTCGGGGCATTTGCGCAGGATCCAGCCAACAGCCCCAATGCCAAGGCCGAGAAGCAGGAAGCCGATGCATCCGCCCAGGGGAAAGCAACGACTGTGACGGGCTGGGTAAAAACGAAAGGCGGCAAAACCGTCTTCGTGAACGATAAAGACAAGCAGACTTGGAACGTTTCCAATCCGGACGTGCTCAAGGAGCACAACGGACATCACGTCGAATTGAAAGCGACCTTTGACGCCGCTAACAAAACCATCAGCGTTGACGACGTGAAGATGCTGCGCAAGGGCAAGCAGTCGGCGGAAGTGCAGAAGTCTGGGACATAGACTGGCTTCCGGTTAAGACACAGGGCGGGACTTCCCCGCCCTTTCTTTGCGGCTGGATTGCGTGTTCCACCACTTGCGAAGCCCGCAACCGGAAATCATCTCGACACCGCGCAGATCGTTTCGGCTGAGGTATAGTTTTTGGCTCCCCAATACTTGCGATTCTTATTCGGAGCCGAGGACATTAATGTTCGAGAACAGACCTGTCTTGCGGTCACTATTGTTCGCCATCGTTTCCTTCTTCCCTTTCATCGCAAACATCGCGTCCGCCCAGAATTGGGGCAATCCCGTCTGGAGCGACGAATTCAATGGCGCCGTGAACTCCGCGCCCGATGCCACCAAGTGGACCTTCGATGTTGGCAATCTCCACGTAAACAATGAAATGGAGATTTACTGTTCCAATCCGGTGGGCAACTCGCCGGCGCCCTGCAACTCGACCACTCCCAGCGCTTTTCTGGACGGCAACGGAAATCTTGTAATCGAAGCCCGCAACAACAGCGGAACGTGGACCTCAGCCCGCCTCAAGACCGAAGGCATCTCGACGGCGAATTTTCAGTACGGGCGCATTGAAGCGCGCATCAAGCTGCCGTCTGCCACCGGTCTGTGGCCGGCATTCTGGATGCTTGGCACCAACATCAGCACGG
>CAZBCQ010000127.1:0-1586 GCA_964490255.1 uncultured Terriglobales bacterium | reverse complement strand
TTCCAGACGATTCCAGCGACCGCGATCCCCTCGGGAAAGCAGTGGGTCTACAACAACCCGTTCTTCCTGATCCTCAACCTCGCCGTGGGCGGCGATTGGCCCGGAGCTCCCGACAGCTCGACGCCCAGTCCGTCGCAAATGCTGGTGGATTACGTTCGCGTCTACAAATCAATGACCGTGCCCGGTCCGACGATGACGGCTGGCTCCATCAACGTTACCGCCGGCCAAACCGGGACCAGCACTCTAAACCTCACCTCTACCGCGGGCGCCGGCAAAGTCTATCTGACCTGCTCGAATGCGCCGTCGAACTCGACCTGTAGCATCAGCCCCAATGTCGTTGACTTCAGCAATTCCGCAAGTGCGACCGCCACGGTGAGCCTCGCCACCCAGGCACACACGGCATCGCTGCGTCGCAACCACACACACATGTGGGCGTTCCTCGCGTTTGGCGGAGTTTTCTTCGGACTCTGGTTACTTCCGGGGATTCGCAGACAGCGGGCGGGAATGCTGCTCGGAGTTATCGTGCTTTTGCTGCCCATCCTAGCGGTGAATGCCTGCGGCAGCGGAGGTAGTTCGACTTCGACCCCGCCTCCGCCAACCTTGGGCGGAACGCCGAGCGGTTCGTACACCATGACGGTGACGTCTTACACCGTAAGCGGGGACCAATCGACGGCCAGCGTGGCAGTCACAGTAAATTGACTTCGCAGGGATAGAGAGGATGCGCGGGCACACGCGAATGTGCCCGTAGCGCTACTTCTGCGGGGATTCTACGACCGGATCAGCCGCCTTCTTCTCGTCATCGCCCTTCATGGCGCTGCGGAAACCACGAATTCCATCGCCCAGCCCCTTACCCAGTTCCCCGATCTTTTTGGGCCCGAAAATCAGCAGCGCGATTCCCAGAATCACCAGCAGTTCGGGCAGACCTAGCTCACCAAACACAATGCCTCCTTGCAGGCTTACACCCGCATTTAAGAACCTATTTTACACGCAGAAGTTGTGGTGAGCCGAGTGACCGCTAACCTTGACTTCGCCGAATCTTCCCCCCTGCCACCGCAACCGACTAATCCTGTTTGATCAGCGCACCCGCCTGCACGATGCTGCCTCGTGCCAGGTCCGTTTTCACCGTGTATTTCTGATTCGGCAGCAGCTTAATTTCAGTATCAAACGCCTGGTAGCCTGGCAGTTCGATCTTGATCCGATGCGTGCCGGGATTCAGCAGCATCGCCCGACCAACCCCCGAAAACTCGCTGACGTGGCCAACGAATGCGTTGTCGAGGAACACCGCCGCGCGGTCCGGATTCACCTCCAGCTTCACCTGCGCGGTCACCTGCGGAGGATGAGTCCTGGGATCTTTTGCCATCGTCACTTCCACCACTTGCTTCAACCCCGGTTCCACCGTAACCGGCGCCGTGAAATCGCCGTATCCTGACTGCCGGACCACGATCGTGTGCTCGCCCGGCATCAGCAACAGCTTATGATCGCCCTTCAACTCCTTCACGTAACCGACATACTGCCCGTCGACCCACACGCCAGAGGTCTTCGCCACCTTGTTGGCGCCGTGAAGTTCCACCTCACCCAGGATGCGG
>CAZBCQ010000126.1:8191-12168 GCA_964490255.1 uncultured Terriglobales bacterium | reverse complement strand
CCCGGGTTTGAAGATTGAGAATCTTCCGTCCTAACCCCTAGACGATAGCGCCACTCGACACGACGGGGACAACTCGGATTATAACAAAATAGACACCCTGTTCCGGCCCTTTCCCGCTCGTTGCTGACCCACACACGCCTTCATTCCTGAGGAACGTAGACGTTCCAAATTCCCGGCACAACAACTCGCGCCTGCTCGCGAAAACGTGCTACTTAGGACAATCTTTTTACAAATTCCGAGCCGCACCCGGACTAAAATGCACCCAAGTGGGGCGTTCTCTCTCGCTTTAAATCTTCAGCAATTTCGGTTCAATGTAAGCAACAAGACGCATCTCCAGGAGGTTTCTCGATGCGTTCCCAGGGCTTCAGAGTCTTCGTATTTCTTGCAATGCTTTCGGTGTGTCTCTTTGTCACCGGCGCATTGACCCTCAACGCGCAGCAGGGCTCCGCTACGCCCGCGATTACCGCGCGTCTCGTCGACCCCGATGCGACCATGGTCACCATCTCCAAGCGGGTCGACGAAGTGAGCTTGCTCTTCACGGTCACCGACTCCAAAGGGCACTTCGTCACCGACCTCAACGCGTCCGATCTTCAGGTTTTCGACAATCGCATGCCGCCGGAGAGCATTCGCCAGTTTCAGAAGGAAAGCGATCTGCCCCTGCGCGTGGGATTGGTGATCGACCTCAGCGAATCGATCACCAGCCGCTTTAAGTTCGAGAAGAAGGCAGCCACAATTTTCCTGAAGAAATCCCTGCGGCCCTCCACCGACCAGGCCTTTGTGGTCGGGTTCAATGACAAGGTCCAGCTTGCGCAGGATTTCACCAACGACACCGCGGCGCTCGGGGCGTCTCTCCAGAAGATGAAGGCCGGAGGAAATACATCGCTTTACGATGCTATAATTTTCGCTTGTCACAAGCTGCAGGAGCAGCCGCGCGATCGCCTGGTCCGAAAGGTGCTGATCCTGATCACCGACGGCCAGGACACTTCCAGCAAAAGCATTCTCGCGGATGCCCAGCAGGCTGCCGCCCGTGCCGAGACAGCGATCTTCGCGCTCAGCACCAACGACCTGAGTCATGACCAATATCCGCGCGGGGAAGCTGTGCTGGAATTGCTGACCAGGTACGCCGGCGGACAGATTCTTGCCGCGCGTGAAACCGCCGAACTCTCGCACGCCTTCGCGCAGGTCGAAGATGCGTTGCGAAGCCAGTACTCGCTTGCGTACAAACCGGCCAACTTCAATCCGGACGGCAGCTATCGCACCATTGAACTCCGCTGCGCAAAACCGAAGCTGCGCGTGCAATGCCGGCGCGGTTATTTCGCGCCCCGCGACACACCGCAATAAGCAGATGCTTCGGATGCCCGCACCGACGTTCTGAATGCTGGCTAATGGATCCTGACTCGTGGCTACTGAACACAGCGAAAATAACTAAGGCGACTCACTGTTCCGTGAGCCGCCTTCTAATTACGAACTCGCAAATTACCCAATTACCAATCCAACCTAGACCGGCAGCAACTCCGGTGCTCGCGGCAATTCTTTCGCAGCCTCCGGTTCGACCACATGGGTCTTCTTCTCGAATTTCTGTTCGGGTTTCTGCATGTCGATCGTGCCGTGGAAATATGCGCCTTCCTCAATGCTTAACCGGCGAGTCACGATGTCGCCATTCACCGAGCCACCGCTGCGAATCTCCAATCGCTCGCTCACCTGCAGATTGCCATTCACCGCGCCACGCACCACTACTTCGGCCGCGTTGACCGTGGCTTTTACCTTGCCACTGGGCCCGATGCCCACATAGCAGCCATTCACGTTGATCGTGCCCTCGACCTGGCCTTCGATCAGCAACGGTTCTGTTCCGGAAATCTCGCCTTTAATAATTAGGTTCTTGCCGATGACGGCGTTGGGTGTGTTCATCGAGGCTTTCGGCCCATCTTCCGGCCGGAACGGTTGCGGCTTGCTGTTTGCAGCGGCGGAGCCATCAATAGGCTCGGGTTTCCACATGAGCGTCTCCTCCCATTGGGATTGGTGCCCTTTGTACAGGGACTTGCGCGCAGTGGCGAGATGACGGAGAAACATGGCCGAATAGACGATGTAGCCTCGGTTAATACCTCCGGGGCTGCATCTTCTACTTCGGCTCAGTACGCGGAAACTTGAACTGGGGCCCGCGCGCAGTCAAAACGCTACTGCTTCGTCTCCAGCGGATGCTGCGCTTCCTCGTAAAACTCGTTCTGCAGCTTCAGACTGGTCTGATCCGCCTTCACCACCTTTACCGTCTCGGCAACGGCCTTCACCCAGTTGTTCATATCGAATTCGCCAAGTTCCTTTGTCGCCAGCGACCCATCGCCGGAGTAGTGATTCGGAAAACGGGCGTACCACCAGATTCCCGTATACAGCCCCTCTGGTAGCGCGGTTAGCCGTGCCTGGTCGGCGCCCGATTGCTCTTTGGCACGATCCATATGAACCAGATTCGGAGCCGCGATCAGCATCGTCGAAGTCTCAGTTTGCCCAGCATGCATGTCGAGCTTGTCCTTCGCAGCAACGGCAGGTCCCGTTCCCCCTTCCCACTTCCGCGCCCCAACCGGGATCACGTACACAACATAATCTCGCTTCGAAGCCAGCTGCGACTGCGCAAACAGCGGCAGCAGGCTCTCATTACCTCCATGGCCGTTCACGATCACGATCTTCTTGCAGCCATTCCGCGACATCTCGTTCACTGTCTCCTGCAGCAACTGCAATTGCAGTTGCAGGCTGTAGGCGACCGTTCCGGGCTGGTGCCGCGCCTCAAAAATCTGCCCGAAGTAATAAGGAGGAAATATGACGGCGTACTCCTGCTTCGCAGCCTGCTCGCTGACGTATCGAATGTCGATCAGGTCGGTACCCAGGGGCAGTTGCGCACCATGCTTCTCGATAATGCCGAACGGCAACATGCAGGTTCCCTGTGCCTTTTGAATCGCCTGGATGAAATCGGGCCCAGTCAGTTCTTCCCATTTCGGTGAAAGAGCCGACTGTGCGAACAACCCTTCGCTGAAAAGAATCATGACGAAAACGACAACTAGAGCAGCTTTTGACCTGTGCATATGCCTCCTGGGTTCGTAAACGTACTTCCGGCTCGGAATTGTAGTTGATTCGCCTCTGAAATCGCCTGTTCCGTTGTGAAATTGGTTACCTTTGGTGTGGAAGAAAACGTGACTAGTAACGGAATCATGACTGTCATCCTTTATGATGGCGGGTGACATGAGTAAGCCCACGGTGCTGGTTTCACTGACGACGAACGACAACGACTATCAGCGCGAGCAAGCCGCGTCAGCCGAGGAAGCCGCCAAGCGGGTCGGTGTCCAGATCCAGATCATTTACGCGGACAACGACGCCATTAATCAGAGCCAGCAGTTGCTGAAGGCCATCCAGGCGCCCGCGGGAACACGTCCCGATGCTGTCGTCTTCGAACCCGTCGGCACCGGATTGCCCCAGGTGGCCAAAGCCGCGGTTTCCGCGGGAGTCGGTTGGGTCATCCTGAACCGCGATGTGGACTACCTCGCTGATTTGCGCCGCAACAGCAAGGCGCCTGTGTTCGGCGTCACCACGGACCACACCGAAGTCGGACGCATTCAAGGACGCCAAGTCGCCGCTCTTCTGCCTCAGGGCGGATCGGTGCTTTACATCCAGGGTCCTTCAGGCAGCGATGCCGCGCAACAGCGCACCAATGGGATGTACGAAACCAAGCCCGACAATGTGCAGGTCCGCGCGATGAAAGCCCAATGGACCGAAGCCAGCGCTTATCAGGCGGTGACTTCCTGGCTTCGGCTCTCGACCTCTCGTGATGTCACCTTCGGCGTCATCTGTGCTCAGGACGATTCCATGGCGATTGGCGCACGCAAAGCTTTTCAGGATCAGCCCGCGGGAGCGAATCGTGATAAATGGCTCAGTTTGCCGTTTACCGGTTGTGATGGCATGCCGGAAACCGGGCAGTTGTGGGTTCGCCAGGG
>CAZBCQ010000126.1:6704-8091 GCA_964490255.1 uncultured Terriglobales bacterium | reverse complement strand
TGAATCAAAAGCCGCTATGAGTAAACCGAATGCAGCAAGTGCCGGCACCGTCACAATCGGAAAAGATCTCACAGTCAATCGGCTCGGATTCGGAGCCATGCGCCTCACAGGTGAGGGAATCTGGGGAGATCCCAAAGATCCAGCTGAATGCAAGCGAGTTCTGAAACGCCTCCTTGACCTGAACGTGAATTTTATTGATACCGCAAACGCCTATGGACCTGAGGTAAGCGAAAATCTGATCGCCGAGGCGCTGCATCCCTATCCGAAAGGGCTAGTCATTGCGACGAAGGGCGGATTGACTCGGCAGGGGCCGAATGAATGGGCTCCGGTTGGCCGCGCGGAGTACCTGCGAGAGTGCCTTGAAATGAGCTTGCGACGCCTGAAGGTTGAACGCATCGATCTCTACCAGTTGCATCGCTTCGATCCCAGAGTTCCGGTCGAGGAATCGTTGGGTGAGCTGAAGAAGATGCAGGAGGAGGGAAAGATTCGCCACATAGGGATCTCGGAAACGAGTGTTGCGGAAGTTCAGCAGGCGCAAAAAATCGTGGACGTCGTGAGCGTCCAGAACAAGTACAACATCACGGATCGAGCTCACGAAGACGTGGTGAATTACTGCACAAGAAATAACATCGTGTTCATTCCGTGGTTTCCGCTCGCAGCAGGTGAATTAACAAAATCCGGTGGTGTGCTCGATCGGCTCGCAAGCAAGCACAACGCAACCAAGTCGCAGGTTGCGATCTCCTGGTTACTGCGCCGTTCGCCAGCGATGCTGCCGATTCCCGGCACTTCGCAGGTGAGCCATCTGGAAGAGAACGTCGCAGCGGCAGAGTTGAAGCTGGAAGAAGCAGAGTGGCAATCGCTGGAAGACGCGGCGGCCAAGGTGGCGTAGAGATCCGTGGTGCAATAGGGTTCGCTCGCTGCGCTCGGATTGAGTATCAGCGGCTGAGGTGGAGATTGATGATCTCGCCTGTGATTTTGCCGCCGGATATCTGCAGCCTTCCTACACAGATGGGCAGTTTGAAGCGGCGCGGTCCGGCACTGGCCGGATTGAAGTAGAGCACGCCGTTGCGGACTTCATTCATCGGCGCATGTGAATGCCCGCAGACCACGGCGGCGAATCCCGCTACTGAGGGATTCAGGTCGAGCTGTTTCAGATCGTGCAGCATGTAGAGCGAGAGCCCGCCAGCTTCGATCACTTCGGTTTGAGGGAGACTGTCGCCCCAGGGACTGGTGTCGATGTTCCCGCGAACAGCTTTTACCGGCGCAAGGCGGCACAGTTCTCCGAGAATATCGGCAGAACCGACATCACCAGCGTGCAGGATCAGATCGGAGCCACGCAAGGCTTCGAGTGCTTCCGGCCTCAACAGACCGTGAGTGTCCGAGATGA
>CAZBCQ010000126.1:2065-6604 GCA_964490255.1 uncultured Terriglobales bacterium | reverse complement strand
AAGCTCGGCTACATCCAATGCCGAAAGCTCAACGCCAAAGGTACAAACGGTTCGAGGCTGCCTGTCGAAAACCGGGAACACTTATGTGATTCTTGGAGGAGCTCCCGTCCGGCAATACCGCATTGTGGGTGGGGACACCGAAGCCCTGAAAGGTAAGCTTGGCCACACAGTTGAAATCACGGGTCCGGTTGGACAGCAAGAATCGGGCGCGACGACGAACGGCTTGTATAACTCCGGATCCACGACCGGTGTCGGATACAACACGATCACCGCGCAGACGGTCAAAGAGGTCTTCGCAAACTGCAGTTAAGCAGGCGCACCGGTCTTTGCATTCGAAACGAGGCAGGGCTCCGAGTCCTAGTGCTCAGCGACTTCGAATAGCCAATCCAACCGCAACGGCTGCGGCTGCGGCGATACCCACTCCCGCTGCGATGTTGGGTACGGGATCCGGAACTGGTGGAGGGAGCGCCACCACTCCATTTTCGTTCGTAACTGGGGTCTGCCGGACATAGCGACCGTCTTCCGGAATAGGGACATGCAACGCGAGCTCGTGCAATTGCTGAGTGGCTTTGGGGCCCGACATCGGTTCACCATGACCGGCGGCCAGAATGCGCGGATTCAGCGCAGCCAACTTCTCGACTGACTCGTGTGCCGTCTCCCAGTCGCAGGTGTAATACACGGGAGGGCGGCAGACTTCCTTCTTCTTGCGCAGCATATCGAGCGCGGAATCCTGGTTCACGGTGGTGAACGCGTCGCCGACGATCAGGAACGAGTCGGTGGAACGGAAGAAGGAAACATGGCCTGGACTGTGGCCTGGGGTCTCGATGATCTGCCAGCGAGCGAGAGCAGTGCTGACGTTTGCGGTTAGCGGTTTCACCAGGCCGTCGTAGTCGTACGCTTTGTTCGGGAAAAAACGCATCATGAAGGACATGAAACCGCCGACGGTAGGATCGGGAGGAGGATATTTCGAGCGACCGGTAAGATACGGAATCTCCAGCCGATGGGCGTAGATGGAGACGTTCCAGGCGCGCGCGAGTTGTCCAGCCGATCCGGAGTGATCGAAATGTCCGTGCGTGAGCAGGATGGCTTCTGGACGGGAGCCCTGCCCAAAGCGGCTCGCGGCTGCGGCTCGGATTTTATCCGCGTAACCATCAGTTCCGGCGTCGATCAGAACCCAGGCTGCGGGTTCTCCGACCAGATAAGCGTTCGAGAGACCAGTCGGAATACGGAATACGTCATTTGCGAGTCGTTCGGCAGCCCCCATCGGCAGCACTCCTTGGCATTGGTGAATATGGTGAATATGGATAGATGCAGACGCAGATGGGCGGGCGGCCATTAGCTGGGTACATGGGATACATGCGGCTTGCGTCAATACGAGCTTCACGCATAAGTTTCGCCCGGCAATCGCTTTGAAGCCGAGGAAATGCATGTAAAATGGCCGCAATTCGAAATGGGGCGGAGTACCGCATTAGCCCAATTCGTTTCTGAGTCACCGTCGCAAGCTATTTTCTGATCGCACTCAGACGAATAACTTGGAACGTCACGGTGGTGGCTTTACCCGAGTCGTACTTCGCCGAGGAGCGCACTCCTTGAGTTCTAGTTTGTCTCCGCAAAGCTACATCCCGGATCCTTCTTCTGAGCGCAAGAGCATGCCTGAAAGTGAAGAACTCCTCAAGCTCATCGCCAATACCGCGCCGGTAATGGTGTGGGTTTCGGACACGAACAAACTCTGCACCTATTTCAATCAACGCTGGTTGGACTTTACGGGACGAAGTATCGAGGCGGAACTGGGCAACGGATGGGCGGAGGGAGTCTATCCCGACGACTTGCAGCGATGCCTGAGTACCTACGAACGCGCATTTGATCGGCGAGAAGAATTCAAAATGGAGTACCGGCTGCGACGCTACGACGGAGAATACCGTTGGATTTTCGACATCGGAGTTCCCAGATTTAATCAGGATGGTTCTTTCGCGGGCTATATCGGATCGTGCGTGGATACGACCGATCAGAAGCAGGCTGCGGAAGTGGTGCGAAAGAGTGAGGAACGATTTCGTCTGGCGGCTCATGCTGGAAAGATGTTTGCGTATGAGTGGGATGCCGCGACGGATTTGCTGATGCGCTCAGGAGAGTGCGCGCACGTTCTCGGGGTGGACGAGACAGCCGACGTTACGGGTCAGCAGGTATTGGCCAAGATTCATCCGGAGGATGTGGAGACCGTTAAGATAGTACTGACAGCGCTCACCCCCGAGAAGCCTGAGCTTCGAATCACCTACCGAATGATTCATCCTGATCGCGGCACGATATGGGTAGAGAGATTGAGTCGCGCCTTTTTCGATGCTGCGGGCAAGCTGACAGGGATTAAGGGCATGATCGTGGATGTCACCGAGCGCAAGCAGGTTGAAGCCGCGTTGCGTGAAAGCGAAGAAAGAATGCGTCTGGCGGTCGAGGCGGGGCGAATGTACGCCTACGAGTGGGACGTCGCATCCGACGTGATCATACGCACCGGTCCGTTCGCCAATATTCTAGGCTTAAAAGATCCCGCCGGAATCGTTACCTGCAAGCAGATGTTGACGACAGTACATCCGGATGACCAAGTCGCACTGGCTGCAACGACGGCCGCATGCACTCCAGAGGACCCAATCGCTCGAGTTACATACCGCGTGATTCGTCCGGATGGATCGGTAGTTTGGTTGGAGAAAACGGCACGAGCTTTCTTTGACGCGAATCGGAAGTTGGTGCGGACCATCGGCATAGTGGCCGACGCTACCGACCGCAAGCATGCGGAAGAAGCCCTCTCGAGCCTGAGTCAGAGGTTGATTGAGGCGCAAGAAGCAGAGCGGGAACGAATCGCGAGAGAACTTCACGACGATATCGGACAACGACTGGCTCTGTTGGAGATGGATCTTCAGAGGCTGAAACAAATCAGCCCAGTATCCGAGGAAATGAGCCATTGCGTTGAGGAACTAAGTGCGCAAGCTTCCGAGCTATCGAGCGACATCCACGATCTGTCGCATGAATTGTATTCTTCGAAACTGAAAATTCTTGGTCCGGTTGCCGCCATGAAAGGTTTTTGTAAGGAGCTATCGGCCAAGCAGAAAGTCGAGATTGACTTCCAGCACGACGACATCTCGCGCAACCTGCCGCAGGAGGTATCACTTTGCCTTTTCCGGATCCTGCAAGAGGCCTTGCACAACGCGGTCAAGCACAGTGGCGTTGGCCACGTAAAAGTCGAATTACGTGAGTTGGACGATGCCATTCTTCTCAGCGTGCGAGATTCCGGAGTTGGCTTCGATACGGAGACGGCGATGAGAGGCCGTGGCATCGGCTTGACCAGCATGCAGGAGCGTCTGAAGCTGGTGAATGGAGAGCTGTTTATCACATCGCAGATCGATCGTGGAACGACGATCCAGGCGCGAGTACCGCTTCTGCCCCAAACCTATTCGGTGCGAGCAGCTGGATAGCCACTAGAGCTTACTTCTTGAACAGGTTCTCAAAGGCGCGGCGTGCGTTGTCAAGGCGGCTGCCTCCTCCATTCGAGGTGCTGGTGGACGGACCGCCGCTGCTGCTCGTGCTGCTGCCGGTTTCGCGCTCCACCATGACCCGGATCGAATAAAAAGTACAGGTATTGGCTGTGTCTTTAGGCGAGATGCGCGCGGGCACGGGCTGACGGCATTCAAAACGGCTGCTGGGATCGAAGTGCGTGCATTGTTTGCACGAGTGCAGAGTGAATCCGCATTTAGGGCAGCGATCCGGACTGGCGGTGAGATCCTGGAGGACATTGCCGCACTCGGCGCAGCGGGAGACTGAACGCGCTCCCGGCATATTAAGGACGCGAGGACCGAAGGTTTCGGATCGAGGACGAGCCTGTCCTTTCGATTTCTCCACCTTTTCTTTTTCTTTATCCATGTAGCCGTGCTGGCGATATTTCCGATCCATGACGGGCGTACCTCCACGTATTAAAACGTTTCATCGTGATTGTTGTGAGTCCGGCAGCGAAGTTTCCAGTCGCAAAGCCAAGCAGAAGTGAGTTCCAATTAAGGCTGTCCAGAATCGGGAAGAAGGTAGTACCAGTACCTGAGAACTCGCAATCTTAGCAGAATATTGAGCTCAGAGCTTCGCCGAATCTGATGGTATAACAAGTCAGGAGATCGAGTCGCTGGTGTTCCCTCCCAACCCCGGCAGGTTCGAACACCCATAAATGGTAGACCCAAAGAGAATTTCCGGGCGCTTTGAATTTCGCATTGAATTTGGCGGCGTATTTCAACGTTATGGGAAGGAAGTGTCTTTCCGCGGGTGGTCGCGCGATCTGAGCGAGAGCGGAATGGGAGCTTACGTTCCGGTTGAGTTGCGCGAAGGCCAATTCGTGAATCTGGATCTGCCGCTCGAGCCGGGAGCGCCTAACCTGTGCGTCGCGGCCAAGGTGCGCCGGGCACAAGGATTCGAATACGGATTTGAATTTGTGACGTTGAGCGCCGCCCAGCGCGCGGCCATTGCTTCCGCAGTGTCGCACTGTGGCGACGCGCCATTCCTGTAGAGTTT
>CAZBCQ010000126.1:0-1965 GCA_964490255.1 uncultured Terriglobales bacterium | reverse complement strand
GCCGTCACCGTACCGCTCGCACGACGACCCGTCTTCCACTCGCCATAATCAGCGACGTCGCCCATCATTGCCCACAGGATCGGCCCCGATAATCCAAACGAGAATTGGCGAAGCACTTCGACTCCGATGATCGCAACCGTCGCACTAGGCGGCAGTACAAACAGCAGCACACTGAACACGCCCGCCAAAGCCATGCTCGCGATAAAGAGCTGACGCTTACCCACGCGGACCGATACGGCAGTGGAGCAGGCAACACCTACCAGGAGTGAGGCCAGCCCGAATCCATTGAACCACGCATAGAGGTCCACGTTACCCGCGACAAATCGGAAATACGGCAGCATCACGTTGCCGCGCACCACGATGGCCATGAAATAGAACAGCGTGGCGAGGAACAGCACGATCCACGGACGGTTCCGGAACAGGTCCGAGAGGTCCTGGCTCAGTGAGGTCTTCTGCTGTGGGTCGGGCTGGATGCGCTCTTTCGTGGTCAGGAACGCCATAATAAAGAAGACGACGCTCAGCATCGACAGCAGACCCATCGTGAGCTGATAACCGCGTGCGTCGTCGCCGTGACCAAAGAATCTGACCATCGGGATGGCGAGGCTGGCGATGATGAAGCCCGCGGAATTGGCCGCAATCTGCCGGTACGACGAAATGCTGGTTCGCTCATCCGGATCCGACGTCATGACCGCCGTAAGCGACGCGTATGGCACGTTGTTGACCGTGTAGACCACCCTGAGCAGGATGTACGTCGTCCACGCATAAATGATCTTTGCGCCCGGGCTGATATTAGGCGTCGTGAACGTAAGAACGCCGATGATGCCAAACGGCACCGCTGTCCACAGCAGCCAGGGTCGAAACTTGCCCCATTTCGAACTTGTCCGATCGGCAATCACACCCATCACCGGATTAAGGCAAGCCACTGCCAAGCCGACGACGAGGAAGAGCGTTCCTGCCTGCGCCGCCGTAAGCCCAAAGGTGTGGGTGTAGAAGTCGAGTTGCAGCGCCAGCATGGCCTGGAAAACAAAATTTGCCGCCATGTCGCCGAGAGCGTATCCGGTCTTTTCGCCAACCGACAGTTTTTGGATCATGAATGCCTCGTGGTGCAACTCGAGTTTGCGTTCCACTAACTACGCCAAATGTACGAGTCCCTATGAATGCGCTGTGGGTCTCGAAATCACAACTGGAGGATGGCCTGTCCAGTTGGGTACGTTGCGTTTAATTCGGGGGCCGAAATATATCACGGCCCGCTCGACACCAATCGTGATTAGCATCACACGTCGTGCCTGTACTGCTACGCTTTTCACTGCTCTACTTCGGAAGCACCGCCTTGCCCGCAACACTAACCTTCGCAGTTTGGACGGACGCCGACTCACCCGGTTGCGAACCGCCGAGATAGACGACATATTCCCCGGGGACGATCACCCGATTCCCTTTCTCATCGACTTGGCCAAGCGAGCGCGGATCGACCGTAAGGCTTACGTGCGCTGTTTCGCCCGGCGCCAAGTGAATTCGCTTGAAACTCGCGAGAGTCCGAACAGGTGTCTCGAATCCGTTCGGTTGCTTGAGATAGAGTTCGACAACCTCATCGCCCGCCATCGAACCGGTATTCTTCACATCACCGGTTACAGTGAGCGATTCCCCTGCCTTGATCTGCGCCGGCGCCTTCACATTGCTGTACTCGAAACGGCTGTAGCTGAGTCCGTATCCAAAGCCGTACAGCGGCTTACCGTCGAAATAACGGTAGGTGCGCTTATGCATCGAGTAATCCTGGAAATCCGGCACCTGGCTCAGCGAGGAATAGAACGTCAGAGGAAGACGTCCTCCAGGATTGTTGTCGCCCGCCAGTGTCTCGGCGATGGCGGTTCCCCCTTCTTCTCCCGGATACCACGCTTCGAGAATCGCATTGGCATGCTCCTGTGCCCAATTCACAGCCAGCGCACTGCCGTTCTGCAGAACAACAAC
>CAZBCQ010000125.1:10857-12204 GCA_964490255.1 uncultured Terriglobales bacterium | reverse complement strand
GGCTGGGTGGGATTCAACTACCTCTTAGCTAGACGCGCCAGTACAGCCAATTGCTTCAGATATTCGCGTACAGGCCGCGCCGGAGTTCCCCAGAACAGTATTCCCTTCCCGCGCACAACCTTGTGCGACAGAACTCCGCATTGCCCGCCGAGAATCACGCCTTCGCCGAGGTGTACGTGGTCTCCCAGTCCGACCTGCCCTCCCATCACCACGTTATCTTCGATGACGCAACTGCCTGAAATGCCTGTCTGGGCGGCGATAACCACGTTCTTCCCTAGGCGGCAGTTGTGGCCAATGTGCACCAGGTTGTCGAGCTTCACGCCATCACCAATGACGGTAACGTCCAAGGCTCCGCGATCGATGGTGCTGTTTGCGCCGATCTCGACATCGTTGCCGATCTCCAGCCGTCCTATTTGCGGGAATTTTTCGTAGCGCCCGGTTGCGCGATCACGGACGTAGCCAAATCCATCGCTGCCCAACACCACACCAGAATGGAGAATACAACGATCACCGCTCGTCGTTCCGGGATAGATCGTGACATTCGGCTTGAGCTCGGAATTCGCGCCCAGGCGAACACCTTTTCCGACGTAACATCCAGCACCGATCCGGCTGTCCTCACCGATTTCAGCTTCGTCCTCGACCACTGCATGCGCCCCGATCTCCACATTCGCGCCGATCTTTGCGGTCGGACTCACCACAGCCCTTGCATGAACCGACGCCTGCGGCACCGCCTTGGGGCTCAGCAACGCCGCGATACGCGCAAATGCCAGCTTTGGCTGCGAACTGATCAGCACTGCCTTTCCGGAAGAACGCGCAGACTCCCCGCTGACAATCGCTCCCGCGCGCGATCGTAACGCTTCGGGAAGAGCCTTCTCGTCTTCCACAAATACGAGCGTTCGCGAGGTTGCGGATGCGATGCTGGAAACGGCGTCGATTTCTACTTCCCCATCGCCCACAAGTTCCAACTGGAGCGCTTGCGCAATTGACTTGAGTTTCATAGGAGAAGGCTCAGTATAGTGGCGGCTGGCCCTCTGGACGAGTCTTCCAGCGTTTGTGCACCCACAGCCACTGTTCGGGATACTGCCGGACATAGTCTTCAATAACCCGCGTAAACAGCGCGGTATTTTCGACCACGTCCCTCTCCGCATCCCCCGTCCGGATCAGCGTAAGCGCCGGATCGAAGCGCACGCGGTAGCGGCGAAGCACCGAATCCCAGATCGTAAAGGCCGGAATCACCGCAGCATCCGTGTGCAGGGCCACACGCGCGAGGCCACTCGCCGTGCAGGCCGGAATCCCAAAGAATGGCACAAATACGCCCTGTGGTGGAGTCATGTTTTGATCCATCAA
>CAZBCQ010000125.1:0-10757 GCA_964490255.1 uncultured Terriglobales bacterium | reverse complement strand
CCACCATTGTATCTAGGTAGGAATTGTCGAGTGCGCGAACCACCACGTTCAGTGGATGCCCAAAAAGCGAATGTGCAAAGGAGCCAATTTCCCAGCCACCCAAGTGCGCGGTCAGAAAGAGAACGCCTTTGCCGCGCGCGTTAGCCGCGTCATAGGCCTCGTATCCCTCGTAAACTGCCAGCGAGGAAATATTTTCGCGCGTGTACGACGGGAACTGGCAGAAGTCGGCAAGCTGTCGCCCGAGCGTAGTGAAGACGCCATGAATCACCCGACGCCGCAGACCTTCGGACATCTCCGGAAACGCCATCTGCAGATTGCGGAATCCAACGCGCCGAAGACGGCCATGCAGGAAATAAACCAGCTGACCGAGACAAATCCCGCATGCACGGGCCAACGGCCGTGGCATCAGACCCAAGAGCTTCACCACGAGCCAGACTGGCAGATATTCGATTCGATGGCGCATTCCGGGAGTCTGTCACCCGACGAGAGTGCCGTTGAATTTGCCGTAATGAGAGACACGCGGACGGTAACATCTATTGAAATTTCATGTCAATGAACCTTCTTGGACGTTCGCGCACGGGTGTCAATCTCTGGCATCTCTAATTTGAGGGGCCACGACGACCGACCGCAATTGAGGGCTCCAGAGAATCGAAGAATGAAAGCTGCAAGAATCCACCAATTCGGCCCACCCGATGTCATCGTCATCGAAGACGTTCCTCAGCCGGCACCGGGTACGAGCGAGATCCTGATTCGCGTTAAGGCCGCGGGCGTTGGACCGTGGGATGCCCTGATTCGTGAAGGCAGGAGCAAAGTCAGTCCTCAACCTCCACTGATCCTTGGCTCCGATCTTTCCGGCATCGTCGAGGCAGTCGGACCTGGCGTGACCGCCTTCAATCGCGGAGATGAAGTGTACGGCGTCACCAACCCGCAGTTCTGTGGAGCATACGCAGAGTACGCTTTGGCCTCGAGCGGCATGGTAGGTCGCAAGCCTGCGCGCTTAAGCGACGTAGAAGCGGCATCTGTGCCGGTTGTCGCGGTCACAGCATGGCAGATGCTCTTCGAATACGCGCACCTTCGGGCCGGTGAAACAGCGCTTATCCTCGGAGCGGCCGGGAATGTCGGCGCCTATTCGGTCCAAATGGCTGCTCAGGCTGGAATACGCATCATGGCCACCGCTGGACCGAACGATCTCGAGTACGTGCGAAGCCTTGGTGCCGAAACCGTCGTCGATTATCGGTCTGACGCACTCGACTATGCTTTGTGGTCGGTGGACGCGGTGATTGACCTGGTCGGCGGAGAAACACGAGACCAAGCGGCTGGCGCTTTGAAGCAGGGTGGAATTCTCGTATCAGTAGTCTCCCCGGACCCGGTGTCAACGCGCTCCGATGTGCGCTCAGTCTTCTTTTACGTTGATGTGACCACCGCGCGGCTCAATATAATCTCTGAAATGTTCGAGGCTCGAACGCTGTCCACTCAGGTCGGTACTGTGCTCCCACTTGAACAAGCGCAGATCGCACATGAGATGCTCGCAGGCGCGCCCCATGCCCGAGGAAAGATCGTGCTGCGAGTTGACGTATAACCGTAGCCTTCAGATTTACGTGTTGGCGCCCAAAGACACGAAAGGCATCCTGATTCACAATCGATCAGGACGCCTTCCCAGTGGTGCCGCCTGCAATTCTTGCGGCACAAACTTATCGCTGCTGATCACGCGCCGGCTAATCGTTTTCTTGCAATGTTTTGATGTGCTCCTCGAGCGCACGGGCGTATTCGCGTTCGGCTTCCAGTTCCGACTGCAACTTCTTCGCCAGATTCTCCAGACGCATAACTTCGATGCGGAGTTTTCCGACGTCGCCGTTGGCAGAAATTGCCGTTCGTACAGGTGCTGACGCAACGCGAGTCGGCTGGGCAACTGGTGCGGGCACTGCTACAGGCATCGCTACTGCAGGAACGCTTGCATACTCTGCAGCGGGCGCGCGCGGTGGAACAGGATTCGAAAAAATGTCGCTCAGCGTAGTTGCCGGACTTCCCTGTCCATTGCCGTTTGGACGCGCGGGCGCAGCCATCGGCGGAGGAGCAATCGGCGGAACCGGGGCGGCAGCCACTGCCACCGGAGTAGGCGCCGGCACCATAGCCGGAGCACTCTTCTTATTCTGCAAGAGCTGTTTCACTCGCGCGATCAGATCTTGCGGTTGGAACGGCTTGCGGATCAGTTCATCGGCCTTCACCGCGAACGCCTTCTCCGCAACATTGCGGTTCACCACGCCCGACATCAGCACGACTGGGGTATCGCCAAAACCGGGTGTCCGCTTAATCTGCTGGCACACTTCGTAGCCATCTTTGCCCGGCATGATCACGTCGCTGATGACCACATCCGGATGCTGTTGCTGCATCTGGGCGATTGCGGCATCGCCGTCATGGCAGGCGACCACCTCGATGTTCTCGCGGCGGAACGCGATCTTGATGACCTCGCGCATAGTTGCGCTATCGTCGATGAAAAATACAGTAGGGGCGCTCATGGCAGCACTCCTTCGTCACTGGGTTGCTGCTCCTGCTCCTCATCGATCTCGCGAAGTGCCTGCAGCATGAGTTCGGTAGCTGAATGCAGCACGGTACGCGTACCGGGCGCGTAACCGTGAATGAACTTGTAAACGCCGCTCTCCACCTTATTGCAATACTTCACAATCTGGATCACGGCATCGTCGCCAACCAGGTCGCCTGCTTCTGCGTGCGTCAACTGGCCGCCATCGAAGATGAGAATGCCGTCCGTCTCGCCGGCATTGATATGCAGCGAGCCGCTCTGGCGCGAATGTTGCAGCATCTGGATGACGCCGGGCAAATCGAGGTGCGAAAGATTGCCTTCCAGCGAAGTCTGCGAGCTCTCCAGCATTTGCGTCGGCTGAAAGCCTTCTTCCCGGCTGCGCAGAAAAGTGCGAACGTGCGCGGCGATTCCTTCCGGAGCAAGCTTTCGGCTGACGCAGTCGTCGCATCCGGCGCGGAACGCAGCCATCAAACTGTTCTCGCTGTCTTCGCCCAATGCGATCACCGGAATGTGCGACGTTTTCTGATCCGCATGCAGGATGGGAACAATCTCGAACGCTCCCATCTCACGCAGATTCGTGGCACACAGGATCGCATCCGGCATATCCCACTCCAGCATGGTCAGGGCGTACGCCGCCTCCATCGAGTGGTTCACTTCGAAACCTTCTTCGCGCAGCGCATTCGACAATCGCTTCGCGAATAGCACGTTGCTATCGATCACCAGGAGCTTGCCGATTCCCGAAGTAGCCGTCGTCATGACGCCTCCTCCGCACCCAGCATTTCTAGGTTGATTACTTCCACCACTTCATTTTCCAAGGTCAACAAACCTTCAACGTAAGGCGCAATCTTGCCGACCGGCGCCGTCATTTCTTTGTTGAGCAACTCGCAGTCGCCGCTTACGGGAATTGCGGTACTCTCTTCTGTCGAACCGAATCGGCGCCGTGCGATCAGGTAATACTTGCGGGCGGGGGCGTCCGGTCCAATCAGCACGGGGGCAATGTCCCACACCGGAATCACCTCGCTTCGCCGTACCAGCACACCGCTGAGAAACGGCGTAGTGTGCGGGATAGCCTGCGGCTCATCGACGTGCGCGAGCTCGGTAACACGATCTGCCGGGAGGGCGAAGTGCTTCTCTCCCATCGGAAACAGCACGAAAGAACTGGCGGCGCTCATGAGCCTACCGCCGAGAAGATGTTGTCTTCGCTGCGCGACAGCAAGGTTTCCAGCGTGGTGATTTCCACTCTACTGAGCAGCGCTTCGGTGTTCAGCACGGGAACTACGCGGTTTTCGATGATCGCAAGATTCGCGTACCACCGCCGCTCTTCACCGCTGAAAGCCAGCGGCAGCGGAACGGTATGCGTGATCGTCGTCATGCGCTCGATGCCGTCGACCTTCAGTCCCACCGGCTGACCACGAAATACCAGTACCCGCGTGCTGCTGCTGGGCGGCAGTCCGAAAAAGAAGTTGGCGTCGATTACGAAGTGGAGACGGTTACCACGATGCAGCGTATGGCGAACTTTCTTCCCCAGCGCTCCGATACCCGGAGCGGGAGTGTTGTGCAAGGAGCGAATCGGCGTGAGTTCCGAGGCGATCAGCCGCAAGTCCTGCAATCCCTGGATCTCGCGAATCACCTCGGCAGGCACAGCAAAGGTGAACTCGCCAACGGTGAACAGAATGGCAGCCTGTCCGCCGGGCGAGGCGAGATGCTTACCGCGTTGTGCACGCGCTAATCTCACATCGCACCTACCCTGGCCGCGCCCATCAGGTACAAGACACGTCTCTCGACAGCCGGAACAATGGCGTCGATACCGAGCACCTGATCTACAACTCCGGTTTTTATCGCCTCCGCGGGCATTCCGAAAATTACCGAAGTAACTTCATCCTGCGCGATGACGTGTCCACCGCACGCTTTCACTGACTGCGAACCCTTTGCGCCGTCCGATCCCATTCCGGTAAGAATCACTCCAGTGGTCATCGGACCGTTATAAGCGGCAGCGGTTTCCAGCGTGACGTCCGCGCACGGCCGATAGCCATTGATCCGTTCGCCCTCATCAAGCGCAATTCTCCCCTGGGGCGTAATGCGCAGATGATGCGATCCCGGGCAAACATAGAACACACCCGGCTGCACCATCTCTCCGTGCTGCGCTTCCTTGACACGGATTTTCGCAACCTCGGCCAACTGATGCGCGAACTGGCTGGTGAACGTTCCCGGCATGTGCTGGACGAGAATCACTGCCCCCAGGAAGTCGCTCGGGAACATCGGGACAAAATTCATCAACGTCTGTGGACCGCCAGTTGAAGCCGCCACAACAACGATCGGGAAGCGCCCATTCGCTGCGTCAGGTGCGGCATGCATGGGGGCCGCGGAAGCACTCACGCTTGCGACCGGTTTCGCCGCCGCTGCCGCTGCGCCATTTCCTCCGCCATTGCTATTGCCGTTATTGGTCCGAATCGTACGTACTACACGCACGCGCGACGCGACCTTCAACTTGCGACACAGTTCGTCGCGAACCGAATTCATATCGAGATCGATAGCGTTCGTCGGCTTCGGCACAAAATCGATGGCCCCGATTTCAAGAGCTCGCAGCGTCGCTTCAGCTCCGTCGCGCGCTTCTGAGCTCACGATCACGATCGGCCGGGGATTCCGCGCCATAATGGCCTCGGACGCCTGCAGGCCATCCATGTGCGGCATATTGATGTCCATGCTGATCACGTCGGGGTTCAGCGACTCGTTCAGCGACACAGCCTCGCGGCCATCGCGCGCTTCGCCTACAACCTCCATTTGCGGATCGGCCGCAATGATGCTCTGCAGCACCTTGCGCATGAACGCCGAATCATCGACGATCAGAACCCGCGTTTTTTGACCAGCACTCATCTTTCTGTCCCTAAACCTGTACTTCTGCTCCTGCTGCCGCTGCATTGGCCGCAAGATGCGGCAGCGCATGCCCAATCATCTGCGCAACCGAAGCAATCAATTGATCTTCCTGCACTGGCTTTACCATGAATGCGGACGCGCCCTCGCTCATCGCACGCTCGCGGTGCTTGGCGCCCGCGCGCGACGTGACCACCATCACCGGTATTCGTTTGGTATCTGGATTCTGCCGCAAATGCATCATCAATTCGTAGCCATTGGTTCGCGGCATTTCCAGGTCGGTGATTACCAGGTCGCAGCCGCCCTGCAATACGATCTCAAGAGCCTCTAAACCATCAGCAGCCAGCTTCACGCGATACCCAGCCTTCTCCAGCATGCGTCCGACAAACTTGCGCACGCTGATGGAATCGTCGGCTAGAACAATAACTTTCTCGTCCGGCACCGGTGCGATTGCCTCGCGCGGAATGCTTCCGTGTGCGACGGCTGTTGCGCCCGGCGCGAAGATGCGCGCCGCCGCCGCCGACAGCATCAACGGCTTGTGCTCGATCGATTCGCCCACGACCAGTCGGTTCAAATCAACCAGCAGGATCAAACTGCCATCAGGAGCGATGGTTGCACCCGGGAACAGCTTCACATTCCGCAGGTACTCGCCCATGTTCTTGATGACGATTTCGTCTTTGCGCAGGACTTCTTCGACGACGATGCCAACCTGCCGCCCGCCGATGTTCACGATCACGAGGCGATAGAAACCATTCACCGGTTCGATCGGCGGCAATCCAAGTTCGCGATCGAGACGAACGATCTCCGTAACCTCGTCCCGCACCTTCGTCAGCAGCTTCTCGCCCACTTCTTCTATGTCGCTGTCGCGCAAGCGGCGGATCTCTTCCACGAACGCCAGCGGGAAGGCGAACTGTGCTTCTCCGCAGCGCACAAATAGCGCCTGCGAAATGATCAGTGTCAGCGGAACTTTGAGCGTGAATCGCGTGCCCACGCCTTTTTGCGTGTCGATCTCGATTTCGCCATTCAGTGTGCTGAGATTCGCGCGGACCACATCCAGTCCAACTCCACGTCCGGCCAGTTCGGTCTTTCGGGGCGCAGTTGAGAATCCAGGATGGAACAGTAGTTCCAGCAAATCGCATTCGGGAGTCTGCGCCGCCTGCTCGGCTGTCAGCAGACCCAGTTCTGTAGCCGTGTGGCGAACTTTGTCGTAATCGATGCCGCGCCCATCGTCTTCGACTTCAATGTAAATATGGTTCCCGCGATGGTAAGCCCGCACAGCCACATTGCCGTGGTCGGATTTGCCTGACTCATAACGCTCTTCCGCGCGCTCAATTCCGTGCGCCACCGAGTTGCGAACCAGGTGCAACAACGGGTCAGCAATTTGCTGAATAATGTTGTTGTCGAGTTCAGTGTCGTCGCCTTCCAGCTTCAGATCAATGAGCTTATTGGCAGCCTTGGCTGCATCGCGGGCAGTACGCGCGATACGCGTATACAGATTACCGATCGGCACCATGCGCGCCTGCGTGATCTCGTCCTGCAGGCGATGCGCGAGCTTCGTGAACTCGTCGATGTCTCCGTCAACGCGCCGAACAAATCCGTCAAGCTGGCTGAGCACTTCGGTGATATCAGCCGAAATCTCTGTCAGCGACCGCGACAGTATGTTGAACTCGTCGTAACGATCCATTTCCAACTCGCTGAACTCAGCGAGCGAAGGATCAAACGAATGCGAGTAACTGGAATAACCACCTCGGAACGGATACGCCTCGCTCACCGGCCAGCCTGAATCCGGCGGCGCGAAACCGCTCATCGCGGCCAAAGGCGGCAGACTCGGCGCACGCGACTGCGATTGCGAACTGCTGCCCAGAATGTTGTTGAACTCGTGCTTCTCCTGGAATTCGGTGACCTTGTCGATCAGCCGTGCCTTCGAGAAGTTCAGAACATCGGCCAGGCGCTCCAGTTCCGCGACGCGCCCTAACATGCGTGTTCGGTTGATTACCAGTTCGCCGACCGCATTCATCATGCGGTCCAGCCGCTCGAGTCCGATTCGCACCGACTTCGATGGTGGCGTACCACCAGAAGCTTTACGCGAACCAACAATGATCTCTTCCGCTTCGGGCGAATGATCTGGAGGTACAGCAATTTCCTTGTGCTCAGGCGCGCGCGGCGGTTCAGGAACCGGCGTCGGCGGAACAAAAGCAGCTGCCGCCGGAGCCGATTGCTGTACGGCTGCTTGAGGAGCCTCCGCCGGAACCGTCCTTGATTGTGGTTCCTCCGCAATCCCGAGGAAGTCTTCCATTGAAGGCGTCGGAGACGCTGCCTCTTCCGTTGCCGTCGGTGCAGCGCTCTCTTCCCCTTCTTCCGGCGCGAGATTCGCAATCCGCGTCAGCAGCGATTTCACGCTGGCTTGCAGCATTGCTTCATCGGGCCACTGGTTGTACAGGAACTTCTTCAGGACGTCGACAGATTCAAGGCAAATATCGACAATCGATGCGCTCGGCCGAAGCTCTCCATCGCGCAAGCGTCCAACAAGATCTTCTGCCCGGTGCGCCACGCGCGAGATGCGATGCAGTCCAACTTGCGCCGCCGATCCCTTGATCGTGTGCATCGCGCGGAACAGGCGATGAATATCTTCGGGATTCGGATTCGCCTCGAGGGACAGCAGGCAATCCGTTACCGCCTGTATATGCTCTTCGACTTCCGGGACGAAGAACTCCAGCACTTCGGCTGGGACTTCATCGTCCGGCGCCAGATCCGGAATATGAATATTCGGCGTCGCCGGCTTGCGTACCGGCATCGCTCTCTGCGGAGACTGCGGACTTGAAGCAGGGGCGGGCGCCAGTCGCGTAGCCGCAGATGTGGGTGGCGGAGCAGGCGCCGTCGCTACCTGCGCCGCCACTACCTGCGGAACTTCTTCCACAATCGGCGACGGCTCGTCAAACGTGGGCAGCGCAACCGGCATAGGCGCGTGCGTTTCGTGCACGATTGGTTCCGGTTCCCAACTGGCCGGCGGCATCGGATGCCGCTCAGGATCGGGCGTCGCAACCGGCTCCGGCTCTTTCGCTGGCTCGGTGCTCTGGAACGCATACGGATATTTTTCTTTGAAGCCCTGAAACTCGTCTTCCGATTCCACGCCGTTCGTGCTGACCATCAGCAGATCGGATTCGAGAACCGCAATGCCTTCATAGATAAACTCAACCAGCGGGCCCGATGCTTCCTGGCTGATCCCTGCATTAATCGCGTACTGGAAGATGTGCGCCAGCTTGCTGGCGACTTCCGCAAACAGCTTGAACTGATACAGTCCGGATGAGCCGACCAGCGTGTGCGCCGCCACGTACAGCCGTTCCAGGTCCTGTGCCGCAGGATAGGGATCCTGAAGCACACTGGAGTATTCCCGCAGGAACTGCAAATGCTCCGACGCTTCCTGCAGAAAGACTTCCAGCATGTCCTGGTTAGGCGTGCTCACTCACTCGCCTCCGGATTCGACACTGGCCACCGCGCAATGTTGTTGCCCGGCTTCTGATAAATCCGCACATCGCGATGCACGATGGTTTCGAACTTCACATTCGGATTGTTCATCGATTCGGCATGACCGAGGAACAGGTATCCGCCCGGCTCCAGCGCATCATGCAGACGCTGTATCACTGCCGCACGGCGCTCGTCCGAGAAATAGATCAGCACGTTCATGCAGAAAATCACGTCGAACCGGCCCATGTAGGTGCCATCGACGAGGTTCATCGGCACAAACGAAACCAGGTTCCGCACGCGCGGCTTCACCATGAACTGATCGCCAACCTTGGCGAACGATGTCTCAATCTGCTTCGGCGTCAGTTGCCCCAGCGACCGGCGCGTATACACTCCACGCTCGGCATGCTGCAGTGCACGGCGGCTGATGTCCGTCGCCAGGATGTGCAGCTTCCAGCTGTCGGCGAACTCCAGCGCCTCTGAGAGCGTGATCGCCACCGAATACGGTTCTTCTCCGGTGGAGCATCCGGCGCACCAGATACGCAGGGCCCTCGGATTCTCCCAGAACTTCTTCACGTGCATCTCGGGAAGAATCTTCCGCTCCAGCATTTCGAAAATGTGGGGATAGCGGAAAAACGAAGTCTCCTGCGTAAGCAGCCGCTCCAGCAGGCTCTCGTATTCGACGTTCGAATTCTTCACTGTGCGCAGAAGATCGAGCCCGCGAACGAGCTTCTTGTGCGCCATGTGTTCTTGTATGCGCAAAGAGAAAAAGCGCTGGCGGGTTTCGTCGAACAGAATGCCAGTGCGCTGCTCAATAAGCGCGGCGAGTTCACCGAGTTCGTGCTCGGTAACGATGGTCGCGAGCTGAGTGTTTGCGGTCATCAATCGTCAGGGCCTGTAGGTTTCTGATTACGCACTCAAGTTTCAGCGGAGGGTTCGTTGGTTACCGAACCCCTCCACCATTGCGACCGGTTGTGGCCACCAGTTCCGGGCGTCCGCCAGCCGGCAGAGCTGGAACCGGAGGAGCCGCGGAAATCTTGAATTGCGAAAGCGCTTCGTTCAGTTGCTCGGAGAGCTTCACCATCTGCTCCACCGTGCGAGCCGTCTGGCGAGTTCCTTGCGAGGTCTGGCGCGTAATGCTGGAGATAATCTGCATCGCGTTCGCCACGCCTTCTGTACCGCGCACCTGCTGTTTCGAAGCGAGCGAAATTTCCTGCACGAGTTCGGCCGACTGCCGCACCACGCTGGAGATGGCTTCCAGCGCTTTACCGGCCTGATCCGCCAGTCTCGCGCCGACTTCCACTTCCTTCGTGCCTTCTTCCATCACGACGACGGCTTCGTTCGTTTCCGCCTGGATGGCTTTGATCAGCGCGGCAATGTCCTTTGTAGCGGTTCGCGAGTGTTCGGCCAGCTTGCGGACTTCGTCAGCCACGACGGCGAAACCGCGTCCGGCTTCACCGGCGCGAGCGGCTTCGATGGCGGCATTCAGAGCCAACAGGTTCGTTTGCTCCGTAATGTCGTTGATCACGTTGACGATTTCAGAAATTTCCAGTGAACGATCGCCCAGCGATTTGATCTTCTTCGCCGTCGCCTGCACCGAAGAGCGAATGCGCTGCATGCCGTCGAGCGTGTCGCGCACAGAGCGGTTACCCTGTTCGGCGGCGTCGAGCGCGCGGCGGGCGGCTTCAGCGCTCGCTTCGGCGTTGTTCGACACCTGCTTCATCGAGACCGTCAGCTCTTCCACGGCAGACGACGTATTCGTAATTTCCTGGTCCTGCTGGCTGGCGCCGCCGGCCATCTCTTCCGAAGAAATCAGAATCTCGTTGGCGCTGCTGGAGACGTCCACTGCGGCGTTACGCACGCGCTCGATTACCTTGCTGAAGTT
>CAZBCQ010000124.1:0-12280 GCA_964490255.1 uncultured Terriglobales bacterium | reverse complement strand
AGGCGCCTTCAATCCGGCGCAGAGCATCGGCAATCGCATCGGGTAGCGTCTGTTCCTTCGAGTGCGCGATCAGGTGAACGATGACTTCTGTGTCGCTCGTGGTCTGGAAGATCGAGCCGTCATGCTCGAGCTTCGCGCGCAATTCGCCGGCGTTCACCAGGTTGCCGTTGTGCGCGAGCGCCATCTGTCCCTTGTTGCAGTCGACGCGAATCGGCTGCGCGTTCAGGATGGCGGAGTCGCCCGTAGTGGAATAACGCGTGTGACCGATTGCCTGCGTGCCAGGCAGCTTGGCGAGCACATCTTCGGTGAAGATATCGACGACCAGGCCCATCTGCTTGTGCAGGCGCAATTGTTCGCCGTCAGACGCGGCGATGCCGGCGGATTCCTGTCCGCGATGCTGCAACGCATGCAGCCCGAGGTATGCGACCTTGGAGGCTTCCGGATGAGCGTACACAGCCACTACGCCGCATTCTTCGCGAAATTTATCCAGTTTCGGCATTTTGCCCTCTGGGGCAGAAGCCCCATCACCGCTCTTCACCAACGACTAACGACCTGCCTAGCTTTTCTGCAGAACCTCGGGAACCAGATGCTCTTCGGTTTCGGTATGAAGCGCCTTCGCCAGCGCGCCTTCCCATGCCGATTTCAGCTGCGACACCGGTGCGGAGACGACCGTCTGGCCGTCAACCCTAATCTCCAGATTGCCTTCTGCTGTTTCGCCGATGAACTCGGCCGCAACCCCGTGCTTGCCCGCTACTTCTTTGATTCGCGCGAGCAGCTGCCGGTCGCAGGAAAGCAGCACCCGGCTGGCATCTTCGCCAAACAGGATGTACTCGGCTGGAAGATCGTCCGACTTCAACTCCACCCGGGCGCCCAAGCCATTCAGGAAGCCGGCTTCGGCCAACGCTACGGCAACCCCGCCGTCGGAGAGGTCGTGGGCGGACTCGACAAAGCCTTGATTGATCATGTCGATGATGCACCGCTGCAGATTGCCTTCATGCTCCAGTTCCAGGGCCGGAGGGAAGCCCCACAGCGCGCCCAGGACCTCCTTGGCGTACTCGGAGGAGCCAAACTCGGTCTCCGCATCGACCAGATCGCCGCGCTCGGAGCCGCTCAGCACGACGAGCGCGCGGTTCGCCTGTTGGAAATGAGGCGTTCGCATGCGATCCATATACTCCAGCACTCCCACGATGCCCAGAACCGGGGTCGGGTAGATACCCTCGCCCAGGGTTTCGTTGTAGAAGCTGACATTGCCGCCCGTGATTGGCACTTCCAGTTCCTCGCAGGCAGCCGTCAGGCCGTCAATCGTCTGCGAGAACTGCCACATGATGTGCGGCTTTTCGGGATTGCCAAAGTTCAGGCAATTGGTGGCCGCTAAAGGGGTCGCGCCGGTCACGGCCACGTTGCGGCAGGCTTCCGCGACTGCGTGCATCGCGCCCAGCTTCGGATCGAGATAGCACCAGCGGCCGTTCCCATCGAGAGCCATTGCCAGACCACGATCGGTGCCCTTAATGCGAATTACTCCTGCGTCGCCACCCGGACGCTGCACGCCCGTCAGTTGCACATACGATTCGTACTGCTCGGTAATCCAGCTCTTTGAGCAGATATTGGGACTCGCCAGCAGCTGCCCCAAAGCCGCGGTCAGATCACCACCCTTGCCCAACTCGATGTGCTCGGGCTTTTCGCGATCAACCTTCGGTTCCCAGCGCTCCAGCGGGCGCTTGTACAACGGCGCTTCGTCGGTCAGCGCGGGGTTGGGGATCTCGGCCACAACTTTGCCATGCTCCAGCACGCGCATCTTGTTTTCGCCGATCACGCGTCCGATGGTGACGGCGTCCAGTCCCCATTTTTGGAACACTTTGAACACTTCCTCTTCACGGCCCTTTTCGGCCACCAGCAGCATGCGCTCCTGAGACTCGCTCAGCATGATCTCGTAAGGAGACATGCCGGTCTCGCGCTGCGGTACCAGGTCCAGTTCGATCTCAACGCCTACGCCGCCGCGTCCACCCATCTCGCACGTGGAGCAGGTCAGGCCCGCCGCGCCCATATCCTGTATGCCGACTACCGCACCGGTCTCCATCGCTTCCAGGCAGGCTTCCAGCAGCAGCTTCTCCATGAACGGATCGCCCACCTGCACATTCGGGCGCTTCTGCTCGGATTCCTCGCTGAACTCCTCGCTCGCCATGGTGGCGCCGTGGATGCCGTCGCGGCCAGTCTTCGACCCCACGTAAATCACGGGATTGCCTTCGCCGGAGGCCTTGGCATAAAAGATCTTGTCGCGGCGCATCAATCCGAGCGCAAATGCATTTACCAGCGGATTTTGCGAGTAGCAGTCTTCAAACTTGGTCTCGCCGCCCACGTTCGGCACGCCAAAGCAGTTGCCATAATGCGCGATGCCGCTGACCACGCCTTCCAGCACGGCGTGATTCTTGTGGATCGTCGCTTCGTCGGCGTTGCCTTCCTTGGTGATCGGACCGAAGCGCAGCGAGTCCATCACCGCAACCGGACGCGCGCCCATGGTGAAGATGTCGCGCAGGATGCCGCCGACGCCGGTCGCTGCCCCCTGTAGCGGCTCAATGAACGACGGGTGATTATGTGACTCGATCTTGAATGCACAGGCCCACCCATCACCAATGTCGATAATGCCGGCGTTCTCGCCGGGCCCCTGTACGACGCGCCGGCTCCGTGTGGGCAGCCTTTTCAGGTGCACGCGCGACGATTTATAGGAGCAATGTTCGCTCCACATCACGCTAAAAATACCCAGCTCGGTCAGGCTGGGTTGGCGTCCAAGCAGGTTCAGGATTTTCTGATATTCGTCCGGCGTGATGCCGTGTTCTCGTATGAGTTCGGGAGTAATAGCTGGCGCAATTTCGGGATGTGACATGTCTACTTTGGGTAGAAAGTCGGGTCCCTTCGACTGCTGAAAAGAGGAGTTGAAAGGGATCGACGCTACAACTTATTGTCTCATGCCCGAGCAGGGTTGGGGTGCGAAACCTTCACTCGAAATTCAGCATCAGAATCAGTAGAAAGCATGTCCTGACGTCATTATTGGATTGCCGGGACCCTTGGAACGGCTCGCCAACCAGCGAGCCGTTTTGCTTCGTGTGAAGCGGCGCGGGTGCCTCGCCCACGGAGTCATCCCGTTACGCCGCCTGCTTCTGCCGAGTCCTGGCCGCTTTCTTCGCCGCCCGTTTCCGACCAGTGGCGCCTTTCGTGCGCACTGCTTTTTGTGCAGCCTGCTTGCGCGACGTCGTTCCGCGCCGCTTCGCCGCCTGATGCGCCTGCCCTGACAGCGACTTCTTCGATGCTGCCTTGTGGGGCATCCGCTTCAGCGCACCCTCGATCGCCTGTGAACGCTTCCTGGATGGCTTCTTCTTGTGCGCGCCGCTGTGGCCCTTCCGGTATGCGCTCTCGGCCGACTTGCGCGTCTTCTCCGAAGTGCGTCCCTTCTTTGGAGGCGGCAGATCGACGCCAGCTCTCCGCGCCTTCGACAATCCAATCGCAATTGCCTGCTTCGTATTCGCCGCACCGTGCTTACCGCGCCGGATATGCTCCATCTCCTCTTTCACGAACTCTCCGGCCTGCGTTGTCGGCGCCTTGCCTTCGCGTTTATCTTCTTCCGCCCGCTCGAGCGTCGTCTTCCATGGCATGCAGATTCTCCCTTGGCACCGGTGTGCGTATGAAGGCGTGCCTATTAAGTGAGACGGCGCAATATCGTCTGGAGGATGGATACTACGATGCAGAGGATTCCGGCGGCATGGGCTTCACGTCGGCGAGGACTTCCCATTCCGCGCCGCACTGATGACACTTCCAATGATCGCGTCCGCCGGGCAGCGGAATGCCTGCGAGTGCAAGCGCCGCCAATTGAATGCCCTTATCCGGAGGTCCGAAACTGATGTCCAGCGAGCTGCAACGAGGACAGACAGGTTGTTCGTAGATTTTGCCGTCTTCGTCCGCGGGAAGTTCGGGCGGGATCTCTTCTTCCAGCAGATGAATGGCTTCTTCCGCGTCGCTTTCCATGACGCGCAGCTTCACTCCGCCGATCAGGTTCGACCAGAACCAGTCCATCCGCACCATGTTGTCGTCACCGAGGAAGCACTCGATTCCAGCAGACTCCAGCTTGCCCTTGGCGAGCATCGCTTGGGGCAGATCACGAAAGTTCGCAATGGTGACAAGATTCGCGGGCACGTGTTCATGGTAGCGCAAAATGTCTCTGCCATCGCAAAGTGTCTCTGGATGGGGTGCCCAGTGGTTAGTTGTCAGTTTGCATTCCAGTAACCACTAGCCAATAACCACTAACCACTAGGTGCATGCCGGAGCAACGAAGCCTCGTTTATCATCGAACCCGTGAAGTCCGTCATCATCGGTACCGCCGGTCACATTGATCACGGCAAGACCGCGCTGGTGAAAGCGCTCACCGGCATTGATGCCGACCGTCTCGAAGAAGAGAAGCGCCGCGGCATCACCATCGATATCGGTTTCGCGCACCTGAATCTCAAGGCGCCGACCAATGAAGACCTGCGCCTTGGCTTTGTTGATGTCCCCGGACACGAGCGCTTCGTGCGTAACATGCTCGCCGGCATTGGCGGCATCGATCTTGTCCTGCTCGTCGTCGCCGCGGATGAAGGCATCAAGCCACAAACGGTCGAACATTTCGACATCTGCCGCCTGCTCTCGATTCGGCGCGGAATTACGGTGATTACCAAGGCCGACACCGTTGATGCGGAGACCCTCGACGTTGTCCGCATGGAACTGGAAGACTTCCTGCGCGGATCGTTTCTCGAGCACGCGCCCATGGTCGCTGTCAGCGCGCTTAAGGGCACTGGCCTCGAGGACCTGAAGCGCGAACTCGCGAACGCGTCTGCCGAAGTTGCCGCCAAAGATTCTTCGGCGCTGTTTCGTTTGCCCATCGATCGCGTCTTCACCATGAAAGGCTTCGGCACAGTCGTGACCGGCACGCTCATCGCAGGCACCGTCAAGAAGGAAGAAGAGCTGGAGGTATTTCCCTCGCGCCGCCGCGTCCGCGTGCGCGGTGTCCAGGTGCACGGAAAAGCAGCCGATCAGGCGATCGCCGGACAGCGCACGGCCCTCAATTTGGCAGGCGTGAACATCGAAGATCTCGCGCGCGGCATGACGCTCGCGCCTCCGGGCCTACTGCATACAACAAAACGCCTGGAGGTTTCGCTCTCGGAGCTGCCCTCTGCACGATTGCTGAAGGACCGCGCCCGCGTCCACCTGCACGCCTACACCAGCGAGACTATCGCCGAGGTGGTTCTGTACGGCGCGAAAGAGCTCAAGCCAGGCGAGTCGGGATTCGCGCAACTGCGGCTTGCCGAGCCCGTTCTGCTCCTGCCCGGAGATCGCTTCATCCTGCGCCAGTTTTCCCCGGTAGTGACCATCGGTGGCGGCGTGGTAATCGACGCTAGCCCACTTGCACGCCGAACAAAACACGTGGCGCGGCCGAGCCTTCGACAAGCTCAGGGCGGGCTCTCGGCTGCGAACAATAGCCAGATCGATGCACTTCGTCTTCTGACCGAAGGCACCCGCGAACAAATCCTTGCTGCTCGCATCTCTCGCCGAGGCGCCGACGGCCTCCGGCTCATTGACGCTCTCGCCGAAACTGGATGGCCGCCATCGCTGGTCGCCTCCACCGCCACAGCTCTGGTCGCACCGAAAGCCGCGCCTGAGCTTCGCGCTCTTCGCTTGAACGAATTTCTGATCTCTCAACCGGCCTCCACTCAAGTCAGCGAAGCTCTGCTCGGCGCATTGAAGAAGTTTCACGATGCGAATCCGCTCGTCGCCGGGATGGGCAAAGAGCAACTCCGAGAGAAACTTCGTCTTCGCCCCGAAGTCTTCACCGGACTGATCGACCTGCTCGCGAAAGAAAAGAAACTGGAAGTCGCCGCCGAGCAGGTGCGGCTGCCCGGTCGCGGCGTTGTGATGAAAGACGAAGAAGCCGACGCGAAGAAGAAGATTGAAGATGCGTTCTCCAGTGCGGGCCTCGAAGTGCCTTACCTGAAAGACGTGCTCGCCAAGTTGCCCGTCGACAAGGTTCGCGCGCAAAAGATCGTCACCCTGCTGTTGCGCGACCGCGTGCTCATCAAGGTTTCCGACGACCTCGTTTTTCACCGCTCCACCCTGGACGAGCTCCGCAAACGGCTGCTTGCATTCAAGTCCAAATCCGCTAGCATTGATGTAGCTGGGTTCAAAGACCTCACTGGGGTTACTCGCAAGTACGCCATCCCGCTGCTGGAATATTTCGATCGCGAACGCGTCACTCGCCGCGTGGGCGACAAAAGGGAGATTCTTTAATGGCCAACTACGAACAGCTCGTATCGCAACTGCGTCAACTCCTCGACCGCGTGGCTCCGGCGCTGCGCTCCATCTCCGAAGAAGAAGCCGGCGCGGGCAGCGGCCCGGACAAGTGGTCAGCGAAGCAGGAACTCGGCCACCTGCTCGATTCGGCTGTCATGAATCACTATCGCTGGGTACGCGTACTCTCCGAAGACAATCCAACGCTGCCGGGATACGACGGCCCATCCTGGGTGAACCTGCACAACTACAAAGATCGCGGCTGGACTGACCTGATCGACACGTGGGTGCGTCTGAACGAGCACATGCTGATGCTCGCGGAAGGAATCAGCGCGAGCGGCTGGCAGCGCACCGCCATCTTCGACGCCAAGCCTGCCACACTGGAGTTCATGCTGAATGACTACGTCCATCATGCAGCCGATCACCTGGTGCACTTCAGCGGGCTGAGCCGGGCGGAGTTGGGGATCGGCGCGGCGGAAAGAGCGATAGCGTAATCGAAGCTGTAGTCGTTAGCCGTTAGTCGTTCGCGGGGGTCGCCAACGACTAACGACTAACGACCAGCAACTAGATTTTTTCCGCCGCCATTTCCAGCTCTGCTCCCAGCGGATCTGTGAATCGGTTCGTCAGGTTCACCAGTCCGACAAGCAAGTCGAGATCGACGATCTGATCCTCGCTGAAGTGGCGTTTCAGCATCTCGATATCCGAGGGATTCATTTCCCATGGCGTCCTGGTCAGCTTCTCAGCGAATTTCAGCGCGTCGCGTTCGGCATCGGTGAATCGCGTGAAGTCGCCCGTCTTCAGTGCCTGCCAGTCTTCCGGGGTCACTCCTGCTCGCTTCGACGAAGCGAGATGATGCTGCATTCAATAGTGGCACTGGTTGAGCATCGACACGCGTATGTACACAAGGTCATACAACTTGCGATCGAGGCTGCGGCCCACACTGGCGTAGAACGCAATGAACGCGGTCAGCGCCTTGGGCTGATGCGCCATGATCTTGTGTACGCTTCCGGGCTTGCCGCCGAGGCGGTGTTCGTAGATCTGCTGCACCTCGGCGCTCGCCGTTTGTGGTTCAACGTAGGAGATTCGTGGCATCGTTTCCTCACTTTCTAAACCAAAAACACGCCACGGATCGTACGGATTCCACATAACTGGAAAGGAAAAAGCATCCGTAGAATCTGTGTAAATCCGTGGCTGAGATTTTCTTACGTGTGCACTGCTGACCTGAGGCCCAGTTCGGCTCATATAATATCGACTAGATTCCAGCAGAGCGAATGCCCCAGAAAATCAAAATCATCGGTGCCGGTCTGGCCGGCTCGGAAGCCGCGTGGCAATGCGCCCGCCGCGGCCTCGCCGTCGATCTATACGAGATGCGCCCGGTACGCACCACGCCAGCCCATCAGACCTCACATTTCGCCGAGCTGGTTTGTTCGAACTCGCTCAAGTCCGATAGCGAGAACACCGCCCCCTGGGTGCTGAAAGAAGAGATGCGCCGCGCCGGATCGTTGCTTCTGGAAATCGCGCGCGCCACCCAGGTTCCCGCCGGTCACGCGCTGGCGGTCGACCGCGATGTCTTCGCTCAGAACGTTACTGAAGCGCTCGAACGCGAGCCGCTTGTGCGCATTCATCGTGAAGAAGTCACCAGCATCAACGAAGCCGAGGAGATCACGATCGTTGCGACGGGCCCGCTCACCTCTGACGCCCTTGCGCTGGAGATCCAGCGACTGAGTGCCAATGCGGAGGGAACTCGCCTCTTCTTCTACGACTCCATCAGCCCGATCGTCGAAGCCGACTCCATCGACATGTCGCGCGTCTATCTCGCCGCGCGTTATGACAAGGGCACAGCCGACTACATCAACTGTCCGTTCACGCGCGAAGAATACGACCGTTTCTACGATGCGCTGATATCGGCGCAATCGGTTGATGGCCACGAGTGGGAGAAGCTGAACTACTTCGAAAGCTGTCTTCCTATCGAAGAGATCGGCCGCCGTGGCCGCGACACGTTGCGTTTCGGACCGATGAAGCCGGTCGGCTTGCGCGATCCCCGGACTGGCCAAACGCCTTACGCCGTTGTCCAGTTGCGTCAGGAGAACCTGCGCGCGGACTCCTACAACATCGTCGGATTCCAGAATCACCTGAAGTTCGGTGATCAGGCCCGCGTGCTGCGGCTGATTCCCGGACTCGAGAACGCGCGCTTTCTCCGCTACGGACAAATTCACCGCAATACCTACATCAACTCTCCTACACTGCTTACGGAAACGCTGCAGATGAAGCGGCACCCAAACGTTCTGTTCGCGGGACAAATTTCGGGCGTCGAAGGCTACGTCGAGTCAATCGCCACGGGCTTAATTGCCGGGATCACCGCCGCCGCACTCGCAAATGAAAGTTCAGCGACACCTCCCCCGCGAGCCACTGCCTTCGGATCGCTGATCCACTACATCACGCATGCGGATGCGCGTGACTTCCAGCCCGCCAACATCACCTTCGATCTGCTGCCCGCGTGGGAGCAGAAAATCCGCGACAAGAAGGAACGGCATCGTCTTCAATGCGAACGTGCGTTGAGGGAGTTTGATGCCTGGCTAGCGTTAGAAGCGCTCACCACAGAGGCACAGAGGAATAGGTAATTTGTAATAGCTGATAGGTAATCTCAAACCCGGCGCATTCCAGGTTCTCAATTACCTATCACCAATTACGCAATTGCCTATTATTTGAAGTCCACCTTCATGACGCGCAGCTCCGGCAACCCCTGGTTCCAATCGTTGGAGATGTGCTCGAAGGTCAACCGGAACGGCTGATTTTCATTCGGCTGCAACGGATGCTGCTTGAGGGTAACTGCGTCGTTGTATCCCGGCCGTTCTTCCAGCAACAGCAGCGGCTGGCTCTCTCGCCCAACCACTTCGCCCAGGCTGTTGCGGAAGACCGTTTCCACCGTGATCCCGTTCACCGTTCTGCTTCCGCTATTCGCGATCTTGCCTTCGAGGTAAGTCACCTGCGCGCCCACAAAGTTTTGCGCCTGGCTCATGTGCAGATCGCTGATTTGCAGATTCGACGCATACGGCGCTTCCGGCGGAGGTCCGGCATTCTCGTTGCGATGGCGGCTTAAGAAGAGCACAGCGCCCAAGATGACGAGGATCACGCCAGCGCCAATCGCCAGCGGAATCCACTCGCCGTGGCCTTCGGGTTCTACTGGTTGGGAGAACGGATCTTGCATGAAGCTCGATTCTCAACTTCTATTCCGTACGCGTCAATCGGCACAATCTGTAATCGGGGAATCGGAAAAGCAATAACAGTTATACCGCTCCAGATGTTCGGGTTCAGGTCCGTCGGTTCCAGATTGCCCGATTATCAATTACCCCGATTACCCGATCTTCCGTGGTCTGTTGATTGCGCGCTAAGTTCTCCGTGTATTCGCTCCCAGGTCGTCTCCAGATCTTCCGGAAGCACCCTGGTTTCGCCCACTACGCTCATGAAGTTCGCATCGGCCACCCAACGGGGCAGCACGTGCATGTGGATATGTCCGGCGATCCCTGCACCCGCAGCTTTTCCAATGTTCATCCCCAGGTTAATTCCGTCCGGGTGATAGAGCTTGCGCAGCACCGTCTCCATCCGCTGCGTCAGCAGCATCATTTCTTCCGCCGCAGCAGGTGAAAGTTTCTGCAACTCATCTACGTGCTCATAAGGAACAACCATGACATGCCCGGACGTATAAGGAAACGCATTCAGAATAATGAAGCAATGTTCCGCGCGATGAACGATGCGTGCCTTGCGATCGTCATTCCACTTCACGCGTTCGCAGAAGACGCAACCATCGATTTTGTCTGCGTTACTCACGTAGGTGTAACGCCAGGGCGTCCATAAGTAGTCCATATGGGCAGAGACCAAGAGTACCAATTGTTACGTTCCGGTCAAAAGTGGCGGAATAAATTCATTTTATGGTCGAAGCGAATGTTTTTTGTGCGACCATGGTGAGCGCGGTCACATCTGACAGTTCGTGGATGGATCGTCATCCGCGTCAAATGCGGTAGCTGTTGTGCAATTTGCGTAATTGGTGTTGGAAGAAGCTGTTTCGCGTGTTTGACACTCTTCGCAGGCCGTTGCTATAGTCGAAAAGTCCCTAGGAGTGCTATCGCTCCAGAGACTCAGGCCGCTGGATAAGTCTCAGCCCGCAACTCGGGCAAACACCTCGACGCACCAAGCCAGCAGTCCGCAAATTCATACCACCGTCGCCCTCTGGGCGCATCGGTCGCTCTTAAAATGGCCTTGTTCGACGAAACCGCACTCGATCACGATCAGTCCCAATCTGCACCAACCGCGGATAGCACAGCGGTGGGTCAGAATGCAGCAAGTACCGACACTCAATCCAATTCACAGTCCGCTCCGGCTGCCGAAACTCGGCCAGGTCCGGGTCCTGTTCGAACAGAAAAAGAAACCATGGAAGATTTCGCAACTGCACTGGAAACATTTACTCCCGAAACCGAAACCGTAACCAGCGAAGATCGCGTCATTAAAGGCACGGTGGTCAAAGTCACCGACCAGTACGTGATGGTCGACGTAGGCATGAAGTCCGAAGGCGTCGTGCCCGTCTCCGAAGTACGCGATCACGAAGGGAACGTCACTGTTCACCCCGGTCAAGAGATCGACGTCATGATCGAGAAGGGTGAAACCGAGGAAGGCTACATTCACCTCTCCCACCAGAAGGCGCAGCGTCTGCGCGCGTGGGACGAGATCGAAGCCGCCTACAACGAGAAGCGCCCGATCCGCGCTCGCGTGATCGACCGGATCAAGGGTGGCCTCACCGTAGATATCCTCGGGGCACGAGCGTTCCTCCCCGGTTCCCAGGTAGATGTGCGTCCAGTTCGGAATCTCGATGGGATGAAAGGACAGGAATTTGATGTCCGCGTCATCAAGCTGAACAAGAAGCGCGGCAACATCGTGGCCTCGCGCAAGCAGATCCTCGACGAGGAAGTCTCCGCCAAGCGCGAAAAGACCATGGAGCACCTCGAGGAAGGCGCGATTCTCACCGGAACGGTGAAGAACCTCACCGACTACGGCGCGTTCGTTGATCTGGGCGGCATTGATGGCCTGCTCCATGTGACCGACATGTCGTGGGGACGCCTCACTCACCCGCGCGATCTCGTCCAGGTGGGCGATCAGATCCAGGTGAAGGTCCTCAAGTTCGATAAAGATAAGCAGCGCGTGTCGCTCGGATTCAAGCAACTCACGCCTGACCCGTGGCTCGACGCCGCCGAGCGTTACCCGGTTGGCGCGCACGTTAAGGGACACGTGATCAGCGTGACCGACTACGGCGCCTTCGTTGAACTGGAGCAGGGCATTGAAGGCCTGGTCCATGTCAGCGAGATGACCTGGTCCAAGCGCATGAAGCATCCCTCGAAGATCGTCAATGTTGGTGACGAAGTCGAGACCGTCGTGCTCAACGTGAATCCGACCGAGCGCCGCATTTCGCTCGGGCTGAAGCAGCTGCAGACCAATCCATGGGAGTCGCTGGGCGACAAGTTCCCCATCAACAGCACCGTGGAAGGCCGTGTTCGCAACCTCACCGACTTCGGAGCGTTCATCGAGATCGAAGACGGCATCGATGGCCTGGTACACGTCAGCAACCTGAGCTGGACCAAGCGCGTGAAGCATCCTTCGGAAGTATTGAAGAAGGGTGACCGCGTGAAGGCCATCGTGCTCGGAATCGAGCCCGAGAATCGCCGCCTGTCGCTGGGTATCAAGCAGTTGCAGCCCGACGTCTGGGAGACCTTCTTCCAGCAGCATCGAGTGGGCGACGTGGTTCACGGCAAGGTACTGCGCCTGGCGAGCTTCGGAGCGTTTGTCGAGTTGGCGGAAGGAGTCGAGGGACTCTGCCACAACTCTGAAGCCGTAGACGCCAATGGACAGCCGCTGAAGCTGGAACCGGGCCAGGAGCACGAGTTCAAGATCATCAAGATGAACGAAGCCGAGAAGAAGGTGG
>CAZBCQ010000123.1:0-12399 GCA_964490255.1 uncultured Terriglobales bacterium | reverse complement strand
TGTGACGAATCCGGTGACTTTCGTGGGAGAAGGCCGTCCAAGTTGAAGAGCGATCTAAGGGGGCGTCCATGAGATCCGGCAGGTATTTCGTTGTAGTAATTGTCCTGGGAGTAGTGATGCTCGGAAAACCAGAGGTGCAATCGGTCCGCGTGGTTCCCAACCCCGTGAACGACTGCAACCTGCAGTTGAGTGGTTCCGGCGTCCCAAACAGCGGGACGGACCAACTGATCCATTGCTGGAACCGCTGAGTACTATTTTGCCGCGACGGTGCTTTTAGCGATAGCGGACTTGAAGTAGTCGAGAGAGAGCTTCAGTCCCGCGGCAAGATCAATTTTCGGTTCCCAACCGAGCAGTGTACGGGCCTTGGTGATATCCGGACATCGCTGCTTGGGATCGTCTTGCGGTAGCGCTTCGAAAACAATCTTGCTTTTCGATCCGGTCACTTCCAAGACCTTCTCCGCGCACTCAAGTATGGTGAATTCGACGGGGTTGCCGATATTCGTCGGCTCGTGTTCGTCCGAGTGCGCGAGACGAACGATCCCGTCAATCTCATCCGACACGTAACAGAAGCTGCGCGTTTGCGTGCCGTCGCCGAAAACGGTCAGGTCTTCGCCGGTGAGGGCCTGCTTCATGAAATTGGGAATCACGCGCCCGTCATTGATCTGCATCTTCGGCCCATACGTATTGAAGATGCGGACAATGTGAGTGTCCACGTTGTGATACCGAAGGTAGGCCATGGTGGCGGCTTCCGAGAAACGCTTGGCCTCGTCATAGACAGATCGTGGACCGATAGGATTTACATTACCCCAATAACTCTCGTTCTGCGGGTGAACGGCGGGATCACCGTAGCACTCGGAGGTTGAGGCCAGGAAAAATTTTGCGCGGTGCCGGCGTGCGTACTCGAGCGCGTTGAACGTTCCGATGCTTCCCACCTGCAGCGTCTCAATGCCGTGGATCATGTAATCGATCGGGCTGGCGGGCGATGCAAGGTGAAAGACGTAACCGACCGGACCACAATCGAACTCGCGGCAAACGTCGGTTTCGAAGAATTCGAAGCGCGCTTCATTCGCAAGGTGCTCAATGTTCTCGCGGCGACCTGTCACCAGGTTGTCGAGAGCAATCACCTCATGGCCTTCGCCGAGGAGAGCATCGCAAAGATGGGAGCCCAGAAATCCGGCCCCTCCCGTAACTAGAACACGCATGGCTTAATCCACCTTCCCTGAGGAAAAGGTGGCCATCCTCGCTGATTTTTCACGCTCACGAGCCGGTTGCACATCGGGACGCCCGATGCTGTAGTACAGGAATCCATGACTGGACATGGTTGCCGGATCGTAGAGATTGCGACCATCCACAATGATGGGATACGCGAGCGAAGACCGCAGCCGCTCGAGTTCGAGATCCGCGAAGCCGGACCAATCCGTCAGGATCAAGAGGGCGTCGGCGCCTTGAGCCGCGGAGTACGGCGAGTCCAGATAGGAAACTCCCTGAGTAGGCAGCACCTCACGCGCGCGTTCACTTGCAGCAGGATCGTACGCGCGAATTTCACAGCCTTCTCTCAGCAGGCTTCTCACGATTTCGATCGCGGGAGATTCGCGGATATCGTCCGTTCCTCCTTTGAAAGCGAGTCCGAGAACAGCGAGTTTCTTCCCCTTCAAGGTCCACAGCGCGGTGCGTACTTTTCGCAGAAACCGTGCGCGCTGCTCCTCGTTGATCGCGATAACCGCCGAGAGCAAGCTGAAGTCATATCCATTCTCGCGGGCAACATGGCGAAACGCCTTCAGATCTTTGGGGAAACACGAGCCACCATAGCCGACTCCGGGACTCAGGAAGCGGTTTCCGATGCGCGAGTCGGAGCCAATTCCGTCGCAGACCTCTTTCACATCGGCGCCGACGGATTCGCAAATGTTAGCAACGGCGTTGATGAAGGAAATCTTTGTCGCCAGGAAGGCGTTCGAAGCGTGCTTGATGATTTCTGCGCTCTTGGTGCTCGTCGCGATCAGGCGTGCTGGAGGCGACCACTTCGCGGGAACGGGAATAGGGGTGCGATCCGGGCGCGAGTAATACGAGCCGTCGGTCAGTGGACGGTAAATCTCACGTAAAACATCGGAACAGCGCGCGGTCTCGGCACCCGTCACGATACGATCGGGGTAAAGAAAATCCACCACCGCCGTCCCTTCGCGCAGAAATTCAGGATTGGAGGCGACATCAAACAACTCGGCAGGAGCGCCGTCGAGCAGCATCACTTTTCGTATCCAATTGCTGGTGAACACCGGGACGGTGCTCTTTTCCACGACAATTTTGTAATCGTTGATAGCGCCAGGCACCGCACGTGATACGGATTCCACGTAGGAGAGGTCTGCATCGCCCTCCTCGGTTGACGGCGTTCCCACCGCGATAAAAATGGCTGAACTCTGCCGCACCGCTCCCACCAGATCGGTCGAAAACTTCAGCCGGTTCTCCCGATGACGCCTCAGAAGCTCAGGAAGATATTCCTCATGAATAGGAATCTCCCCCTGCTGCAAGCGGGCAATCTTCTGGGCGTCATTATCAATGGAAATAACATCGTGCCCGATCTCCGCAAAGCAGGCAGCAGCGACCAATCCTACGTATCCGGAACCAACTACAGCGATCTGCAAGCTACGCCCTCCGTGCCGCTATCGATTGTAATCGGAAAGAAGACAACAACAACCTGATTGGACGCAGCTTCGTTCAGAATGGCTGGTTCAGAACTGCCGATCAGCGCGATGGCTGTTTAATTATCCTTGATCGCGATTCCGATAAGACTTAGACCGTGCCAAGGCCAGATCCACTCGAGGTGCCGGAAGAGGGGCAGGATCGTATCCATGAACTTCAGTTGAATGCGCGAGAAACGCCTGCGCTTAAGCAGTTTATTGTTCAGCATCCATCCTGGTACGGAGAGACGGTTGAAATCGAGGATGCTCGGGCTGCGGAATCCACTCCGCGACAACATGAAAGTGAGTTCGTCGGCTGCGAAGCGTTTCCGTCTGCCGCGTTCCTCGTCGAGAGTGCCGAAACGGCTTTGCCCCTGCGGGACCTGAACAATGACGCGGCCTCCCGGCTTGAGACAATTCCATACCCACACCAAGGCAGCTTCGGGATCGGGCAGAGTATCTAGGACGTTCAACATCAGCACGGTATCGAATCGCTCACCCATTGCGCGATAGCTTTCTTCGCGTGCGGGATCAAACTCGGCGACCCGGACGTAAGGTTTGCCCATTGCGTAGGACTGAAGAAAACGCAGGTAGTGCGGATTTGATTCTGCGGCGACGTAAAGATCTCGCGGGATGAACTGATTGGTAATGCTGGCCACGCCGGCCCCGACCTCCAGCACCGCATCTCCGACGTAAGGACGAATCGTGCTCCCTAGCCAAAGCGTAAAGCGGCGAGCCTTTTCCAACTCGGAAACCAGCCGGGTCCCGTACTCATCTTTCTGAAAGAGATCGTCGATCAGAGCCCAACGAAGCATGGCGAAGATCGCGCGGAATCCGTCCTTGGCGCCAATCTTTTTGCCTTCGGCGCGAGTTCTCGGCAGATATCGGATCGGGACTTCGAAGATACGTGCACCGCGTTTCGCCAGTTTGAACGTAATCTCGACTTCGAAGCGGAAATCATTGCTGCGAATTGGAATGGACTTCAGCAAGACCGTATTGATGGCCTTGTATCCGGTCTCCATGTCGGTCAGATGAAGGTCGGTGAACCAGTTGCTGAGCGCCGTCAGGCCTTTGTTCATCAGCGTATGCCGGTGCATCAGGGCACGCCGATACTGCGCTGACATATACCGCGATCCGAAGACTGCGTCCGCTCCTTCTTCGGCGAATGGAACGAGCAGCGAGGGAATGTCCGCAGGATTGTATTCGAAGTCGGCGTCCTGGATCAGGCAGATATCGCCGGTGGCGGCGGCAATCGCGGTCCGTACTGCCGCGCCCTTGCCTTTGTTCTTCTCGTGACGGATCAGGTGGATTCGTGGCTCTTGCGCTGCCAGCTTTATGAGCACCTCACTGGTGCCATCGGTGCTGCAGTCGTCCACAACAATGATCTGAAGGTCGCGGATCAGTGGATCGGAGAGGCTGAGCACTCGCCGGATCGCGGCCTCGGCCACGTGCCGTTCGTTGTAGACGGGCACCAGAACGCTCACCCGGAATCCTCTTCCTCTGCCACTCTCTAGAGGCGAAGTTCCAGTCAGTCCTTCAGGTTTTCCAATGCCGATGGACAAGCGACCGCTCCCTGCCGAATTCCGAGTGCGCAACAACTGACCAACCCCTGCAACGGAGCGAATCAGTGCAAGGTTTCACAGGTGAGGCGAGTATAAATCAGCCCCATGTAGGTTACACGAACCTATTGGTACGCCTCGGCTGCTCGTTGGGAAACATGCCGCACAAGCGCTGGGCGTGGCGGGTGAATCGCCATGGAACGGTCCACTGCAACCGAGAGCGCCTGCTGGAATTCCGAAGTCAGCAGGCCGATATCCACCTGAATGGGATCCAGACTATTGCTTCTGGTCAGAGACAAGGTTGCGTGCGCCAACTCAATCGAAAGGGTCCATGCAGCGGAACCGCGAAGTCGCTGCCCTGAAAGCCACTCTCGTGACCAGCGGAAGTGCCAACTACCATCAAAATCTTCTTCGAGACACTCTGCGTCCTCTTGCGAAGGCGAACCCAAAAAGCCCAGCTTCAGGTCCAGTTCCTCGAATGCGTTGTCACTGAATGCCGTCTTGACTATCGAGCAAACCTGCGACAGATCTTCGGCAGCGAGAAGTTCCTCGGAGGCGCGTCGCAGGGCCAGGTTGTTGCCAATCATGTGTTTCTGCGCGATCGTGCGTTCGGCCGCCCGCCGCAATTCGGCGAACTCATGGTAGCCAAGGTGTTGCACGCCAAAAATGATGCCGCATCCCACAATGATGAGAACTACACCAACAGAGCCACCGCCCTCGTCGAGCATCAGCAGGCTCAGTAGTCCAAGCCCGGCCGAAACGCCATAAAGGATGATGACCACCTGGCGATGACTGAATCCCATTTGCAGAAGACGATGATGAATATGATTTCGGTCTGCGGAGAACAGCGGTCGCCCCGCCAGGAATCGGCGAATCACCGCCAGCCCTGTGTCGATCAGGGGTAAACCGAACGAGACCAGCGGAATCGTGACCGCAACCAGCGTCGTGTCCTTCTGCGCTCCTGCGATGGACAACGCGCTCAGCATGAAGCCAACGAACAGGCTTCCGCAGTCACCAAGGAAAATGGTTGCCGGATTGAAATTGTAACGAAGAAATCCAATGAGTGCTCCGGCGAGCGTGGTCGCGAGCACAGACACAAGAATGTTGCCGCTAAACAGCGAGACGACGAAAACAACCACGGTCGAGAACAGGGCCGATCCGGCCGAGAGACCATCGAGTCCGTCGATCAGGTTGAATGCATTCGAAATCAGCAGCACCCAGACAATCGTTAGCGGGAGTGAAATGAAGATCCCAAGTACTTTGGGTCCGAACAGGATAGGGATCACCGAAATGCGTAATCCGCCGCAATAGAGCAGTGTGCCTGCGAGCACTTGAACGCTGAACTTGGCGTATGGATTGAGATTCTTAAGGTCGTCGAGGAGCCCAAGCAGGAAGACCAGAGTGCCGCAACCCAGAATCCATAGCAGTTGAAAGCGGGAGAACTCGAGCTTGTGTCCGAGCAAGCTGCTCAGAAGCAATGCCGCGGAAATCGTGATCAGTACAGCCAGGTAAACGCCGATTCCGCCGACGCGAGGCATTAACGATGTATGCACATCGCGATCGCGCAGCGGGCAGCATCCCCAGCCATTCTTGCGAGCTCTATTTCGTACGTAGCGAGTCAGGAGAGCAGATAAAAGTGTGCCCCCCGCAAACAATCCCAAGTAGTGCACTGATTCCCGCCTTTATTCCTGGGCTTCAATGAATATAGGAGGGGGTGACCTAAGGGGCAATTACCAGACGGGTTACTCCGGTAACAGGTCACGAATCGTGCGTACTAGAACTAATGCGGAGGCCGCTAAATGCCAAGCTTCTTGACTTCCTCGTTGTAATACTTGCGGTAGAGGATGTCCCATTCCTGACTTCCTTCCAGGATGGTGCGCTTCTGGTTTTCAATCTTGGCGCGGGCAGCCTGATCGATTTTGGCTTCTTCGTTGAACAACTCTTCCAGAATGCGCCGGACTTCCAGCCGAATCGTGTTCCGATCCTCGATAAAGTCCACTTTGTCCATGTCGGCCAGAGCGTCGGTAACCGAATGAGCGAGGCGATTCACTTTGTCGCGACTGATTCTCACAGGACCGCCTTATATTTGCGCACCAGCTCGTTCTTCACTTTCTTGAACATTTCCTGGTAGTTGGCGCCGCTCTTCCGCATCTCGTCAGAATAGGCTTCGAGAATGGCGCGCACTTCGTCATTGATTCGGTCTTCCAGTGTCAATTCGTCCAGTAAGGCAGCATGGACGCGCTCCGTCACCGGACCGATTTCGGGAGCTTCGATGAACTCACCTTCGCCTAACTTTTTCGTGAGTCGCTTGGCTAAGTAACCTACGTATTCCTTGGAAAAGAGCATGTTTGCGTAGACAAGTATAGGGAAACAAACAAGTTTACCATACCGAGCTTCGTAACCGACTCCTGCTTCGAACAGCACGGTCTAGCCGCAGCGTTGTTGCTCGTTTCCGCATCTTGTGTTGCTGACCGGGAGTATCATGTGTCTTGGAGGCCCACCTCCTGAGAGCGGAAGGGGCGGGGAAATATGCTTCTCATGCAGGAAGATCTCACCACAATCAAAGATGACATGATTGCCTTTATCGAAGGCCATGGCATGAAAAGGTTCCCGGGGTATGTCGGGGAGGAGGTCCAGACCATCACGTGGGATCTCGACTCGAACCTGGAAACCTGGAAAGACTTTGTGGAGTTGGCGAAGCATAGTGGAGCTACTTTCCTGACCATGAATCACCTGCTTCTTGACCGCGAGGACGTCGACTTCCTGGTAGAACGTCTGCGCAACGCGGCTTACGCCAGCGAGGAAGATGTGGAAGAAGCGCGCTGGCTGCGCACCTACGTCGGAAAGACTGGCTTCGTTCAGCTTGGTTTCCCCCACCAGGGGTCGATTTTTGTGTGCGAAATCTCTACCGAATGGTACGAGCGGTACCAACGGCTGCTCGATATGGCTGAGGACCTTGGCGGCATCCCCTTCGAAACGGATCAGGACGACGAAAGATAAGCGACGGGATGAAGTCCGAGGCGAAGTCTGAAGTAAGAACCGCTTGAGCTGGCGCTCGCAATCTGCACTCGCATTCAGAAATTCACACCGGTCTTGGTGTACCCTGACATCTAGTACTCCTGAGAACCTGAGCCGTGCGCTGGATTTTTCGAGAGGCCGATCAAAGCCGGGTAAGTGAACTCCAACAGGCTCTCAAACTGCCACGGGCCGTCGCTCGACTCCTTGTCAATCGCAACATCGCTACGGCGGAAGACGCGCAAAGCTTTCTGTACCCTACTCTCGCCGGTCTGCACTCGCCATACGCCATGTTTGGGATGCGTGCGGCGGTCGAGCGAATCCGCGCAGCGATCGAGCGCAAAGAAAGCATCCTGATTTACGGCGACTACGACGTCGACGGCACTACCGCGATCGTCATTCTCAAGACTGCCATCGAGATCTGCGGAGGCTGTGTCGACTTTCATGTGCCCCACCGGATCAAAGAGGGCTACGGCATGAAGGACGAAGTGATCGAGCGTGCGGCCGCCGCTGGTGTGCGCTTGATCATTAGTGTGGACACTGGCATTCGCGCCTTCGCAGCAGCGGAAGCCGCAAAGCGGGTGGGCGTCGACCTGATCGTCACCGATCATCATCTGCCTGAAACCGAGCAGGGCATACCGCAGGCACTCGCGGTGTTGAATCCAAACCAGTCCGGCTGCGGGTATCCATGCAAGGCGCTTTGCGGCGCAGGAGTTGCCTTCAAGGTTGCTCAGGCGTTGCTGGAAGAGTCGGGCCGCGCGCGACTGCTGCCATCGTTCATCAAGATCGTTGCGATTGCCACGGTCGCCGACGCCGTTCCGCTCGTCGGCGAAAACCGCATCTTCACCAAGCTGGGTTTGGATGGGCTGCGCCAGCCAGTGAACGCCGGTCTCAAGGCAATCCTCGAAGTCTCAGCCCTAGACGGTTCGCGCCCGATCACGACAGGTGACATCGCGTTTCGCGTTGCTCCACGGCTTAACGCCGCCGGGCGCATGGACGTCGCCGCAACGGTGATTGCATTGTTCAGCGAGAAAGATCCGAAGCGTGCCCGCGAAATTGCGGAACGCCTTACTGTTCTCAACGGCGAACGCCAGCAGCAGGAAGCTGAGATCGTGAAGGAAATCGAGGAGCGCGTTGCGGGCGCACCGGAACTGCGCGATGCCTACTGCCTGGTGCTGGATGGCGAAGGTTGGCACCGAGGCGTCATCGGTATTGCTGCCACTCGTGTTGTCGAGCGCCATGGCAGGCCGGCTCTGGTGCTCTCGCGCGACGGCGATGAAGCGCATGGTTCCGGACGCTCGATCCACAATTTCCATCTTCTGGAAGCGCTGGAATCCTGCCGCGAACTGTTCACGCGCTTCGGCGGTCACGCTCATGCGGTGGGAATGGCTCTGCCCTGCGAACGAATTGAAGAGTTACGCAACCGCCTTGATTTGTACGCTCGCGAACGGCTTACCGAAGCTGACTTCGTACCCGTGCTGAAGGTCGATGCCGAGGTCGAGTGGGACGAGATTGGACCGAAGTTGTTTCATGGCATCGCTCAGTTGGAACCATTCGGAATGGGGAACCCTCAACCAGTCCTTGTCACCCGAAATGCGCGCTTGCTACTGCCTCCAAAGACAATCAAAGACAAGCACGTGAAGTTTCGTTTTAGCCACACCGGGAACGCGGGTCGAAAATGGGACGCCCTGGCATGGCGAATGGCCGAGCGCTGTGCACAGGAAAGTCTTGTCGTGGGCGATACCTTAGACATCGCGTTCACGATGGAGCACAACGACCATCCTGAATTCGGCGGACTCGAATTGCGTCTTGAAGATTTCGCCCGTTCGCGTGTTCCGGTGAAAGTAGAAGTTGCCGCTGCCAATTCCCATTAACGGAACGACACGACATCATCAAAGGAACAAGATTCATCGCCCCCGCTTTCTTCTAATAGCCGCGATAGTAAAAATTCATCGGTTATTGATTTCCACAGGTCCCACGCTGTAGGCAAATCGATTTAAAATTGGGTTTCGATCATCTGGATCAGAGAATCTTGTCTTCTATCCACAGATATAATTATTAAAAGGCCGGAGGGCTAATATGGTATCGAAGTGCGCGAATCCGGTATGCTCGGCTTCTTTTCGCTATTTCCGTGAGGGCCGATTATTTGAAATCGAAGTGACCGCCAACCAACTGACGGGCCCGACCAACTCGCAGCGGAAACCGCATCGCAAAGTCGAATACTTTTGGCTGTGCTCGGCTTGCGCGACCAAGTTGACCGTCAAGGCCGATGAGGGGCGTGGCGCGGTCACGGTGCCATTGGCGGGTAATGCGACCCGCCACGCGACTGCTTAGCTCTTGCGCTAAGCAGATTTGGAAGTAACGAGGCTTGGCTCCGCCTTGGCTTTGTCATACCTTCCCGATGTGCTAGCCCAGCGAATCCAGAGCATCTCCATGAACATCTTGAAACCGTCGGTCACCGGATTGATCTTGGACCGGCTGTCATGCGCCCACTCGACCGGCACTTCCGTGATTTTGTAGCCCATCTTGCGCGCCAGGAACAGGATCTCCGGGTCAAAGCCCCAGCGATCGATCATCTGGCGGGAAAAGACCGCTTCCCCAACGGAACGCGAAAAAGCTTTGAATCCGCACTGTGTGTCTTTGTAAGGAAGTCCAAGTGTCGCACGAAGCAGCAGGTTGAAGATGCGTCCGAACACCTGGCGATAGAGTGGCTGACGCTTGTTCTGCAATTCCACCTGGAGCCATCGGGAACCGATCGCCATATCTGCGCCTTTGTGCAAAGCCGCAAAAAGCTTCGGTGCTTCCTCGATCGGCGATGACAAATCGGCGTCGGTAAAGAGAATCACATCGCCGCGCGCTGCCAGCACTCCATTTCGCACGCTGTAGCCCTTGCCCCGATTTCCCGGGTTTTCGAGCAATCGCACGCACGGATTCTTGCGCGCGTAACTCCGCACAATCTCCGCAGTGTTGTCCCGGGAGCCATCATTGATGACAATGATTTCGAGCTCCCATTGCCGCTGTTCGGCGAAGGAAAGAATGTGGTCGAGCGAAGCCGAAATGCGTGGGCTTTCGTTGTAGGCCGGAATAACGATGGTATAGCTGGGCGATTTCATCAGGAACTTAGACGCACGCTCGATTCTACTTGTTATCCGCCTCGCCGGTTAGCGATAAATAAATCGTTGTGAGCTGTCCAGTTTTGTCCGTCAGCTGGCCGGTTTAGGCTGCCTTCTCTCGCTCCACCAGGTGCAGGAAGCCCTCCACCAATTCAGCATCCCAGAGTCCGCGCCGTGCTTCCTCCTGCATGGTTCTAACTGCCTGATCGTGCGAAAGCGCAGGTTTATAGGGCCTCGCGGTGCGCAGGGCATCGTAGACATCAACCACCTGCAAAACGCGCGCGAGTAGCGGGATCTCCGTTCCCACCAGGCGGTCTGGATATCCGCTTCCGTTCCAGTGCTCGTGGTGGTTACGAATGATAGGCAGAATGGGGCGAAGGGACTTCAGCGGCCGGCAGATGTTTTCCCCGGCGACCGGGTGCTGCCGCATGACCTGCCACTCCGCCGGCGTGAGATTCGCGCCTTTTTTGAGAATTTCGTCTGGAACCGTGATCTTCCCAATGTCGTGCAGGAAACCACCGCGGCGCAATGCCGTGAGCTCTTCTTGACCGAGGTTAAGAGACGTTCCCAGTTGCACGGCGTAGGCGGCCAACCGTTCGCAATGTCCGGCAGTATAGGGATCGCGCGCCTCTACGCTCAGCGCCAGCGTCATAAGCACGTCTTCGACATTTTCCAGTTCATCCGTAAACTCTTTCAGCTTAAGAAGGGACTTTACCCTGGCGAACAATTCTTCCGGGAAGATGGGTTTGTTGAGAAAATCGTCAGCGCCAACTTCGATTCCGCGGATCTTGTCTTCGCGATCCGTGAGTCCGGTGATCAACACAATTGGGATGAGGCGGGTTTCTGGACGGGATTTCAATTCCTGGCAGAGTTCGTAGCCGGAGCGCCCGGGCATCACCACATCCAACAGGATCAGATCTGGCGGATTGGCACGAATGTCTTCTTCCGCCTCTTCGGCATTGTTTGTCGTCGCGATCTCGTAGTCATACCGCGAAAGCAATTCCTTCAACAGGTAAGCATTGTCACGATTATCGTCGACGATCAGTATTCTTGGCACACGTCGGTGATGAGGGCCAACCAGGTCCATTGCTCGTGTGAGGTCAATCCAAGCCGAATGGTTGCATTACAGAATTGAGGGAAATGCCCGGCGGGCGTACGCTTTGGTTATGGCACGCAAATTGACTGTATTCATAATCTTTATATCGTGCGCGTTGGCCGATGCGGCATGGGCCGCAAGCAAGCCGCATGTCATCACTTTCGGAAAATGGACGACTGTCCCACTATTTATTGGCCCCGAAGAAAAACAGAAAATCGAGATTAAAATTCGTCCCCTGCTAGTCGACGCCAAGGTCAAAGAGTTCACCATAGGAGAGCCGCATGACGTGACCGACCGGCTCTTGGTGGTGCGCAAGGCATACAGGCTGAACGACTGGCTCCCGGAAGATGAAGGGAATAAAGCACATCGCTGGAAGTGGCAGCGCGGAGGATGGCTGGTGATTGATCGCAGTACCGGGAGGGTTTCGCCATTAACGTTGCCCTTATTCGATCCTTTCTACTCCGAGGTCGTCTGGTTTCGCGACTTTGCGGCCTATTGCGGCATCTCCGATAATGGCGAACGCGTTTTCGCCATCGTGTCGCAACTTGGGCAAAAGAAAGCGGTAGTCAGGCAGGAACTCGGCAAAGCAAAGAACGGCGACACGCCGGATTCCGAATGCGCCGCTCCTGACTGGCAACGTGAGCCAACGCGGGTAACTTTTCAGCCCTCGGGCGGACAGAAGGTCGTATTTACAATTCACGCCCACGCTACGGAAATGGCAACCAAGGACGACAGCGATACGGATAGCGATGCGAAGTGACAGGCTCGTAATCTTCCATTCGCCGTCGCATCGAAAGTTATATGAAGTCACTGGATGAACTGCTACGAGATGCTGCCCAGGCCCACGGACACCTTTGCGCCGGCCAGGTGCTGGGCGTGCGCATGGCGATGCTCGGCTTGGAAAAGCTCGGCATTGAGGATCCGCAGGGCGCCGACCGCAAGCG
>CAZBCQ010000122.1:6386-12605 GCA_964490255.1 uncultured Terriglobales bacterium | reverse complement strand
GCCTGCTTGCGTTCATTCACCATGCGTGCGCAGTCGCTAATCAGCCCATCGACCAACGTGACCTTCGCGCCATAAGACTGGCACTCGACCAGATTCGCTTGCGGCACATCCTTCGGCATGAAGATATGCGCTTCTATTCCTGCCGCAGCCGCGTATGCAGCCAGAGCGCTCGCTGCATTGCCCGCAGAAGGCACCGCTACCTTCGTGATTTCGTAAGCCTTTGCCATCGTGACAGCCATGCACAGACCGCGCGCCTTGAATGACCCCGTCGGATTCAGTCCCTCATCCTTGATCCAAACGTTCCGATCGTGTCGGCTCGCCAGCATCGGCGTAAAACCCTCGCCCAGAGTTACTGGCTCAGCATCCGGCAGCACCGCAGCATAGCGCCACATAGTCGCTGGACCGCACGCTATCGAGTCTCGAGATGCCTTCTCGCGAATCTTCTGGAGGTCGTAACGGACGTAGAGCGACCCGCCGTCTTTTGGGCAGATAGTCTGAGGCTTTTCGGGAGAAAGGTGCTCCCCGCACTTGGAGCATTCAAAGTAAGCAATGGCCGGCATTGGACAGAAAAGTGTAACAGGAGTGTAGGACTGGCAATCCTGCCTGTCCCCCAGCCACGCACTTGCTGGCTAATACGAAACGGGTCTCTTGCTCAGCTTGGTTTCGTCCAGCGTAAGAGGACGTTGCAGCACCATCTGGACCGAAGTTCCCTCTGGCAGCATGACGTCAGCGCCGCGGGTGACCAGGGTTGCGATCAGCCCTGCGGCTGCGCCTACGCCGCCTCCGATAGCTGCGTCCTTAACGCTCTGTCCTGCCAGTCCGCCGATTCCCGCTCCTGCGCCGGCAGTCTTGGCGATTGTTCCCGCGTCCTTACCTGTATCGGGATTCTGCTGAACCGTGCCCTCTTCACCTTTGACATGCTGCGCTTCCGATCCGGGCATGTTGTGCACCGAGCCCGGCAGAATAGCGGTGTAGCCGTTCGGGAAAATAAGACTGGTGAAGTGCATGAGGATTTCGGCCCGCCCCTTCACTCGTCCGGGCCTCTTCACTTCGGTGATGCGCCCCTGTACGTATGTGCCCGTCGGGATCATGATGCGGTCGTTCAGCACCACGGGAAACACGGTCTCAGCATAAACCGCGTCTCCGGGCTTCGCGCTCTTTGTCGAGATCGCCTGGCGCAGTTTGAGCGGAATCTGCGTGCCGGCAGGCAGCTCCATTGCTTTTACGCTGGCGTGATCGCCTGTGGTGAGCGCCGGAGCTGAATCCTGTTTGCTCTCCGGAGTGGCTGGCTGTTGTGCGAGGATGGCGCTGCTACCCGTCAACATTACAACTAAGATTCCAACAAGAACGCGGATCATCCAGTCCTCCCTGCTTCTTTCTGATGCAAGGTGATGGCCGCAGTATAGAACCCCGGCGGTCTCTACAACTCTCGGCAACCCAGATTTTAATAAATCAGGAATTTCTTCCGGATCTGCTCAAACGCCTGTATTTGGTCCAACAACTCCTGATTGATGCGTCGAGGATCTTCGCCCGCGATCAGTTCGTTGAACGCTGCCTGGTTCCCAAATAACTCCGGCATTTTGTTAGCGTCCCACTTCGCCGGATAGAGCTGATGCAGCGCTGCTGCTATTTCCATCCCCATCTCTGGCGCATCCAATACGTTGCGATCGAGCACAATGATGTTCACTCCCCCACAAAGCTGGTTCGTGTAGTCGCTGGATGTCGGCGTGAAACTCACCGGCACGAAGCGTACTCCGGCAATACCACGACTGTTGAGGTAAGCAGCAAGTTGTTGCGAGTTGATCCACGGTGCCCCAACGACTTCGAACGGAGTATCTGTCCCTCGTCCAACAGAGATATTCGTCCCCTCGATTAATCCAACTCCGGGATAGAGCGTAGCTTCGTTCAGGCTGCGCATGTTGGGGGATCCGTTAATCCACATCAGCCCTGTGGAGTCGAACCAATCCCCGCGGTACCAGCCGCGCATTGGGACCACTGTCAGCCGCGCATTGATGTGCCGTTCGGAGTTGAACAGCCGTGCCAATTCCCCAATTGTCATTCCATGTTGGACTGGGATCGTGTGGTAGTTCGTGAAACTTTCGTGGCCAGGATCGGAAATCGGGCCTCTCACATACATACCTGTGACCGGATTGGGCCGATCGAGCACAATCAACTCAACATTGTTGGCGGCGGCTGCCTCTAGGAAGTAGCCCAACGTTGTTTCGTAAGTCCAGTAGCGAACGCCCACGTCCTGAATATCGAAGACAATCGCATCCAGCTTCTTCACGATATCTGCCGGTGGCCGCCGCTTCCCATCCGTGCCGCCATAGACGCTGTACACCGGAATTCCGGTCGCCGCATCTTTTGTGTTGCCAACGTTCAACGCGTCCAGCGTCCCAGCCACTCCGTGTTCCGGGCTGAAAATCGCTGTCAGGTCCACATCCGGCACATGCGCCAAGACATCAATCGTGCGCCGACCCTGCGAATCGATGCCGGTCTGGTTCGTCAACAGTCCAATGTGGTGTTTCCCTTTTAGCTGCGCGAATTTGTCGTCCTCCAGCACATCGATTCCGGTCTTGACCACCCCATTGCGTACCGTGATGCGCCGGGCAGCAGCGGCGGCTTCGTTATAACCGGTCATCTGTTTCATTCGCAGCTGGTCCTGCTCGCTAGGCGTCAACTCCAAAGCGGCCGTAAGAGCAGTCGCAACCCGCGACCGCAGCGAGACAACGCTGCCCTTCCCGCGCGGATGCACCGCATTGCTCAGGATAATGACGTAGGTATTCGTCGTCGGATCGATCCACAACGAAGTACCTGTAAATCCCGTATGTCCGTACGATCCCACGGGCAGGAACTCGCCGCGATTACTCGAAAAGGGGGAATCAATATCCCATCCGATGCCGCGCACGACCGTATCATTTGGCGGCTGTTGTGGCGTAGTCATCTTCTGGAGACTAACGGGCGAAAGAATCGGTCCACCACCGTTCAGCATCGCCCTCGCAAATTTGGCCGTATCGTCCGCAGTCGAAAACACTCCCGCATGCCCGGCGACTCCGCCCATGCGTCGTGCCGTGGGATCGTGAACCACTCCGCGCAGCATGACACCGCGCTCATCATACTCGGTCGATTCGATCCGGTCCCGCCAATAAGCCGGCGGATTGTAACGCGTCCAACTCATACCTAGCGGCGCAAAGATGTTCTTCGCCGCATATTCGTCCAGTGGCTGGCCAGAAACGCGATGAATCAGCTCGCCCAGGACGATGTAATTGATATCGCTATATAGAAATCGCGAGCCCGGCGGAAAAGCTGGCGGCGTTTCCATGGCCATGCGGATCGCTGTTTCGTAGCCATCCCACCTCGTTTTCAGATCAAGATCTTCCGGCAACCCCGAGTAGTGAATCAACAACTGGCGGATCGTAATGTCCTGCTTGCCATTCTGCGCAAATTCAGGGATGTACCTCGCGACCGGATCATTCAGGCGCACCTGCCCTGTCTGCACCAGCTGCATAACCCCGGTCGCCGTCACCATGCACTTGGTAAGCGAAGCCATGTCAAAGATCGTGTCCATGGTTATCGGTTCGCGCTGCGGTTCCAGGCTGCGATAGCCGAAAGCCTTGCGATAAACCGTCTCGCCGTTATGGCCTACGATGACTACCACGCCCGGCGGATTCTGTTCCTGAACGGCTTTTTCAAGGATCGCATCGACTGCAGCGAAGCGGTTCACGGATGCCGTGCCCGCGACTGGCTCAGCGACCTGAGCTGCACAGATTGCGGCCAACGTGATGAAAGAGAAAAAAAGTCGGGCTAACGCCCTAAGGTTAAGTTGCATTCTCAAGTAGCCCAAGTATGGCAGAGTTACTGTCTGTACTCACCAGCATAGCCCTCCCGGCGCCGCGAAAAACGTTCCCTCTCGCGCGGAGTGCATACTTCGGTAACAGCTGCCACTTTGCATTACTCGCGGAAGGTGTTCTTCTATAGGAACTGAGTTGATCACCATTTCGCTGACTCCCCTCATGACCCAGTCCCCCAAAGAACTCCTGTCTACTGACTTGAACCGGCAAGATCGCCGCTGCTCTGAGGCCTTTGCCATTCTCAAGCGCGGAATACAGGATCGAGCTTTCCCCGGCGCCTCCGTCGCAATCGTCCATTCTGGTGTCCTCGTCGCCCTTCAGGGATTTGGCCGCTTCACCTACGAGTCGAACTCGCCGCGCGGTGCGGCCGATACCATCTACGACCTCGCCTCACTCACTAAGGTGGTAGCCACCACCGCATCCGCGATGATCCTCTACGATCGCGGCCATCTGCCTCTCGACGCCAGGGTCGTTGACGTTCTCCCCGGGTTTGCCACCGATGACGACCGGCGTTCTCAAGTGACGATCCGCATGTTGCTGACGCACACTTCCGGCATTCCCGCCTATGAGCGCCTCTTCTTGCGATTCATCACGCGCGACAAACTGCTCGCATCAGCCATGAAATTGCCACTCGTGAACGAACCGGGAAGCGTGACCGAGTACAGCGATATAGGCTTCATTTTGCTGGGGGAAATTGTCTCGCGCATCGCGGGCGAAAGCCTCGATTCCTTCTCCACGCGCGAGCTATTCCGGCCTCTGCAGATGCTCGAGACCACGTTTCGTCCGCAAGCGACCTTGCTCCCGCGAATCCCACCCACAGAGAACGATCGCGACTTTCGCAATGGAATTGTGCAAGGCGGCGTGAACGACGAGAATGCCTGGGTTCTGGGTGGAGTCGCGGGGCATGCCGGTCTGTTTGCTCCCGCCTCCGACCTCGCCCGTTTCGCGCAATGCATGCTGGCGGGCGGTTGTGGCCTGATAAGGCCCGAAACCATCGAGCTTTTCACTACTCAGGATCACACATTTCCCGGAAGCACCCGCTTCGGCCTCGGCTGGGACAAGCCCACACCACCGTCGCAGGCCGGCCAATATTTTTCCCCAAGTTCCTTCGGCCATCTCGGATTCACCGGGACTTCCTTGTGGATCGATCCGGAAAAGCAGCTCGCCGTCGTACTGCTGACCAATCGCACCTGGCCGGATCGAAGCTCGCAAAAGATCAAAGAAGTTCGTCCCGCGTTTCATGACGCAGTGGTCGGAGCGATCCAATCCGGAGACAGAGGATGAAATCGCGGACCCAAGATCTCGATCTGTCGAAGCTCGCGACCGAGCAGCAGAATCCCAACACGCTGAACCTGGACGAAATGAGTGCCCTCGAGATCGCGCGCGCTATCAATCATGAAGATCAGAGCGTCGCGATCGCGGTGCAAAAAACACTGCCACAGGTCGCCAAAGCCATCGACATCGTCGCTGAGTCGCTTCGCGAAGGCGGCCGCTTGATTTACGTCGGAGCCGGAACCAGCGGCCGGCTGGGAGCGCTGGATGCCTCGGAAATTCCCCCAACCTTCGGCATTAACCAGAAGCGCATTCAGCACGTCATCGCCGGCGGGGAAAAAGCGCTGCACTCCGCAGTTGAAGACGAGGAAGACTCGCTGAATCTGGGCAAGAAAGACATAGCGCGCCGCAAGCCCGGCAAGAGAGATGTCGTCGTCGGCATCGCCGCCAGTGGCCGCACTCCGTACACGGTGGCCGCTCTTAAGTACGCGAGGAAGAAGGGCGCGAACACCGTGGCCGTCGTTTGTAACCACAATTCTGCCCTGGAACAAGCGACCGATCTCGCGATTGTCATCGATATCGGACCTGAAGTGCTCTCCGGATCCACGCGTATGAAAGCAGGCACCGCACAGAAGCTGGTGCTGAACATGATCAGCACGGGGGCGATGGTCCGCCTCGGCTACGTTTATGGCAACCTGATGGTAAACGTGCAGCCGCGTAATGAGAAGTTACGCGAACGGAGCCTCGCCATCATTGAAAAGACAACAGGCGTACCCCGCAACGAGGCGTCAAAGGCCCTGAAAGCTGCCGGATGGAGCCTTCCCTTAGCGCTGGTAATGCTAAAAACGTCGTCATCAAAGGAACAAGCAAAGAAGGCGCTGAAATCAGCGGACGGCCAGGTGCGCAAGGCCATCAACCTGATCCGCCCTTCTCGCCGGTAGATTTTTAGGTTCATTGCACCTCAGTTTCAAAATCTTGCCGTCATTTTCCGTACAATGGAACTTCAGCTCTTATCAGGTGGTCTTAGTTGAATGGATAAGTTTGTGATTCGCGGTGGCAGTCCCCTGCTTGGAACCGTCCGCATCAGTGGAGCGAA
>CAZBCQ010000122.1:3520-6286 GCA_964490255.1 uncultured Terriglobales bacterium | reverse complement strand
TTGTGATTCGCGGTGGCAGTCCCCTGCTTGGAACCGTCCGCATCAGTGGAGCGAAGAACGCGGCTTTGCCCGCCATGGCAGCGGCCCTCCTCACCGAAGAGCCCGTTGTCCTCGAGAACATTCCCCAGGTGCGCGACATCGAGACCGAACGCAAACTTCTCGTCGCCATGGGAGCCGAAGTTGAGCTCGGCTATGGTCGCGCGCAGCATCGCACCACCATCAACTGCCGCAACCTGAATACTCCCGAAGCCTCTTACGAGCTGGTTAAGACTATGCGTGCTTCCACGCTGGTCCTTGGTCCGCTCGTGGCAAAGTTTGGGCACGCACGCGTTTCCCTGCCGGGCGGCTGCGCCATTGGCGCGCGTCCAATCGATCTCCACCTGAAAGGCCTCGAAAAGCTCGGAGCAAAGATCACACAGGAACACGGATACGTTGAAGCTCGTGCCGATCGACTGAAGGGTGGCCACATCGTCTTTGACAAGATCACCGTAACCGGAACCGAAGATCTGCTCATGGCGGCCTCGCTCGCGGACGGCGAATCTCTGATGGAGAACTGCGCGCGCGAGCCCGAGGTGCAGGACCTGGCTGATCTCCTCATCAAAATGGGCGCGAAGATCGAAGGCGCCGGAACGTCCACCATCAAAGTAAAGGGAGTATCCAGGCTTCGCGGAGCGAAGCATCGAATCATTCCCGACCGCATTGAAGCCGGCACCTTCATCGTTGCTGGCGCAATTTCCGGCGGCGACTTGATGGTCACCAACTGCGATCCCAATCACCTTACCTCACTCCTCAATAAGCTGGAAGAGGTCGGGGTAAAAGTCACTCGCAATGGAGAATCGGTTCGCGTGCTGAGTCTCGGTGGACTGAAAGCCTCCGACATCGTCACCGAGGAATATCCCGGTTTCCCCACTGACATGCAGGCGCAGTACATGGCACTGGCCACGCAGGCCGAAGGCAGCTCCGTCGTTACCGAAAACATTTTCGAGAATCGCTTCATGCACGCGCAGGAACTGGTGCGTATGGGCGCGAATGTCAAAATTGAAGGTCGTCGCGCCATCGTACGCGGCAAGACTCCCCTGAGCGGCGCGGCCGTTCTCGCTTCCGATTTGCGCGCCTCCGCCTCTCTGGTGCTGGCTGCTCTGGTAGCCGAGGGCGAGACCATCATCGACCGCGTGTACCACATTGACCGCGGCTACGAACGCATTGAAGAAAAGCTGCGCGGTGTGGGTGCCGAAATTCGCCGTATAGGCGAGCTGCTCCCCCGAAAGGTGCATGCTCCGGCGCATGCATAACCTGCGTGGTGACCCCTGTCACTGACCTCTGTTCTCGCCGGATGTAACTTCATCGTGGATGAAAAAACGTCTCGTTTGTCTCTCTCGAGGAGGCGTTATGAAGGCGACCGTCCGGCCAGTTCACGATCCAAATTTCTGGGCTCCCTTTGCATTAGTCCTTTTCGGCGTAATGAGTGTTCTGCTCATCGTGCTCCTCCTGTCCGCAGTGCGCTGATAGCGTCGGCTGAGATAGGACTCACCACCGTTAAGACTTGTGCCTGGCACACGGGGGCGGATTGTGCGGTCAGACGCGGCAACGCGAGTTCCTTCTTGAAGTTTTGAGAGATTCTATGCGAGAGTTATCGCGAGAATTATCCCGTACTCATTGTCACGATTCCAGCGGATGCGCGTAGAGGGTACCTCTTGAGGGTTGTTAGCAAGCACAGTTGCGGCAAGCCCGGTGGCATCGCTTACGAAAGGCAAGTTTGAAAATGAACGGAACTGAAATCATCGAACGCAGTGGTGCTACTTCTAAACGAATTGGTTTAGCGATCTTACTCCTCACTCTGACATGCGCAGCGCTGACCTCGTTTGCAGCGGCACAATCCGAAGAGAAGCAGTCCGGTGCCGCAGTCTGCACGCTCGATGACGGCAAGCAGATCAGCGCTCGCTACACGCCGGTCCCGGCAACTCGCACAGGATTACCGCAAGACAAAGTCTGGGCGCCCGGAGGCTCCGCGCTGACACTTTTCACCGAAAGCACGCTGATGCTCGGCAACACCCCTATCGGCGTCGGCGCTTACACCATGTACCTGGTGCCGGGAAAAAAGGATTGGACCCTCATCGTCAGCAAGAACGTGAATGTGGACCAAGCCTACAATCAGCAGCAGGATCTGGCCCGTGCCACCATGTCGACTGGCACGCTCTCGGGGCACGTGCCTGAACTGCGCGTCACCTTCGGACACACAGCGCCCAAAAAATGCGAGCTGAACGTCGATTTCGGCAAGACCAAAGCATGGGTTGAGTTCAGTGCTATTTAGCGGTCTTCTTGAAGAGCACGCCTTCGCAGCTGCTGGAAGGCTCAAAAAAAGATGTTGGCTCAATGGTGAAAAAGCGGCGCTTTAGCGCCGCGTAACGTTTTTTCCTTCTGTCATTCCGACGGGACTTAGTTTTCTGTCATTCCGAGGGGACGTTAGTCCCCGAGGAATTTCTATCCGCACAAAACTCTTTCCACATCTTCGAGCGGCGTCACTGAGCCGCCATTGCCTTCGCGAGATCTTTCCACGTGACTAGAATGAACCCCTGGTCTTTCAGGAATTTCTGGAACTCAGGATTGCTCACCAGATCCAGATCATTCTGTCGCCACTGTGCTCCCCAATCGGGATGATCTGACGTTGCTCCCCGAATTTCGGCATCGTTGTGCGCCAGATGCACAAGCAGCTCGTATGTCCCCGGCGGCAGCGGCTCGAGCATTTTCTTGTAAGCATCCAGCCAT
>CAZBCQ010000122.1:0-3420 GCA_964490255.1 uncultured Terriglobales bacterium | reverse complement strand
CTCGTATGTCCCCGGCGGCAGCGGCTCGAGCATTTTCTTGTAAGCATCCAGCCATTGTGACTGCGGAACACCTGGCATCATCTGCAGAATACGATCCACCAGCACCGAGCCCTTGGCGAGTTTGGTCGTGTTGAATATCCCATCGATGCCCACGGGAGTTTCGCTTCCCGCCTCAATTCCCTTACCTGTCTTAGGCTCAAGCAAGACTGGCAGCTTGTAGTGATTCCCCAAACCAACGTAGACCGCCAGGAGGCTTGGCGTGCTGGCAATCGTTCCCATGTGCGGATCCAGATGCGTGAGCCGGATCCCGGCGGCTTGCGCTTTGTCGACCTGCGCTCGCGCCTGTGCTTCGACGTCATTCATCTTCGCATTGCTGTCGACGAATTCGGTAGTGAGCGGCAGATAGCCATCTGCATCGATCAGGCTGGATCCAACATGCTCCATGGAAACAGGACGCCAGCGGTACGTCGTCCAGTCCGCATTCAGCGTGATATGGATACCGAGGTCGGCATTGGGGTGGCCCTTCGCCCACTCTGCTACTTCAGGAAACCATGGGCACGGGACCATGATGCTCGCCGACGTTACCCAGCCTTTCTCTAGCGCCTCTTCAATTGCGCTGTTCACGGTGTGCATCATCCCGAAATCGTCAGCATGAATGACGAGCAAACGCGAGTTCGCCGGATATCCAAGACGCTCGGCAACGCTTTTCGAAGACTCTGCCAGAGTAATCGAACCGAGAAAGACGACTGCAATCAGGATCGAAATTAAACGTTTCAATACTGGCCTCCAGCCACAATGATGGCGAGAGAAGCATCTCAGGTTTGCGCGTGCGATTGCAAGTCCAGCTTCATCGCATCAAATCGTGCATGCTTCCGAGTCGCCTGTCCATTTCGTGTCGACGAAGACTCATGTCTTGCTTCTCTCTTCTGCTGCTGGTCAGTCTCACTCCGCAAATTTCCGCGCAGCAGCAAACTTCTCTGCAAAGGGTCCTTCCGCTCAATCGGTTTCAGCCAGAACTCTCGGTCACGGATCACGACGCTTTTCACGTGATGGCAACCGCCGTAGGCGACGACTACTTCGACGGAACCAGTCCGCCCGAGCGCGTTCGCCGTCACTTTGCCGTGGCTCGAGAGGCTGGCGTGAAGTACCTGCGCTGTGCGTTCAGCTGGGATGCCATTGAGAAAACCAAAGGGCAATACGACTGGAAGTTCTGGGACCTTCTTGTTGATCTAGCCCAGCAAAACGGAATCCACCTAATTCCCTATGTTGCCTATACGCCCGAATGGGCAGCGCGCGACTCAAAGCTTTTCTGGAAGCAGCCGCCCCGCGACCCGCATCTTTATAGCGAATTCATGTACACCATCGCGAGTCGTTATCGTGGTCGGATTCACTCCTGGGAAATCTGGAACGAGCCTGACAACAAGGATTTCTGGTTAGGCACCGCCGATGAGTATGCCGAACTCGTCGAATTGGCGGCTCGAGGGATTCGTGACGCCGACCCGAGCGCCATCCTCGTTCTCGGCGGTATGGCCTATGGCCCCCAGGAATTCTTTCAACACCTTATGTCGAAATATCACATCGATCGGTACGTCGACGTGATCGCCATGCACGCCTATCCCGAATCCTGGATGAACGAACGTGCAGAAACTGTGTTCCTGCAATGGGTCCCGGCCATGCACAAACTGATCGACGCGAACCGCTCCGGAGATGCGCTCTGGGTCAATGAGATGGGTTATCCCGACTACCGCCTCTCCCCCAATCAAGCCTCGATCTACGGAGTCCCCGTGTTCTACAACTACGAACACACCCGCCAATACGAGGCTGCAATGCTCTTCAAGTTCTACGTTATGGCTTTTGCTTCAGGAGAAGTTTCCCTGACCGGCTGGTACCGCATCGATGACTTTGCGCCAGGAAATGAAAAGCTCGGCAGCGATCTCGTCAACTATCACCTTGGTCTCGTCGATGCTTCCGGGAATCCCAAGCCGACGCTCTTCGCGTTGCACTTCTTCAATCAACTCTTTGGGCCCGGCGCAATTCTCATCCACCCGCGTGAGACACTGCTGCCTCGCTCACAGTCGATCGTCTACGCGCTCCGCACCAGACAAGACCGTCTGCTATTGATTGGGTGGCTGCGCAGTCCGAAAGATGCTGAGGTCGCGAACAAGAGCGGTCAGCTACAGGACAATCGCCTTGAGCGTGTCTCGATCGATCTGCCCTGTTCTGGCCAGCAGACAGTCAGCAACTTCGATCCTGAAGGTGATACGCAGACGCCGCCGCTCCAAAATAATTCGCCCGCCCAGATCGAACTTCGCGGGGATCGCGTTTACATCGCAGAAGTCTCGTGCAGTCTCAATCCCACACAACTCAACAGATGACGAACGCCATGTACAGTCTTTCTTTCTGTCATTCCGAGAGGATTTCAGTCCTCGAGGAATCTCTATACAACCACTAACCCTGCAGACTACCGCTGGCTCGCCTCCCCCGTCGCCACCTTCTGATTGAATTCCGCAGACTTGTTCCTCGGCACGCTCAGTGGCTTCCAATCCGCATGCTGCAGATGCTTCGCCAGCATCACGATTTGTCCCACGTGATACGAATAGTGCGCCACCTGTCGATTGATTGCCTGCATCACCGAATGCGGTTCGCCGCGAATCGTGACTCGCCGCGTGAGATCATCGTCCGTCAGCGGAGTAAGCGCGGAAAACAAGCAGTGCCAGCCTTCTTCCCAACACCTCATCACCGTTTCCCGCGAGGTCGCCGGATCGACGAACTCGCAATCACGATTGCGATCGGGTTTCTCCCCGTCGCTGATCAGAAAGTCGGTCCAGCGCGAGCGCATGTTGCCCGCCATGTGTTTTACGGTGATCGCAATCGAATTCATCTCCGGATCGAGCGCCGCAAAAAGCTGCTCGTCCGTGACCTGCGCCATCGCGCCTTCAGCCAGTCTCTTGTAGTAGCGGAAAAGCGAAACCGAGTCCTGGAGGTAGGAGGTAGAGAACTGGTGAGCCATCCGAAGATTCTACTGCGGTTCGAAATCTCAGGCGGATTCGGCCAAGTTTTCGGACGGCACTGCCGTTGGAAGCGGACCTTCACAGTCGTCGACCGGCATTTCCCCGGAAATGCTCTCCTCGCCCAATCGTCCGCCGGCGGTGATGCGCGCGGCGCGCGAAAGCGGGGCCGTCAACTTCGCCAATGGACCCGTCATGCCTGAATATTCGCCTGATATGAGGGAGCCCGCAGCGAGAGTGAATCGAAGAGCGTCCTGCTGGTCTTCAAAATAAAGAACGACTTTCTTGAGCGCCATAACTGCGACTCCTCAGAGATCTTCTTTCGTTCACCGGTGACCCGGTGTCGTGCCCGAACAGTTAGTCTTATGTAATTGCGTTCGTGCTTTTGAAGCGGCGCAGGAAAACTATAGCC
>CAZBCQ010000121.1:1507-12661 GCA_964490255.1 uncultured Terriglobales bacterium | reverse complement strand
TGGCGGTATGATGATCTCGACTCTTGGCGTTCTTCCATCGGCGATGGCCTGCAAGATTTGTGGTGAGCTCTGCCGCTGCACGGAGCCCAAGCCAGAAGTGTCGCGCCGATTTGCCGATCTCGATGCTTACGATCCCAACGAAGAGCAGTTTGCCTCAAGCCTCGGCACGGCTGCTGACCAGGATTATGAAGACGAGGCTGAACTGATCGCAAGTTCGACTCTGGCGGAGAGCTTGCATCGTGGGAGATCCCTGGGCCTTGAAGAAATGAATCAGAATTCGAGTTTCGCAGACAGCACTGCGCCTTCCACTTCTGAACCCGATGCTGCGACTGCCTGGAAACAGGAAGTCAGCTCACGCCTCAGCAAGTACAAAGCTCGCCGTCGCGAGCAACTCGGGCAGAGTTCGCTGGACTTCAACTTTGAATCGACCACTGCGAATTACGTCTTCATGCAGCGAGAAGGCGCGCCGGTTGAGACAGAGATTATCGACAGCGCAGCTTCCGAGTCCTCCGGGCAGTTTTTTGCCCCAGCGCATATGGGTAGCGCTGCCCCAGAACTGGAGGCTAGCAGCACGCCTGCCCTGGACACGACGGACTTGCTCGCTCAGCCCACCAAAGTAGTCGAAGAAGATGCTCCGGCGAGTATTCCTGATGTTGGTAAGTTGATCGAATTTCCGCGCGCGCTCTATCTCGGTCCAGCCGTGAATCCGTATGAACTCGCGGACCCCGTGCTGGAAGCCCCGCGCATCCTCGACGTGCCTGAGAACATTCCCGCGCCGCCACCGCTCTCGGATATTGAATTGGAGCCCGAAGGCGAGGAGGTCGACCCGCGCCTCCTCGAACCTGTGTTGGACGTTGCTCCTCTGCCCCAGCGCGTGTTCTCCGGCGTGGTGGACGCCATCGTAGTACTTGGGGCCGCTGCTCTGTTCGGAACCGTCGCCTTGAAGATTACCGGTCCAGCGTTACTGGCGGACAAACGAACCGCACTGCTCGCCATTGCGATAGTCCCTGTAATCCTGTGGGCAATGTACAACTATCTTCTGCTGGTACATGGCGGCCGCACAGTTGGCATGATTCTAGGCAAACTGCGGCTCGTGACTTTCGACTTGGGCCCAGTCGGTCGAAATGCCCGGAAATTCCGGGTTTGTGCAATGCAGCTTTCGTGCTTGGCCCTTGGCATGGGACTCGTCTGGGCCTTCATCGACGAAGACCAGATCTGCTGGCACGATCGGATCACTCATACGTACCTCAGCGCGCGTTAATCGAAAATCAATAAACCTGATCGCTCGCAAAGAAAACCGTGATGCGGAATTTCAGGTTCGTTCTTGGCCTTTCCACAGTCACTGCTCTAGACTGCTATTCAGGCACAGAATCCCAGCGCATCTATGATTACATTGGATCAGCGGGATTCCTTGTCCCCGGCAACATTAATCTAAATCGCAGATGTCCACGACAGCAGAAAACCTGAAGCGTCAGACCGTCCCCGTATTCATCGCCACCACCGTGATGCTGAGTTTCATCTCTTTCTGGCGGGTGGCGGCGATCGTTCTCTCGGATCTTGCATCCTCGGCCTACTACGCGGGCGGCGATGCCGAAAAGGTGATCGGCAAGAGCGCACCCTGGTTCATCCTGGCGGTGATGCTGTTCAGTTATGCGGTTCGCGCCGTATACGTGGAATCGAGTACGATGTTCGTCCGCGGCGGCGTCTACCGCGTGGTGAAGGAAGCACTGGGTCCTGCGCTCGCACGCTTCTCGGTTTCTGCCCTGCTCTTCGACTACATTCTTACCGGACCGATCAGCGCCGTCGCCGCGGGCCTATACCTCGCCGGGTTCGTAAAGGATCTGTTTCGCTACGCCCATCACCCCGTTCAGTTCAACGACAACTACTTCGCAGCTGCTTTCGCAGCTCTCGTTATCATTTACTTCTGGTTTAAGAACATTGAGGGCATTCACGAGTCCAGCGACAAGGCCCTGAAGATCATGAAGATTACCACCGTCATGGTGGTGATTCTGATCATCTGGTGTGGCTACACCATCCTTAAAACGGGTGCCCACCTTCCGCCTATCCCCACTCATTACAACATCAACTTCACCCGCGAATCGTTAGGTTGGCTTTTTGGAACCAAGGCGGCTGGCATTACGGTCATCATGCTGCTCGTGGGTTTCGGCCACTCAGTGCTGGCGATGAGCGGCGAAGAAACCCTCGCGCAGGTGAACCGTGAAATTGAGAGCCCGAAGCTGAAGAACCTGGAGCGCGCGGGCTTCGTCATCTTCGTTTACAGCCTGCTGTTCACGTCACTGGTCTCGTTCTTCGCCGTAATGATCATCCCCGACCACGTTCGTCCGGAATATTTCGGCAACCTGATCGGTGGACTGGCAATGTACGTAGCCGGACCCCAGATCCCGAAGCTGATCTTCCAGGGTTTCGTCGTGGTGGTCGGCATCCTCATCCTTTCCGGCGCGACGAACACTTCCATCATCGGGGCGAGCGGCGTTCTCAATCGCCTTGCCGAAGACGGTGTCCTGACCCAATGGTTTCAGAAGCCGCACAAGCGTTTCGGCACTACGTTCCGGATCGTGAACCTGGTCGCCCTCTTGCAACTCGCAACCGTGCTGGTGAGCCGCGGCAACGTGTATTTCCTGGCAGCTCTGTATGCTTTCGGCGTCATCTGGAGTTTTTCGTTCATGACCCTTGCCGTCCTGGTGCTCCGTTTCAAGCCAGTTCAAGGACGCGAATTCAAAGTACCCGGCAATATTCATATCAACGGCAAAGAGATTCCCATCGGACTGGTCGTGATCGCACTGGTCCTCTTCTCCACGGCGGTCGTGAACTTGTTTACTAAGCAGGAAGCCACCATTGCCGGCGTGAGCTTCAGCCTCATCTTTTTTGTGATCCTGGTAGCGTCCGAAAAATACACGGCGCGACAGCGAGCCGGACACGGCGAGGTCTTCGAGCAGTTCCGCGTGTATGGCAATCCAGAGCTGGATCACAGTACGCTGCAAGTTCGTCGGGGCAATGTGCTGGTTTCGGTGCGTGACCCGCGTAATCTCTATTACCTGCGCGACACGCTCCATCGCACCGACACGACCAAGCAGGACGTTGTCGTCATGACCGCGCGCCTTACGCCTCGTGAGCACTCCTTCAGCGGTAGCAACATGATGGAGGCGAAAGACGTCTTCGATACCTACGAGCAGGAGCTGTTCTCGAAGGTCGTCGCGGTTGCCGAGAAGGAAGGCAAGCCGGTATCGCTGCTCGTGGTCCCGGGCGTGAACGTTTTTGACACCATCATGCAGACGGCACAGCGGCTTGAATCCGCGCGGGTGGTGAGCGGGCAATCGGCCAAGCTGACGGCCGAGGAACAGGGCAAATTCACGGGAGACGCATGGGAACGCTTGCCCGATCCTAAGCCGCGCCTCGTGCTGGAAGTCGTGGAGCCGAACGGCACGCGCAATGAGTATCTGCTGGGGCCACATGCTCCGCGGATGCGCGACGAAGACATGCAACTCATGCACAAATTGTGGCTGGAACTCAGCTCCGATCCGAAGTACAGCGGATTGCATCACTACCACGTGGTCGCGCTCGCGCTCAAAGAACTGGAGCAGGAATTGAAGACTCCCAAGCGCCAGCAGTTGCTCGACGCCTTAAACCAGGACGTCCAGGAAGAAAGCTCCAAGCGCCTCAACTAGACTGCGGTTGGATTAGCGGGTGCCCATCCTACGCTTCCTCTGCGTGGGGAAGACTTACGGGTGCCCCACCCTCGCCTTCTTTTGGCGTGGGTGGGATTCACGCGGCGAGCGGTACCACTTCCGTCTGAGTGGGCTCTTCTTTGCGTGCCGACAGCAACGGCCATCCTCGACGCAACACAAACTCGAGCCATGCGCCTGCTGCTTGTGAGGTGACAACCGCGAGCAGGACAAGCGTCGTATAGAACATCGCGTTCACGATGCCGGCATCGAAAGCGACGCTCGCCAGCACAATGCCAGGTCCGCCGCGCGCGTTGGTTGCTACGGCGAGATTTACGACATCGAGTCCGCGGAATCCCGCAACACGCGCCGCTAGGCCGACCGAGAGCAGTTTGAGCACGCAGGCAGCCGCAACGAAGACGGCCAGATTCTTGAGCGAGAATGTACGGCTCAAATCGAGCTTGTATCCGACAATGGCGAAATAAGGCGCCACGAATACGGCGAACGAAAACTGATTCAGCGAACGCAGCACATCTTCGAACTTCTCCCGGTCGTTAGCGATGCCAAAGCCAGCCAGGAACGCCGCAAATACCAGGTTGACGTCAAAGAAAGCCGCAATCGCCGTGTACGCGAACATCACAGCAACCAGGTATCCCATCGGCGACGACGTGGCGAGCACATTCCAGCGCGCACGACTCAAGCGGCTCAGCAGCCGCGGCGCGATGGTCATCCCCACGCCGAAATAAATCAGCGTCGCCAGCACATGCGTGAAGATCGCCTGCTTCGACAGCACGCCCGACTTCGCCAGCGCCGTCGCTACCGCCAGAACCGCCCACAGCAGGATGTCTTCGATCACGGCCACGCTCAGCACCAGGCGCGCAAAGCGCGTGTGCAGGATCTTCAGATCGAAGAAGATCTTCGAGATGACCGGAATCGACGTGACCGCGGCCGCGATGCCAATCACGAGGCAAAGCGATGTGCGCTGATGCGCCGGTCCCATCAGCGAATCCAGCGAAAGTAACGGCAGCGCAGCCAGCGTCAGAACGAACGGTAGTCCGGTGCCCACCGATGCCAGCCAGCCCACGTTTCTGCGGTCGTCCCGGGAAAACAGGTGCCTGGTTTCGGCTCCCGAGGCGAACATCAGGAACAGCAGGCCGAGCCAGTACACGAAGCCGAGCACAGCGTCTTTTCCATGCGGAGTAGCATCGTGAAAAATTGCCGCCTCGACGCTGGGCCAAATCCGGCCGAGTACAGTTGGGCCGAGCAGAATGCCCGCTGCAATCTCGCCAATCACGCGCGGCTGGCGCATCCGTGTGAACAGGTAGCCGAGAATATGCGCGAGGGCAATCAGGCTGATGAGCGGCAGGACAATGGATCCGATTTCGTTGCTCGACACGCAATCCCCGTTTGTGATCGACCTTCCTACTCTGATGGCCAAAACCGGGTTCTATGCTGCCTTTGCGAAATATAGATCCGTCTGTGCGTCCGGTTGCTGACCGGAACATGGCTGGCCAGATATAATTCGCGCCCATGAAACTTGAAGAAAAATTGCAGGAATTAAAACGCCGCGACGGCCTTGCCGAGGCCGGTGGCGGACCCGATCGCCGCGAACGCCAGCACCGGGAAGGCAAGATGTCGGCGCGCGAGCGCATCGAATTTCTCCTCGACGAAGGCACCTTCGAAGAGACCGACAAGCTCGTCACCCATCGCTGCACCGATTTCGGCATGGACGAGCAGAAATATTTTGGCGATGGCTTCGTTACCGGCTACGGCCGCATCGAAGGCCGGCTCGTCTTCGTCTTCGCCCAGGACTTCACCGTCTTCGGCGGATCGCTCTCCGAAGCCAACGCCAGCAAGATCGTGAAGATCATGGACACGGCCATGCGCGTCGGCGCGCCCGTTATCGGGCTCAACGATTCCGGGGGCGCGCGCATACAGGAAGGCGTGATGTCGCTCGCCGGCTACGCCGACATCTTTCTTCGCAACACGCTCGCCAGCGGCGTGATTCCGCAGATCTCCGCCATCATGGGACCGTGCGCCGGGGGCGCCGTCTATTCGCCCGCGATCACCGACTTCATCCTGATGGTCGACAAAACCTCCTACATGTTCATCACCGGTCCCGACGTGATCAAGACTGTCACGCACGAAGAGGTCACCAAGGAGCAGCTTGGCGGCGCGCACACCCACAACGAAGTTTCCGGCGTCGCGCATTTCCTCGCGCACGATGACGCCGAGTGCCTCTCCATGGTGCGCGAACTGTTCAGCTTCATGCCGTCCAACAATCTGGAAGACGCGCCGCGTCGCGAGTGCACCGACCCCGTCGATCGCATGGACGAAAAGCTCGACACGCTGGTGCCGGCCGAGTCAAACAAGCCCTACGACATCAAGGACGTGATTCGAACCGTCGTCGACGACGGCTACTTCTTCGAGGTGCAGGAGTTCTATGCGCAGAACATCGTCGTCGGATTCGCGCGCCTGAACGGCCGCTCCGTGGGCATCGTGGCGAACCAGCCGGCCATTCTCGCCGGAACGCTCGACATCAATGCCTCCATCAAGGCTGCGCGGTTCGTGCGCTTCTGCGATGCGTTCAACATCCCGCTGATTACGTTCGAAGATGTTCCCGGATTCCTTCCCGGCACCAAGCAGGAGTACGGCGGCATCATCACGCATGGCGCGAAGCTGCTGTTTGCCTTCGCCGAGGCGACCGTACCCAAAATTACGGTGATCACTCGCAAGGCTTACGGCGGCGCCTATTGCGTGATGGCGTCGAAGCACATTCGCTGCGACGTGAACTACGCGTGGCCGACTGCCGAGATCGCGGTCATGGGACCGGAGGGCGCGGTCGACATCGTCTATAAGCGCGATCTCGACAAGGCCAAGAATCGCGCCGAGATGCGCCAGGAGAAGATCGAGGAATTCCGCGATCGCTTCGCCAATCCGTATGTGGCGGCCGAGCGCGGATTCGTCGACGCGGTCATCCACCCGCGCGAAACGCGCAAAAAACTGATCCAGGCACTGGAGATGCTGCAGACCAAGCGCGACAAAAATCCGCCGAAGAAGCACGGGAACATACCGTTGTAAAAGCAGTTGTCAGTTGCTAGTTGTTAGTTGTCAGTCCACGCCATCAGCAATTAGCAGCTCGGGTCGTATCCCCCAGCCTGTCATTTCGAGCGAGGAGCGCGATACAGATGCGCTCCGAGTCGAGAGACCTTGCGTTTGTTTTTTGTGGAACGAGACTCTTGTCCGCCCATTTACCAATCCGTCACTCCACCCCTCCCCCTCTCCTGTTGCAAATACAGAGACTTACCAGGTGCCGCGGGTGTACATAATGCATTCTGAAGCACTTAAGCCTCCTATAATGCATAACAAACGACTTACAGCACTCTCTTCCCAAAACGATACATCGCGCTAAGACACGAAAAGCTGCGGGCGAGGGTTATCGCCGCAGCTATCATAGGCAGAATACAATTATCTGGAAGATATGTCAATCACTGAAATAAATATCTTTTAGAATGCCGATAGGGTGAGCGAGAAAGGTCAGACTCCCACCTCGCCAACAGAAGGTAAGGCGGGGCATCCGGCGAGAGCGTCTTTTGTTATCAAACAGGAAGGCGTAAGAAGCGCCATTTAGATTCATCTACTCCATCAAATGCGCCCGGGCCGAAAAGATTCTCACCCCACTTTACAAGTTTGTGGGTTAGGGACGGGTCTGCAGCAAACGATAAGCCAGTGACACTCTCGACGGCAGTACGTGCGGTGTGACCGTCAAACCGATCCCCTGACCACTCGCCGTGCAATGCGGAATCGTATGTAGGAAAAGTCATGTTCGAGAATCCAGAGAACTTTGACGGCCCAAAGTACGCGGTGCCCTCGTCGAAGATCCAGTAGGTCGTTTGCCGAAGAATGTTCACGCTGCGAGCACGATTGGACTGTGCTGATTTATTAAAGTTAGCTACGGACTCACGTATCTCAGGAGTGCTGTCCACGTGGCGCAGAAGCGATGTCATGAGCCTCCTCTATGTAACGGGCCCGAGTGTTATCCGACGGATGTCTTACTGAGGGATTCCTCACGCTGAGACCGCCAGCCGCGAACGATTTGGCGAAACCTTGTTGATACAAATTCTGACTGTCGTCTGCGCAACAATTCCAGTTGTTCAGCCGACAGATCCAAATGACGTTTCCGGCTCATCGGCGTAACGATTGACCGAGATAGTAACGCGATGGCGATGCACCACCCACCCAAAAGGAGAAGTTGCATCGCCCCCATAATCAGAGCCGCGGCGATATACGCAAAACCGAGTATAAGTCCGATGATAAATACGTCTATCGAAGTCGAATAAGTGATGCCGTTGGAATAAAAGTGCTCTTTGTGCGAGCGCAGCTGTTCATCGTTGTCGACAGCTTCCCAGAAAACGCCAGTTAGGTTCTTGTAAACTTCCCGTTCGGCCAGCGCTTTCTTTTCCTCCTCGGTCACACCGAGGTCTGCGGGAATCATTTGCAGCAGAGCTTCACGTATCTGGTTTCCGACGTGGGCGTTCATTTCGCGCTTCCACAGGTAATTACGGATACCGAGGCCGACATAAAAAAAGGTCGTTGTGGCTGCAATCACGGCACCAAGTAGATCATTTTTCGATTTCGCGCTCTCAAGCGACGCGCCATTAACAACAATGAAATATAGAGAAAGACCAATCGTAAATATGAACCAAGGTGCTCGTTTTCTCCAGGAATCTAACTCACTCTTTGTCATCTTCGTCCCATTCCTTGTGTATTTGTAAAATTTCGTCTGCATCTATCAAACTCAAACCGGACTGTTCTTGCGTTTTAAGCAGTTTCCTAAGTGCAACACGCCGCCATTCCAACGTCATTGGCCCGAGTCCGGGTGTCCCATTACGACGTGTAGGCCAGCGATTCTCCGGATCATTGCGTCCCTTCTCCAGCCAAAGCCGAAAACGAAGTAGCGGTTCTAGCCGACTTTGTCCATGTGATATCAAATTGCGCAGAGTTACCCCATGTTTGGCAACAGTGCACGTCCAGCATCCAAATCTTGCTTTTCCGCACGGGGCACCTTTGACGTCTCGCACAGTTGGGCACTCCGCCGAAGCATCCGCGTAAAGATCCGCGACCTCTTTGGCTCGCAATGAACGTGGGCGGTCGATCAAGAGATTCACGTGCCAGACGTCTTGGATGGAATAGTCGACTATGGGCATAAAGAGCATCCGGTTCTGCGCCCCGCGCTGCTTGTTCCAGAACCGATCATCAGTTCGGTTTTGAATTAATGTCAGTTGCCTGGCGGAACTTTCTGATTCGCGGACGCCGAGAACAACCGTTACTGCTTGCAGGTTCTCTTCCTGGAGGAATCTCGAAACGGGATCTATTCGCAAGCGGTCAGTACACCACCGGAACTTATCGGTTGGCGGCGGATATCCACGGCCAATAATTTTTACGAAGAACCGTTCGTGTACAGGCGGGGTGAGAATTCGTGTGCGAACAGGTAAGCCGAAACGTTTAGCTTCTCGTTCCAAGCCAGCGAGCGCCTTTCGCGCTAAAGAAGAGGCTAGCGGTATTTCGACTCCGGTATCGCAATAGATTACAGTCACCGGCTTATGATGGCTGCGGATTCGAAGCAAGCTTTGAAAGAGAAGCTTGACTACAGCTGTTGAGTCTTTCCCGCCGCTGTAACCGACAATCCACGGATCGTTATCTCTTCTGTACGCTCCGATGATTCTCGCTAACGTGACACCCAGCTGGGAGCTATTGGGAAGCCGACGCAAACACTGAAGCATCTCTCGGCTGGAGATTGGCCTATTTTTCACTTTTTGGTTTTGTTCAGGTGAAATCTAACACGTCTGCAGCCGAAGTCGATGAAAGGAACTTTTTTGTTACGAAAACAGAACAACCAATTCGAAACCGGGCGCCCCATCTTACGCGAGGTGGGAGTCGCAAACTTGAAATCTGAAACGCCCACATCACACGCCCATGTTCGCCACGTCACACATCGTGTCCAGCCACTAAACCTGTCAAGCCCCTAAATGATCTAAGTCACTCGCAACACGAGGCTTCCGCGTGTCCGGTTTTCCCTACAAAACTGCTATGCTCGATCTGGACAAGTTTTCAGTCCCGTGAGTTCGTCAGTCATTCAGTAAGTGCAGACGATCAAAAGCCGACGCCACCCGCGTCGGCTCTTGTTTTCCTGACAACTGGCAACTGATAACTGACAACTGTCGCCGCAAGTCGAGGCGATTAGCGGGCGTCTGAGCCCGCTGCCGAGATCCTGAGCGACGTCGAAGGATCTATAAGTCCTTTGTTTGCGGGGACGAGCCTTGGTAATATCCCCGCACGACAAGTAAGGGCTAGGGCGACCGGGCGACCATTTAGAAACTTTCCGTTGCGGCCAACGTCTAGTAATGCAGGGACATCTCAGCCTGAGTAGCGGATTTCCCAGAAATCGAACAAAACGGAAGTAATTGATTCAATTGTTCGGTAATGGAGTACACTGATGCCCGTTTCTTCCAGGAAAGGAAACCGCATGGCGACTGCGACAAGGCCCGCGACATCTACGCTTGTTCTTAGCGTTAATTTCGACCGCGAAGAAGATGGACGCTGGATAGCCGAGATTCCAGAATTACCGGGCGTTATGGTGTATGGAAAGACGCGAGAGGAAGCCCTCTTGCGCGTCCAAGCACTAGCGCTACGCGTTCTGGCAGATCGCATTGAAGACGAACAGTCCGCCCCCGCGTCGGTTGTCTTCAATACAAGTGAGCAATTGGCCTAGCTCCAAAGCTAAGAAAGTCCTGAAAGCACTACACCGAATAGGATGGACAGAGAAGAAGAGGAAGGGCTCCTCTCACGTCCAACTATGCCGACCCCACTTTAATGATTACACGTGGTCTTTTCAGGATGGCGACGAATTAGGTCCGACAATGCTCAAGAAAATTGCCAAACTCACGGGACTCAGACCGGAAGACCTCTAATCCACTGACGCTCATGGTTTCCTATCAGGCCTAAGTGTGGCTGGTTTCCAGCCGACACTTCGCAGATTTGTGGGCAAATTATGAAGCATTATGTTTAGACCGTCTTTGTCCATAAATGGGAAATCTTCGTCAATTCTTCTCATTGGAACAATAAGTTTTCAAGAGAGCAGTAACTGGCTAACCTTTAGGAGTTTCCAACCCGGACCGGAAAGTGTCAGGTATGTCCCCCCGGTCTAAACTGTCAGGAATGTCCCCGGCCGTTCACTCCCAAAACAGGAAAGACCGCAAGGTCTCTCGACTCTGAGCGCGTCTGTATCGCGCATCCGTTCGACTTCGCTCAGGATTTCGGCAGCGGGCTCGAACGCCCGCTAAACGCCTCAACCTCGCTCGAAATGACAGCACACGGAGCGCAGGTCGTTAAGACTGAAAAACTGACGTACTGAGGAACTGACGTACTGAGGAACTGACGTACTGAGGAACTGACGTACTGAGGAACTGAC
>CAZBCQ010000121.1:0-1407 GCA_964490255.1 uncultured Terriglobales bacterium | reverse complement strand
GTACTGAAGAACTGACGTACTGAAGAACTGACGTACTGAAGAACTGACGTACTGAAAAACTGAAAAACCAGTTCCTACTTCTTCCGCTGCGGCGTTTGATACGGGTCGTAGCTGACCTTGGCGTCAAACATCGAGTCGGGCAGGCCCGTGTTGTATTTCACGCCGGTGATGAACCGCTGGCTCGTGGTTTCCCCGTTGCGCGAACGCAACGTGACGTGCGGCGTCATGACGCCCTGCTCCGGGCGAAACGCGTCGTAGATCTCGGCTTCCTCATTGCGCAGGCGATCAGTAGGATCGCGCCAGGTGAACGTTTTCTTCACCGGCAGATGTGTATAACGATCGACAAAGATGGTGACCGAATCGTCGCCGTCCATGACGGTGACCGAGTCCGTGGCTTTCTGTTCGGCGACCGCGGTACCATCGTAAAAGAGCGCGACAGTCGGCTTCGCGAGCCAGACGCGCAACACGTTTTCCAGTGAGTGCGTTCGGTAGCGGTTGTAGGTCTGTAGCTGCTCTTTATCTTCCAGCGCCGTGCCGCGATACGTAACTTCGTATCCTTCGTCGCCGTTGTTAATGGTGACCACGTCGCGCTGCTTCGTTACCTCGACCCGTTGCTTGTCGGGAAACTTCCAGAACAGCCAGAAGAGCGTACCCAGGCTGCTGGGCTTGCCCCGATAGAACGTGTAGCCGCGTCCTTCCTGCGACATATCCTGAATGGACAGATACGCCTGGCCGCCGAGGGCCTGAATCATTTGGTCGAGAATCTGGCGCGCTTTGCGCCCGTTCGCGTCCTGCGAGGATGTCGCGGACGAAGGAGCGGGCGTGGTCGAGGTCTGAGCGGTGGCGAATACCGTGATTAGCAAAGGGATCGCGAGAAGGCGGGCGTTCATGACGGTGACAACAGTTTAACCACGGACGCGGGATTTGCGCGAATCCTGCGAATCCCAACGGTTGCGCCGCGAGGCATCTGCGGAGGCAAGAGGATCGAAGCCCCCAGCTTGTAACATCGGGTCATGATCATTGATCTCAGCCATCGTATCGAGCCAGGAATGCCCGCGTATCCGGGACTGCCGGAGCCGAAGTTTCACGTCTTTCTCGCACATGATGAGCCTGCAAAGCAGACGAACTACGCGCCGGGCGTCAGCTTCCAGATCGGGGCCTACGAATTCGGCGGAAATACCGGCACATATGTGGACTCGCCGTTTCATCGCCATCCGAACGGCGCGGATTTGGCCGCTGTGCCGCTGAAGAAGCTGGTGGATTTGCCGGGACTGCTGGTCTCGGCGGCGGAAGATGGCGCGATAGACGAGAAAGCCTTCCGCGGCATTCGCGCGGACCGCATACGAAACAAAGCGGTGCTGATCCGAACGGGTTGGTCACGTCGATGGGGCGGAGATTATTTCCGCT
>CAZBCQ010000120.1:0-12902 GCA_964490255.1 uncultured Terriglobales bacterium | reverse complement strand
CGACCTTTGTTCCAGGATGAGAACCAATTTCGCCAATTGTATGAAGAGCGCCGAAGCGCTTACATGAAGGCAGACCTTTGTGTCGATACTTGCGGACGCAGTGTCTCCGAAGTTGCTTCGGAAGTGGCGTCACTTTTGGGGTTGGCAGTTCCTGATGAGCAAACAAAGCGGCACTCATAATCTGGCGAAACTCACCGCAGTTGTTGTATTAGCATCATGTCTTCCTTCCTGGGCAGCGAGCAAGAAGGCAGCTGCGAACGTAATCGATTCCGGCACATTCGATATTCTGATCGGCGGTAAGAAGGTTGCCGTGGAGACGTTCGAGATTACGCAGCAGACCGAGTCCAGCATGGCGAAAGGGACGCTGAAAACGGAGGACGGATCGAAAGAGTCTCAAAGCTACGAACTGCAGATGCTGCCTTCGGGAAACCTCGTCAAGTATGCGTGGAGTGAATCAGGCGGATCGAAGGGCCAGAGCACGATCGAGCCGCAGAACGACTTCCTGGTCCAGCACATCACCTCAGCAAGCTTGCAAAAACCGGTTGAACAGCCTTACGTGCTTCCGCCATCAACGGTGGTGCTTGACGACTATTTCTTCAGCCATCGCGAACTCCTTCTGTGGCGATACCTGGGCACCAACTGCGCCAAGCCTACCGAGAAAGGCTGCCCCATGCCGAAGACGAACTTCGGCGCGATTGTGCCCCGCCAGCGCAACTCGATGAGTGTGAGCCTGGAGTTCAAGGGCCGCGAAAAGCTGATGCTACATGGAAAGGAAGTGGAACTGAGCCGCTTCCTCATGCATACGGAAAGCGATGACTGGTCCTTATGGATGGATGACCAGTACAAGCTTCAGCGGGTGGTCGTCGATTCCGATCAGACGGAAGTGATTCGAGAGTAACAGTGTCCGATAGGACAAGCTTCTTCCTGCACTTTTGCCCCTTTTGAACACCCTACACGCAGTTAGAATGATTCAACAGTGAATCATGTCCGGCAATAGCCAACCCGCAGGAGCCTCCCGCACGGGTCACCGCTCGGAGATTCTCTTCACGCTGGCAATCCTGGCTCTGATTGGAATCGCGTGGATGGTGCGCGACGTCCTGTTGCTGATTTACGTCAGCATCCTGTTTGCGGTAGTTCTCAGTCCTGCGATCGATCAGATCCGCCGCATTCACATTGGCCATTGGTGGCCCGGGCGTGGTTTCGCGATTTTTGTCATTATCTCGATTGCGTCACTGGCCATTGCGTCGTTCGCGATCTTTGCATTGCCGCCGATGTTGCGCGATTTTCAGGCGTTCGTGGGTGACCTTCCGCATCGATTGACGGAGTTGCATACGCGCCTGAGGGGTTATCCATTTGTTCCGAGTCTGGACGTAGATACCTTGCAGCGCGAACTGGAAGCTTCGTTTGGCGGAGCGTTCGGGTTTTTCGCCGGTGTTGCCGGAGCGCTAGTTGGGTTATTCAGTTGGCTGATTATCACAGCCTATTTCATTCTTGATGGGCATCGGACCTTCTACTGGTTTTTGTCGTTCTTCCCCGATCATCATCGGCGGCGCTTGCGCGTTACATTGCTGCGCGGACAAGTTCGGATGCGGCACTGGCTGGTTGGCCAGGGACTACTGATGCTGATTCTCGGCGTGTGCGCCAGCATCACGTTCTGGCTGCTTCATCTGCGGTATTCGTTCGCACTCGGCGTCCTTGCCGGAGCGATGAACATTGTGCCGTTCATCGGCCCGCTCACGTCTTTCCTGCTGGCGGTTACGGTAGCCGCGTTCGATGGTTGGACGAAGGTGGTGGGTGTCCTGATTTTCTACGCTATTTATCAGCAGATCGAGCAAGCCTGGCTGAACCCGCGCATCATGAATTACAGCGTGAATCTGCCGCCGCTCGCCGTGATCATCGCACTGAGTTTGGGAGCAGCGATGGCGGGCGTAATCGGCGCGCTGGTTGCGGTGCCAACCGCGGCACTAGTTGCCGTTATGCTGGATGAATATCTCGTGCGCTTCCGCGGGCCGCAACATGAGCGCGAACATCACGTTGCAGCGGAACCCCCTGTTCCGATTGCAGAATAGATCGTCTTTATAGACCCTGCTTTTCGCTGCTGACGAATCAAAAAAACTGCTTCTGGATGTGATCTTCCGCACGAAGATCAAAAAAGTTCGTAGTGTAAAATTGAGAACTGAACACTCACATGGCAACCAAGATACCAGTAGGCATACTCGGCGCCACCGGCGTCGTTGGACAACGTTTCATACAGTTGTTGGAAGATCATCCATGGTTTGAAGTGGCATGGCTCGCCGCATCGGAACGCTCGGCCGGACTGCCGTACGCAGAAGCCGCCAAGTGGCGCTTGAAGACGGCGATTCCCTCTTCCGTAGCGAAGATGAAGGTCTCGGCGGCCGAACCTGACGGCGCACCCAAAGTGATTTTTGCCGCGCTCGACGCGGGTATCGCGAAAGAGTTGGAGCCGCGCTTCGCTGCCGCTGGGCACGCGGTGGTATCGAACTCGAGCGCGTTGCGCATGTATCCCGACGTGCCGCTGGTGATTCCGGAAGTGAATCCCGATCACATCAGGCTGATTGAATGCCAGAAGTGGTGGCGCGAGTCGAAGGGCTTTGCGGTCACGAATCCCAATTGTTCGGCCATAGGACTGGTGCTGGCACTGGCTCCGCTGCACAGGACGTTCGGTCTGGACAAAGTGTTCGTCGTCACAATGCAGGCTGTAAGCGGCGCCGGATATCCCGGCGTGGCTTCGCTCGACATTCTTGGCAACGTGATCCCCTACATCGGAAAAGAAGAAGAAAAGATGGAAGAGGAAACGCGCAAGCTGCTGGGCACGCTAAACGGAGGCTCGGTACACTCAGCCGATTTCGGGATCAGCGCGCAATGCAACCGCGTCGCCGTGGAAGACGGTCACACCGAATCCGTTTCCATCAAGCTGAAGACTCCGGCGAAGGCCGACGCCATCATCGATGCGTGGACGAAATTCCGCGAAGTTCCACAGGAATTGGGGCTGCCGACTGCGCCTGTGCAGCCAGTGCACTACGACAGCGCGCCGGATCGTCCACAGCCGCGATTCGATCTGGACCGTGGCCGTGGCATGGCGACCAGCGTAGGACGCCTGCGTCCGTGCGGATTACTCGACTGGAAGTTCACCGTGCTCTCGCACAACACGATTCGCGGTGCTGCCGGCGCGGCCCTTCTGAATGCCGAACTGCTCAAAGCACAAGGCTACTTGAGCTAACAGGAGCCATTGTCCAATGTCCAGGGCGGGATGGCTTCTATCGATTGCCGCTGGCGTCGCAGTGGGTGCGTACGCCTTTGTCCAATATCAGAAGAAATCGGTACAGGCAGAAGCTGACCAGCTCTGGTCTCTGCTGGGGTTACGTCCGGGCGCCCGACTCGGCGAAGTTGGCGCCGGCACGGGAACCATGACGGAGAAGCTGGCACAACGACTGCACGCCCCGGGACACCTGTTCGCGACTGAGATCGACGACAAACGCCTTCGGCAACTCCAGAAGAAAAAGGCAATGCTGGGCTGGCCCAACGCGACGGTGGCGCCGAGTCAGGCACTGGATTGTGGCATTCCAGCAAACAGTTGCGACGCGATCTACATGCGGGCCGTTTACCACCACTTCACCAATCCTGCTGCCATGAACGCCAGCATCTTCCGGGCTTTGCGTCCCGGTGGCACGCTGGCTGTCATTGATTTCACTCCGCGCTGGTATCTGGCTCCATGTGCGCAGAAGGGCATTCCCTCGAATCGTGGCGGCCATGGTATCCCGAGCGCTATTCTCGCTGAAGAACTGGAGCAGGTAGGATTCGAGCGGGTCCGAACCATCGAGGAATGGCCCGGTCACAAATATTGTCTGCTGTTCCAGAAGCCGATCGCGTCGTAGTGTCGTCCGCGTGGGTGTTCGGCTGATTATTGGCTATCGAAATGATTGTGATGAAATTCGGCGGTACGTCAGTAGAGAATGCGACCGCCATCAGTCGTGCTGCAAAAATCGTCTCCAGCCGTCTTACGGAAAATCCGGTAGTAGTTGTGAGTGCCATGGCCAAAGTCACCGATCAACTAGTGGCGATGGCGAATTACGCGGGCCGGGGAGATGCGGAAACTGCGCTCGATTTCTCGCGGAAACTGCGTGCGCGGCACATCGAGACTGCGACGGAGTTGCTGGGATCGGCGAAGTCAAAAGAGTTCCTCTGCGAACTGGAGAACGACTTCAACGCCCTCGATGATCTGGTGCGCGGAATCTGTGCCGTCGGCGAAATCACGCCGCGCACTACGGACAACATTCTTTCTTTCGGAGAGCGCGTCAACAGCAAGATCGTGGCGGCAGCGTTTGCTGCACTTGGGTTGAAAGCCGCGCATGTCGACTCACGCGAGTGCATCGTCACGGATAATCAGTTCACGCGGGCGATCCCGCAATTTGATGCCACCAATGATCGTCTAGCGATGAAAGTTCGTCCGCTGCTGAGCAAGGGTATGGTTCCGGTAATGGGTGGGTTCATCGGCGCCACGCGCGAAGGCATCGTCACTACGATCGGCCGCGGCGGGTCGGACTTCTCGGCTGCAATTGTGGGCGCCGGGTTAGATGCCACCCGCATTGAGATATGGACGGACGTCGACGGAATGAAGACGACGGATCCGAATATCTGCCCAAATGCGCTGCGCATCAAATCGATCGCCTTTGAAGAAGCCGCGGAACTGGCGTATTTCGGCGCCAAAGTGCTGCATCCGTCTACCTTGCTTCCGGCGGTGCAGAAGAATATCCCGGTGCTGGTGCTGAACTCGCGCAATCCGGGCAATGAAGGGACACGGATTCTCGCACGCGCCACGCATTGCCGGAATCCGTTCAAGGCCATCGCCGCCAAGAAGCGCATCACCATCATTGATATTGTTGCGACGCGCATGCTGGGCGCTCACGGGTTCCTGCGCGCGGTATTTGAAGTGTTCGATCATCACCGCTGCGCGGTAGACGTGGTTTCCACGTCAGAAGTAAGCGTTTCCCTTACCGTCGATTCCAATGAAGCGATCCCTGCTCTTGCCGCGGATCTGGAAAAGCTTGGGGACGTGAAGTACGAAGGGCGCAAAGCCATAGTCTGCATGGTCGGTGAGAACATTCGCGAGACACCGGGCGTAGCGGCAAAACTTTTCGGCGCGATTGCAGAAACCAATGTCCGCATGATTTCGCAAGGCGCCTCGGAGATCAATATCACGTTCGTGGTGGAAGAAGACGATGTTCCGCAAGTCGTGCGCCAGTTGCATGATGTATTCTTTGCCGATCCCGATCCTGAGGTCTTCGCGTACGCATGAAACTGCTACTGATCGGATATGGCAAAACTGGATCGCTTGTGGGCGACATCGCGCGCGAACGCGGGCACGAGGTTCGCGTCGTGGTCGGGAAGGACAACCTCGGCGGAGCTCTTGCGGCGGATCGGCTGAAAGACATTAATGTCGCGATCGATTTCACGAACCCACATGCTGTGCTGGGGAATATTGAGGCATGTACTCGCGCCGGCAAGAACATGGTCGTCGGTACCACCGGCTGGTACGACCAGATTCCGCGAGTACGCGCTCTCGTCGAGAACGCAGGCACTGGATTCGTCTTCGGCGCGAACTTCTCCGTGGGAGTGAACCTCTTCTTCGAAGCCGCTCGCGCCCTCGGCGCTGCTGCTGGATTCGGCTACGAGGGGCAGATCGTCGAACGTCACCACATCCATAAGAAAGACAAGCCTTCCGGGACCGCGATTGCGTTAAACAATGTCTACCGCGAAGGCGGCGGTCAGGACCTACGTATCGACTCCATTCGCGAAGGCGAGGTGATGGGCGATCACATCCTGCAATTAAGCTCCCCGAATGACATGATTCTTCTCTCCCATTCCGTGAAATCGCGACGCGGATTCGCCGAGGGCGCGGTGCGCGCGGCAGAGTGGATCCAGGGCAAAAGCGGGTTCTACGACTTCAAAAATATTTTCCGATCCATGTAGCCCTCGTTTCTTTTGACCATGTTGGACAACGATTGAAGTAAGCTGGAGGGAACCGTTGTGCCGACCATGATTGAAGAATCCAAGCTGACCCAGAAATACATTGAACTTGAAGAGCGATATGGTGCTCACAACTATCATCCGCTAGACGTGGTGATCGACCGCGCGAAGGGTGTGTGGGTGTGGGACGTAGAGGGCGCGCGCTACCTCGATTGCCTGGCGTCGTATTCGGCGGTGAACCAGGGCCACTGCCATCCGGAGATCCTGAAAACCCTGCACGAGCAAGCTGAGCGCGTAACGCTGACTTCACGCGCCTTTCGCAATGATCAGTTGCCGCTCCTCTACAAGCAACTTCACGATTCAACGGGAATGGAAATGGCGCTCGCGATGAACTCCGGCGCCGAAGCGGTCGAGACAGCTGTGAAGGCCGCGCGCAAGTGGGGATATGAGGTAAAAGGTATCCCTAACGGCCAGGCGGAGATCATCGTGTGCGCCAACAACTTTCACGGGCGCACGGTCACCATTGTCAGCTTCTCAAGCGAAGAGCAGTATCGTCGCGGCTTTGGGCCATTCACGCCGGGATTCAAGATCATTCCGTTTGGCGAGGCGGAGGCGCTGCGCAAGGCAATCACTCCGAACACGTGCGCATTTCTCTTCGAGCCGATCCAAGGCGAAGCGGGGATTGTCCTTCCTCCAATTGGATATCTGCGCGAGGTGCGTGAGATCTGCTCTGACAATCGCGTGCTGATGATGGCTGATGAAATTCAGTCAGGACTGGGCCGCACGGGCAAGCTATTTGCGTACATGCACGAGGACATCGTGCCGGACGTGTTGATTATCGGCAAAGCGCTGTCCGGAGGCTTTTATCCTGTGTCAGCCGTCTTGTCGTCACGCGAAGTGCTGGGCGTGTTCAGACCAGGCGATCACGGCAGCACCTTCGGTGGAAATCCGCTGGGGTGCGCTGTCGCTCGCACCGCGCTGCGGGTGCTCGTCGAAGAGAAGATGATCGAGAATTCGGCCGAACTAGGCGCTTATTTCCTGCAAGAACTGCGAAAGCTGCATAGTCCGCTCATCAAAGAAGTCCGCGGTAAAGGATTGTGGATTGGAATTGAACTGACTACCGCCGCGCGCCGGTATTGCGAAGCGCTGAAAGATGTCGGCGTTCTCTGCAAGGAGACGCACGAAAAGGTGATCCGCCTCGCGCCACCGCTGGTGATCACGCGGGATGAGATCGACTGGGCCATGGAGCGGATTCAGAAGGTGCTGCAGTAGGTCTTACTTAACTAGACATTCGCAATTTGCCAGACGCTATCGATCACCGTGCCGTCTACCCACTTCACAACCGCAACAGGATTGTCTGTCAGCTTCGGTTTTTGCGGCGCTCCGCCGCAAATCTGAAACACCTCGCGCTGGATGTCCTGAATTGGCCGGATCGGCAGCTTTGACCCTCGCACGCTAGCCAGGAGATCCTGCCTCCGCGGATTTATCGCGATTCCGCGCTCGGTGACCACTACATCGATCAACTCGCCGGGTCCGGTCAGAGTCGTCACTTCGTCCACGATTACGGGAATCCGATCGCGGAATGACGGCACTGCGAGGATCGTGCAGCCCGCCTCCAGGCAATTTTGCCAGCCTCCGATGCCGTGCAGCAGGCGTCCATCGGAGTGCGTTACGACGTTTCCGTTGAAGTTGACGTCGACCTCGGTGGCGCCAAGCACGACCACATCGACCATCGACGCAAAGTTGCCCTTGCCATGATAGTTGTACGACGTGAACGGAGACGTGGCGACGTGGCGCGGGTCAGTGGCCACGGAACGTACCGCGTCGAGGTCAAAGGTTTGGCCATCGAGGATGTAGCCGGTGAGTCCCTCCTGCAACATTTCAACCAGGTACTTGGTCGAACCGCCGCGCACGAAACTGGCTTTCACGCCTGCGTCCTTCATCATGCGGCGAAGATAATCGACGAAGGCGAGCGCAATTCCACCGGCTCCAGCCTGGAAAGAAAAGCCGTCACGCATAATGCCGGCCTCGCGCACAAAACGCGCAACGTATTCGGCAATTTTCAGGCGGTCGGGACTGCGTGTGATTTGGGTGGTACCGGAAACGATCTTCGCGGGATCGCCGATTGACGGCACCTCGACGACGTAGTCGACATTGTTGCCCTGAATCTGCCACGGGATACAGGGGAACGGAACGAGGTTGTCGGTAACTACGATCACGTGATCGGCATAAATCGAATCGGCCAGCGCAAAGCCGAGCGATCCGCAGGCGGATTTGCCGATCGAGCCGGTGGCGTTGCCGAACGGGTCGGCCGTGGGAGCTGCGATTACGGCGATGTCAATGTGAACCTCGCCATCCTGGATAGCCTGCCAACGCCCACCATGCGATCGCAAAACGCCATAGCCGCGCATTTTTCCGCGCGAACAGTAATCGCCCAGCGGACCATTCATCGATCCTTCGATATGGTGGACGACTCCCGCTTCCATCAGATCGATCGCCGGAGCTTGCGACGGAAACGATGCGCTTGGGAACCACATCAGGTCCTTGATGCCCATGCGAGCGGCGGCCTGAAGGGCGGCGAGGGCGATGGTGTCGCCATCGCGCAAATGGTGATGCGAGGAGATGACCATGCCATCCCGCAATCCGCAGAGACGCAATGCCGTTTCGAGATCCGGAACGCGCTTGTCGCCGGTGGATGCATAGTCGCGAGATGAGCGGATCGGCGCGCCAGCTTTGTTGCCGTGCGGTTCGTACTTGCCGACGCCGAGAAATGGGGTCTGTTCGCGACCATTGACATGAAGCGTAACGAGGCGGCCAGCGGCATTGCGTGCGAGTTCGACGGTCTTGGCGACCTGCATCAGTTGGCCTCCTGTGACGAGGCGATCAGTCCCATAGATCGCGCAGTCTTCACGAGTTTGAGCGCGCGATTCACTACGGGTGGGTCGATCATCTTCGATCCGAGGCTGACCACCCCGAGGCCGCGCTGCTGCGCGTCTTCGTAAGCGGCAACAATCTTGAGCGCCTTTTCGACCTCTTTCGGCGAAGGCGCAAACGCGTCGTGAATGATTTCAATTTGCGCGGGATGTATGCAGCCCATTCCTTCGAAACCCAGGGCGCGCGACTGGTGACCCCATCGGCGGAGACCATCGATGTCAGCGACATCGCCGAACACGGAATCGATCGCCTGGATTCCGGCAGCTTTGGCGGCATTCACGAGGCGCATACGTGCGTAAAGCGATTCGTTGCCTTCGACGGTCTTCACTACGCCGAGGTCGGCGGTATAGTCTTCGAGACCGATTGTGAGGGCGACGACGCTCGTGTTGGCGGTCGCAATCGTGTAGGCATTCTCGATGCCGAGTGCGGATTCGAGAATCGGCATGAGCCAGATCGGGCGCGAGCCATCGGTGATCCGCTCAATTGCTTGCGCAACTTCGACAACCTGCTCACGGCTCTCTACTTTTGGAATCAGGATGAGGTCTGGCTGCTCGGGGATAATCTCTTCCAGATCTTCGAGACCAAGTGGCAGCTGATTGATGCGGACTATGCGCTCGCAATTGCCGAAGCTGACACTACGCAGCGCGTTGCGCACAAGGATGCGCGCGGCGAACTTTTCTGACGCGTGAACCGAATCTTCGAGATCAAGGATGATGGCATCGGGTTCGTGCAGTCCTGCACTGATGAAGTACTTCGGCTCGGCGCCAGGCAGGTACAACCGCGAGCGGCGTAGCCGATCCCGCGCCGACGCGGGTGAAAGTGGTAGATGTTCTGGGAGGGCCCGTGCTGATATTGCAATGCGTGACTTCCTGACTGCAGCCTCAATCCGCGCCGAAATGACAAAAGGTAAAGCGCCCTCGTCCTCGATCGAGAGTTCGCAGTGCGAAATCCCCAGCACACGAAGGACCTGCTCGGCTTGGGCCCGAATGGCTTCACCGTAGTAGGGAGCCACGCGCGATTTCAGTTCGATCTTCAGCCCACCTGAATCTCGCGGTGCGAACTCGACACGAAGGTCCGAACGCACATCCTTCCCCGCGCGTCCCGCTTCGAATGTTTGCGGCTCGACAATAGTTGTGTTCGTCATACTTCCTTTAAGCACCCACTGCCGCGTGTTCCGCAACGCGCTCCAGAGCACGCAGAATCGCATCCGTCATTTGCGTTGTAGAAGCGGCGCCTTGGCTGAGCGAGTTTGTGCCACCCGGTATGCGCATCATGTCGTAGGTGCGAACCTTGCCTTCGCTTACGACGTGAGCAATTGCACCACGAATCTGATTTGCTCTCGCGGTTTCGCCGATGTGGTCGAGCATCATCGCAGCGGAAAGTATCATCGCGATGGGGTTCACGATCGGCGGATTCAGTTCCGCATATTTCGGGGCCGAGCCGTGTGTGGGTTCGAAGACGGCGACCTCGGGTCCAATGTTTCCCGACGCCGCGAAGCCCAGACCGCCGATCAATCCGGCAAACGCGTCAGAGATCACGTCGCCGAATAAATTGCTGGCAAGGATGACGCCATAATCCTCAGGATTCTTGGTCAGCCACATTGTCTGCGCGTCAATGTTCGTCGACCAGAGCGGGATGCCCGGGAACTCTTGCGCGACCTGCCTGGCGGCTTCTTCCATGAGGCCACTGGTCTCACGCAACACATTGGGCTTCTCACAGATGGTTACGCTCTTGTAACCAAATCTTCCTGCATACTCGAACGCTGCACGTGCGATGCGCGTGGCGGCCGCGCGCGTGATTACTCGAACAGAGATCGACAGATCCTCGCCTTTCACTTCTTTAAAGGGCTTGAACTTTGGGTGACTCTCGAGTGCGGCGCGTACGTTCGCAGGCGGGTTGGTCCACTCGATTCCGGCATAGAGTCCTTCGGTGTTCTGGCGGAAGACGACCACGTTCACCTGCGGCTCTTCGAAACCGCCGTCGGGCCTCTTGCGTATGAAGTTCAGGGGATTTCCTGGAAATCCAATGCAGGGGCGCATGCAGATGTCGAGTCCGAAACGCTGGCGCATGGTCACAATGGGACTGAAATACGAATAGCCTTTGCCGCGCAGTTCCGGGCTGAGTTCGGCGTCGGCGGCTTTCTTGGGCTTGGACGTGATCGCGCCAAACAAGCCCAGTTTATGCTTGGCCAGCAACTCGATCGTGCGCTCAGGAAGCGCATTGCCTTCCCTGCGCCAGCACTCCCAGCCGATGTCGGCATGAATATAGTTGGCTTCGAAGCCGACCGCATTGAGCACGCGAATCGCCTCGGGAAGAACCTGATTGCCAATGCCATCGCCGGGCATTGTTATTACTGTGCGTTTCGGCATAGGTGCGCTCCTGTCTGTTATGCCCGCTGGAGTTTGCTCCTCACCAGATTTTCGACTCCACCGGCCACGATCAGCGACTGCGGTACGCTGCCCAGCGGTGGGAAACTGAATCGATCGCCTCGAAGCGTCAGCGTTCCGGTGGTGAAGTCCACTTCGATTTCGTCTCCGGGGACGAACGACTTCGGATTGGCTTCCAGGAACTGGTGCTTCAGCATGTGCACGAGTTCAGGAACTTCCAGGCAGAGAAAACCGTTGTTGAACGCGTTGCGAAGATATGTTTGCGAGAAAGAACCGGCCATCACCATGGGAATGCCGGCAGCCTTCAGTGCGGTGACGGCCTGCTCGCGACTCGAGCCCGTGCCGAAGTTGAAACCAGCTACGATGATGTCGCCAGGTTTGACAGATGCCGAGAGCTGCGGATCATAGTTATCGAAAATTACTTTCGCCATCATCTCCGGCGTCATGTCTTCGCGATACGTGTACGCGCCTGCGTAAATACCGTCCGTGTTCAGGTTGTCCTTGGGAAGAAATACGAGGCGACCACGCAGGCGCTCGGGAAATCCGCGAACGATATCGACGTGCTCTGTAACGCTTGCGGCCGATCTCAGCACGTCATAACGATGCGTGAGCTTCTGCGCTCCGACTGCCACGGGTGAAGTGATGTAGCCGGCCACTGCGGAAGCCGCAACGACAGCAGGAGACGCCAGGTAGCACTGCGCGTCCTTCGATCCCATGCGACCCTTGAAGTTGCGATTCGTCGTCGAAATTCCAACCTCGCCAGCTTCAAGCAATCCGGTACCAAGACCAATACAGGGGCCGCAACTCGGCGGCAGCGGTGTGGCGCCAGCATTCAGGATGGTTTGCCAGATTCCAAGCAGTTCGGCTTGCTCCTGGATGGATTTCGATGCTGCCGCAAAATAGAGCCTAACTCCCTCGGCGATCTTCTGGCCTTCGAGCACTTTCGCCGCAGACTCCAGATCCGAGAGACGCGAGTTGACACAGGAAACGAGATAAGCCTTGTTGATTGGAACCTTCCGGTCTTCGATGTCCGCAAGTGAGGACAAGACCTGAACAGTGTCGGGACCAGAGATGTGCGGCGTAATTTCGCTGAGATCGAGCGTGATGCGTGCAGCATAGTTCGCAGCCGGATCCGGGCGCGGAGCCGACTCTATCCACTTGCGCAGATCGCCTTCCGTGTAGCGAGCCGGTTCATCGCGGTGAATGCGGAGCGAGAGTTGTTCCTGGAGCCATGCGATTGTAATGTGGTCGCACGGGAACCAGCCGACGAGCGCTCCCCACTCCGTTGTCATATTGGCGATGGAGAGGCGGTCGTCCATCGATAGCGTAGCGACTCCCGGCCCGGCAAATTCGAGAGCGGCATTCAGGACCTCTTCGTTGTTGTAGAGCCCGCAGAGTGTGATGATGACGTCCTTTCCACATGCTCCGTTTGGGAGGTGCCCCTCAAAAACGACCTGAACCGTGCGCGGAACCTGCCACCAGAACTCGCCTGTCGCCCACACCGCAGCGGCATCGGTCCGCACTACAGGAGTGCCGATCGCGCTGAGCGCCCCGTACATGTTGGAGTGCGAATCCGACGCAACGACAAACGAA
>CAZBCQ010000119.1:3401-12910 GCA_964490255.1 uncultured Terriglobales bacterium | reverse complement strand
CGCGGCATACAATCCGCGAAACGGCGTGAGTGGCTCAACCGGATAGTCGGTCCCAAAAGGCACCCGGACCTCATTCTGCAAGAACTGTTGCCATGCATAAGAGGTCTTGGCGCGCTCTGGGCCGATGCGCGACTCCGCCCAGTTCATGTCGGTAAGCAGATGATTGGGTTGCATCGAGGCGATCACGTTGAGCTGATGAAAGCGCGCGAACTGATCCGGTGCGACGACCTGTGCGTGCTCGATGCGAAAGCGAAAGTCGTCGACCTGCGACGGACTGGGCGCAGCGCGAAGTTGCTTCTCGCGAATATCGGCGGTACCAGCCGCGAATGCTTGCAGCGCCATCTCCACGGCGCGATCGCCAATGGCGTGGAATCCGATCTGGAATCCCGCGGCTACGCGCTCGCGCGTCATTTCGTTAAGTTGCGTTTGCTCAAACTGCGGCAGTCCGGAGTTTTTGGGATCGTCCGAATACGGCGCGAGCAATGCCGCGGTTCGTGAGCCAAGCGATCCGTCCATGAAGCCCTTGAGCATGCCCGTGTGCAGCATCATGTCAGTGTGCGGATGATGCGCCCGATGTTCCTGCAGAACCGGCACGGAATCGGTGAAGGTCAGCCATTCGCTGATGCGCGCCGTCAGTTTGCCTTCGCGTTCCAGCTCTTCGTAGACGAGGAAGTCTTCCCACTGCGAGTAGTCCTGGATCGAAGTAAGCCCGTACCGCGCGGCGTCGGCCAGCGCCGACTGGATCGCCTCCCGGCGCTTTGCCGGAGTCGGAGGAGGAATGACATGATCGACCGCGTCCCTGGCTTTCTCGCGCAGAATGCCAGTCGGCTCGCCGCTGGCATCGCGATCGATTTTGCCGCCTGCTGGATCCGGCGTATTTTTCGCGATTCCCGCTTTTTGCAGTGCCGCGCTGTTGGCGACCGAAATGTGACCATCCACGCGTCCGAAAACCGCAGGATGATTTCCTGTTACCGCGTCCAGATCCTGTCGCGTCGGCAGCTTCTGGCTGGGCCATGTGGTGTGATCCCATCCCTCGCCCACAATCCATTCGCCCGCCGGGGTTGTCTTTGCGCGCGCGGCGATGCGCTGCTGCATCTCGATCAGCGACTTTACGCCGACCAGGTCGACATTGAGCTTCTCCATGCCGCCGGACGCGAGATGCATATGCGCATCATTGAATCCGGGCATAACGAAGTGACCACCGAGATCGATCACCTCTGTGTGCTTGCTCTTAAGCTTTTGAACGTCTTCGTTGGTACCAACGGCAACGATGCGATCGCCCTTCACCGCAATCGCCTGTGCCCGCTGCAGAAGCATTCCCTTCACAACGGAACTGGTGTCATTCTTCGTCACCAGAAGGACTGCGCCGGGAAGCACGTCGCCATTAACAAAGATTCGGTCGACCATCTCTGGAGGCTTGGTAGATTCAGGAAAGGCCGAGAAAGATGACATCAAGAATAAGAAGACCGCGACACCCTTCATTATCGTCCTGTGTTAGTGGGGGCACCATCGCGTTTCGATTTGTCGGGCTGGAATCCCGAGAGCGTCAGAACCGAGAGCAGAATTCGCTTCAGCCCCAACTCGCGTCCGGTGGGATCGTACCACTCCTGAACCGTGTGCGCGCCGCCGCCTGTTCCGCCAGCGCCCATCGCAATCGCCTCGCGTCCTTGCGATAGCGGAATGTTCGCGTCCGTTGAAGCGCGCTGCAACTTGGAGTTCACTCCCAGGTGATCGTCCACGGCGCGCACCACGCCGAGAATACGTGCGTCCGGAGCCAGTTCTGCCGCGGGACGATTGCCGATCAACTCCATCTGGTAAGTCAGTCCCAGGTCATCGGCGCGCATCCGCGGCGAGCGCGTGGAACCGTGCACCGCAACTTCCAGCGACTCACGCAACGCCTGCTCAAGCCGGGCCAGTTCCTCGGAGGACGTGGAACGCAGATCCACTTTCATGCTTGCGGACTCGGGGATCGAGTTCACCGAGGTTCCGCCACTGATCGAACCAATATTGAAGGTCGTCTTCGGATTCGTGGAAACCGGCGTGCGGCTGAACTGCTCGATGGCCCTTGCCAGTCCGATAATCGGATTCGGCGTGCCAAAGTCGCTCCAGGAATGACCGCCTGGCCCGGTAACCGTGATCAGGTAGCGCCGGCTCCCGAGCGCCTGATTGATGATGCTGTCCGATCCAGCGCCGTCGATCACCAGCGTGTAGCCGATCTTGTCGCGCCATGGGGATTCGGAGAAGAGATGCCTCATGCCGCGAACATCGCCTTCGCCTTCCTCGCCAACGTTGGCAATGAACACGAGCGGCGATTCCGTCCGCAGTTTCGAAGCCTGCAGCGCAGAAACCAGTGCGAGCATGGCCGTCAAGCCCGCGCCGTTGTCGGAAATTCCGGGTCCGTACAGCTTGTCGCCCTGGCGATGAGCGTCGATCTTGGTGGCCGCCGGGAAAACCGTATCCATGTGAGCGGTAATAGCGATGTACTTGGAATTCGCGCCTGTTCCCGGCCGCACGCCAATCACATTGCCCAGCGAATCGACATGCACTTCCTTCAGCCCCAGGCTGACGAAATGCCTGCGCAGCCACTCACCTCGACGGCCTTCTCCGAACGGTGGAGCGGGAATATTGGTCACTTCCAGCTGCCAATCCGAGAGTTGCCGCTGATTGGCGCGGAACCACGAGAATGCGCTGTGCACTTGCGGATCGGCCGCAAGCTCTACGACCTCTTTGCGGATGTACGCGGCAGTCTGCAGATCGGCTGTCGGAGACGTCTCGGCTGAGGAAAAGAAGGCCATAACCAGGAATAGCGATATTACAACGAGCAGCCCTCGGATACACCAAAGCCGTTTTCGATTCCGCGCAACGAAATTACCGATTCTGCGCACGGCTGAATTGTAAAGCGGGAGTGAACAGCGGCGCAGCCGACGATCAGTCCGCGGCGGGAGCCTGACAGCATTCCAGGATTTCTGTCTCGGTCAGGATCCGGTCGGAGCTTTTGGCGCGCTGGTAAATACGGTCGACCAGTTCCGGATCAGGGAAGATTCCGCGGTGCTCCAGCCAATACTGCACATTGGATTTGCCGCTCATCGGACCGATTTCGATGATCTGTTCCATGCCGAAGTACGAAGCAGGAACGCCGGAGTAGACGTTGTCAGCGAGCTCCACATCATGCTTTCGATAGGCTTTGATCACGGCTGCTGCGTGCACGCCGGTTCCGGTTCGGTAAGCATCGTCGCCAACTACTGGATAATTTTTTGGAATAGGAATGCCGGTTGCCTTAGAAATGGCCTGGCAATAATCCCGCAGCCGAATCAAGTCCTGGTGCTCCCAAGGATTGATCTTCATGAGTTTCAGGTTGACCAGCATCTGGTCCATCTGCGTGTTCCCGACCCGCTCGCCGATTCCGAGACCGCTAGCATGAACGCAATTCGCTCCGGCGACAATGGCCGCTAGAGCATTTGCCAGTCCCATGCCGCGATCGCAATGGCCGTGCCAGTCGACACGAATCTGTTCGCCGGAGGGAATTATGACTTCCTTCATCACGAACCGGACCAGGTTGATGACGCCCATTGGGGTCGCATACCCGCAGGTGTCGCAAATAACGATCGCGCGAGCGCCGGCAGCAATTGCCGCGGAATACAAACGCTTCACCGTGTCCGGATCGCAGCGCGTGGTGTCTTCGGTGACATACATCGAATCCAGCCCAAGCGAGCGAGCGTACGAAACCGCCTTCTCCGTCTGCTGGAGCAGAAAATCGTTGGTCCAGCCCTCGGTGTAACGCCGAATCGGACTGGAACCAATAAAGGTGGCGGCTTCAATCGGAATTCCCGCCTTCTGCGAGATCTCGGCAATCGGACGAATGTCGTTCTCATGCGTGCGGGCAGCGCAGTTTGGCTTGATCTTCATGCGGTGATTCGCGATCTCGCGCGCCAGCGCCGTGCTGTGCTCGATTGCGCGCGGACCGGCGCCGGGAAGACCAATATCGAGCATGTTGATCCCGAGGGATTCCATTAAGTGAAGGATTTCGATCTTCTCAGGAATCGATGGATCGCGAACTGAAGGCGATTGGAGGCCATCGCGGAGGGACTCATCGTTGAGGAGAATTGGACCTTTTGGTTTGACCTCAGGTCCGGGAATGTTATTCCAGTCGTAGATCAGCCCTGGTTGCATGCCATCCTCTTTCGCCCCCGCATCCGAAGTTAGATGCTCGGCCCATTTCGCTCGACTCGACGACGCAGCCCCACGCTGCGTAACCAATAGGTAACAAATATGTCAGATGCAGCGTCCGCGACTTGACGCTATTCGTTCTTAGGCCGATCGCTCAATCTTCAATCTCGAGAGGGATTCTAGATCAGGGCGAGAAGTGCGGCTACGGTACTTTGGATGTGCCGGGCTATAGCCGTTTACGGATCAGCGCTCCAGTCGAGCCGAATGCGCCGCGGATGCGCTTGCCCCAACCGGGAGCGAAGAGCATGTCGGTGAAATCGGCCATTTGGTGACTGAGGTTTTTGCTGTATCCGTACCACCAGAGCTTCTTCATGCGCGGCATTAGATCGCTGTCCACGTACTTCACGCGAACCATTTCTTCCAGGCCGAGCTTGCCGTGAGTACGGCCAAGGCCACTGGCTTTCACACCGCCGTGCGGAGCTTCGCTGATTCCGAAACCGCAAATCACGTCGTTGACCATGACGGTTCCTGCATGCAGCTTTCCCGCAATGGCTTCGCCGCGATGACGGTCGCGAGTCCATACGCTCGCCGCGAGTCCGAAATCAGAGTCGTTGGCCAGACGAATCGCTTCGTCTTCCGTACCAAATGGCATAATCGGCAGCACCGGGCCAAAGGTCTCTTCCTTCAAAAGCCGCATCGAGTGGTTCACATCGGCGATGACAGTCGGCGCGTAAAAGTTCGGTCCAAGCTGTGGAAGCCGTTCTCCGCCGCAAAGCACACGCGCACCCAGCGCCCTCGCTTCGTTGACATGCGCTTCGACAATCTCCAACTGGCGCTGGTGGATCATGGGTCCTACTTCGACCTCGGGATCAGTGCCCATGCCAACGCGCAGGTTTTTCGTCTTTTCCAGGCACGAAGTTAGGAACTTGTCGTAGATACTGCGATGGACGTAGCAGCGCTCCACCGAGAGACAGGTCTGACCGGCATTTACGAAGGCGCCCCAAACGGCTGCGCTGGACGCAACGTCGACGTCAGCGTCGGCGAGCACAATCATGGGATCTTTGCCGCCCAGTTCGAGCACTACTGGAAGCAGGCGTTTTGCCGCAGCTTGCGCGATACGCTTCCCGGTCGCGACCGAGCCGGTAAAGATGACCTTATCTATTGGCGCTTCCAGCAGCGCGGCTCCTGCGGGGCCTTCGCCGATGGCGACCTGGAAGACATCCTCCGGAACTCCGGCATCGTGAAGTAATTTCGCCAGCTGCACCGCAACGGCAGGCGTGAATTCGGACGGTTTCAGCACCACAGCGTTTCCGGCGGCAAGCGCGGCCAAGGTCTCGGTGGCAGGAATTGAAAATGGGTAATTCCAGGGCGAGATGATCGCGATCACGCCATAAGGCTCTCGCAGAAGTCGTCCGCGCTTCGCCTTCATAATCGGATTACCATGCGGCACTACTTCTGGCTGAAGCTCACGATAGGCATGCTTGCGAAGGAAGCGCACTGCATCCAGCACCACCAGCACTTCCGTCAGCAGCGCTTCAACGGCTGGTTTGCCGGCCTCGCGGCTGATTAATTCCGCCACCTGAGCTTTCTGCTCGTGTAGCAGGCGCTGAAAGCGACGCAGAATCTGCATGCGTTTCCGAACGCCTAACGCGTTCCATCCGGGCTGCGCCGCACGCGCTTGTTCCACCACGGCATGAACTTGGGCCGGATCTGATACAGGAAAGCAACCCACGACCGAGGCGTCGGCAGGATTGGTAGAGACGATCTCCTGAAGAGCGACTTTGGATTCCGTGGCCATCCGACGCCCAGTATCCTACGCTCAAACCTGTTCTCGCGGAGAGTCGTATTCCACGCTCACCAGGTAAAGGCCACTGGCGGCCGCGGTTGGTCCGGCTGCAGAGCGTTTTCGCGATTCCAGAATAGGAACGATATCGCCAGGCGCCAGAGTTCCCTTCCCGACGAGAAGGAAGGTCCCCACCAGGTTGCGGACCATGTGGTGCAGAAATCCGCTGCCCTTGACCTCGTAGATCAGTTCAGCGCCTTCACGCCGAAAAGCAGACGAAAAGATCGTTCGAACATTTGACGGGCCATCTTCGTCGCCATTGGCTTCCTCTATGCGGCGCGACCGGTCCGGATCGGCGGCGGCAAACGAAGTGAAATCGTGTTCTCCAACTACATACTGTGCAGCCGCAGACATTGCGGCTTCCTCGAGCGGATAAGGATGGTGATACACGTACCGTGCTAAGAACGCCGGACAGATGGCTTCGCGATAGATGCGGTATCGATAGGTCTTCGCTTTGGCATGGGCGCGCGGATGAAACTGCTCCTCGACCCCTTCCGCGGAAAGCACACGAATGGCCGGCGGCAACGTATCGTTCAAAGCAATCACAAGGTTAGGCGCGGGAATTGGAGATTCGAGTTGAAAAGTTGCGACCTGTCCCAATGCGTGCACACCGGCGTCGGTACGACCAGAGCCTTGTGGCAAAACACGTTCACCTGTAACTCGCTCGATCGCATCGGCCAACGTGCGCTGAATGGTGTTCTGATCCGGTTGCACCTGCCAGCCGGCGAAGTCGGTGCCATCGTAGGCGAGAACGAGTTTGATGTTGCGCGGCACGAGAAATGAGGCTAACAGCGCGGTTGGGAAACAACAATGTTGCGCCGGGCCACGGTGGTCCATCATCTATTTCCTACTTGCCACAGAGTCTCGATTCAAGCAAAATGTGAATGCGAATTCTCATTTTCTAAAAACATTGGTTAACGATTCCGGATTTGCCACGTCATTCCACACGAGGAGCATTCCGTTCCGTTGCTCAGCTATACTTTAGGTTCTTCATGTTCCTGATTTGTTCAAGCGATTGCTTCTCTGATCACCCGCGTTGCGGAGCTCTTTAGCGCCTGTGGCCCGATGCCGGCAGAGATTTCTTGAACTATTTGCCCTGGTATTCCGTATTCCCAGTTGACGAATTCGGCTCCGGGCAGTCTTTTAGAGGTACTAACTTTGGGGAGACAAGCGGATGCGTTCTTTTGGTCATAACTCTCTACGTGCCAGTGTGTTGGCAATTATTCTCGTTGTCCTGGTCACCAGCCTGGGCGTAGCCCAGAACGCAGCGCCGGGTGCGGCGCCGCCGCAATCAGCGGTAAACGCGGCGGTCCAGACACCAAGACCGGCGCAGCCCTTCCCCGATTACTCGAAGCCGAAGGGTCCCTGGTATAACTTTCTGGCCCCTTATACTCCCCGGCATGTCCAGTCCCCGAGTTACGCGAACAGCCCGCGCATAGATGCCGTGTTTAAAGACGGCACGATGTACTTGTCATTGCAGGACGCGGTGGCGCTGGCGATCGAGAACAATCTGGACGTTGCCATCCAGCGTTACAACATTCCAATCGCAGACACCGATGTTCTTCGCACCAAGGCTGGACAGCTCTTCCGAGGCGTAAATGCTGGCGTGGTCCAGGGGACGCCCGGGGGAACCACCGGATTCACAACGACGGGTAGCATCGTCGGAACGACTGTAGCAGTCGGCGGCGCAGGCACAGGTGCGGCAGGCATCGTGCAGTCGACCCTCGGTGCCGGCCCTTTTCCGTATTCTTTCGATCCTACGATTACCGGGAATGTATATGGCGAGCGCGCTCAAACGCCACAGGCGACTCCCCTTTTCGCCGGGGCGCCAACTTTGGGCCAGAACTCGACGTTCGCGAATTTCACGTACAACCAGGGATTTGCTACCGGCACGAACATCAGTGTCGGATTTAACAATAATCGCTTCACCAACAACTCAGTGCTGTCGGCCATCAATCCGCAGCTGAACTCGAATTTTCGGTTTACCCTGACGCAGAACCTGCTGAGTGGATTCGGCTGGGGCGTCCAAACCCGTTTCATCAAGATCGCCAAGAACGATCGTGAAATCACGGATGTCGTTTTTCGTCAGCAGCTGATTTATACCGTCAGCCAGATCCAGAACATCTACTGGGACCTCGTAAACGCCTATGAAGATGTGAAGGTGAAAGAACGCTCGCTGGCGCTCGCGCAAAAAACTCTGAATGACAACCAGAAGCAGGTGGAGATCGGAACGCTCGCGCCTATCGAGGTGGTGCGCGCCCAATCACAGGTCGCACAGAGCAACCAGGATCTAATCGTTTCCCAAACCAACCTTCAGTACCAGGAACTGTTGATGAAGAATGCGGTGAGCAGAAACCTGACCGACCAGGTTCTGGCATCCGCTCACGTTGTTCCGACTGACACTACTGCTATCCCGGCTATCGAGCCGGTGGTTCCGACGGAAGACCTCATCAATGAGGCGTTGTCACGACGCCCGGAACTCGCGGTTTCGCGGATCAACCTGCAAAACCGTGAGCTCAGCAACAAAGGACTGAAAAACGGACTTCTGCCGCAGCTCAATGCCTACGGGTTTTACGGTGCATCCGCCTTGTCGGGCGTTCAGAACCCGAACTGCACGAACGTAAATTTCGGATGCCCTCCTGCGGGGACGATTACACCCACCGGTTACACCGACGCATTCACGAACCTGTTCAACAGCAGCGCGCCGGATAAAGGCTTGGGAGTTCAGCTGAACATTCCGATCCGAAATCGTAGCGCGCAAGCCGATCAGGTGCGGTCAGAGTTGGAATACCGCCAGGCGCAAATGACGCTACAGCAACAAGAGAACCTGGTGCGTATCGATGTTCGCCAGACGCAGTTCGCATTGACGCAGAATCGGGCGCGGGTAGAGGCGGCGCGCAGAAGCGTCGACTTCGGGCGCGAGAATCTGGATGCCGAACAGAAGAAGTATGATCTGGGAGCTTCTACCAATACGCTGGTACTCCAGGCGCAGCGTGATCTTGCGCAGTCGGAATCGAATCTAATCGGCGCGCTGACAGCCTATGAGAAGGCGCGTGTGGATCTGGATCGTGCGACCGGCCGGACATTGACGAAGATGAATATCAACATCGCGGATGCTCAGGCGGGAACTGTTCAAAATGCGCCGAGCATCGATTACGTCGTGCCTCGCAAGGATGTAAACCCGGAGCCGAACACGGCGACTCCGCAGCCCAACCCCAACGAGAGCGGTCCGACGAAGCCATCACCGCAGCAGCAATAGTTCGCGCAGGTCTTCTTCAGGGCCCAGCATGGCAACGTGCTGGGTCTTTCTCTTTCTACGCCCCCTCTCGCATTCTGGAGTCCGAGTGGGCGGTGTGATTAAATCGTGGACGTGACGCTCTCGGTTGTCGTCATCACCCACAACGAAGAAGCAAACATTGGCCGAACGATTGCCAGTGTGCAACGGCTGACCCAAGCCGGTGGCGAAACTATCGTTGTGGATTGCGGTTCCACGGACGGC
>CAZBCQ010000119.1:0-3301 GCA_964490255.1 uncultured Terriglobales bacterium | reverse complement strand
GCTGACCCAAGCCGGTGGCGAAACTATCGTTGTGGATTGCGGTTCCACGGACGGCACGGTCGGGATCGCGCAGGCGCTGGGTGCAAAGGTCTTCCTGGAAGATTGGAAGGGCTTTGCGGCACAGAAGAATTCAGCCATCGCAAAGGCCAGTTGTGACTGGGTGCTCAGCCTGGATGCCGATGAAGTTGTAACCGAAGACCTGCGCGCCGAAATTGAACACGTTCTCGCACTGCCCGATCTGAAGATCAGCGGTTATTGGATCCCCAGGATGAACTACATCTTCGGGCGGTGGATGCGCCATGGCGGATTCTGGCCCGACCCCAAATTGCGGCTTTTCCGCCGGGGAACGGGACATTTCGTCGATCGTCCGGTACACGAGACTATGCAGGTCGAGGGTGAACTCGGTCACTTGATCGAGCCGATCTTTCATGAAGCTTATCCGACGATTTCTTCGTATATAGAACACATGAACCGGTATTCGTCACTCGGTGCTGAACTGGCGTCACAAAAGGGACAAACGCGCTTTACTCTTCTTAACATTCTTTTACGCCCGCTCGGGACGTTTATTTATAACTATGTAATCCGCGGCGGTTTTCTGGATGGCCGCGAGGGCCTGCTGCTGCACCTCTATCATGCGGTTTATGTTTCATGGAAATACGCCAAGGCATGGGAGTTGGGCGGCGGCGCGAAGTGAAAGTCAACGGTTGATCCTCTTCGTGACACGACGTACCACAAAATTCAAACCTGCATCTCCGGACGAAATCATGTCATTCAAGTCTGTTGTTAATGTTGTGCTGGTAGTGTGCGCGCTTTTCGGCAGTCAAGTCGTAGCTCAGGAGGCCCTACCAAACGCCAGCATGGCTGCGGAAACTATTACCCCAAGCGCTGCTCAAACGGGGCAGCGCCTTACAGATTCGCAAAAGCAACAGGTCGATGCGCTGCTGCGAGAACAATCTGAACGGCTTGATGCAGCGCTTCACAATCGCGAGATCGCCAGTACGGGACACGGCGAAAGCGTCGACGCCATCATGAAAGACATTTCGGACCGCATTCACGCGGTGCTCACGGAGGCAAGCGGCGCCGCACAAGAAAGCAAAACGAACCTGCCGGCTGCACCTTCTCCCGAAGTCCCGATTGCGCCCGAGCGTTACGGCCTACGACCCAGTTCCGCGAATTACAGCCAATCGAAAGGCTTCTTCCCGATTACCCTTTCAATCTACAAAGCGAAGCAAACACCAGCGCCATCGTTTGCGAATGCTCCGCGCATCGAGCAGTTGCTGCAAAACGGCAAGCTGATGCTCGGGCTTGATGATGCAATTGCGCTGGCACTGGAGAATAATCTGGATCTCGCGATCGCGCGCTACAACCTCGATATTGCGGATACCGATCTGCTGCGCTCGAAATCAGGAAGCACAATTCGGGGCGTCAGCACTGGGTTGATTACCGGCACTCCGGGCGGAGGTGGCGGGGGAGTCACGGGCGCTGCGGGCGGTGGACCGGGTGGAACGAGCGCCGGAGCGGGCGGTTCCGCGACCGGTTTCGGCGGCATCGTTGCGACTACGACCGGCGTCGGTCCAACTCCCGCGCAGTTTGATCCGACTCTCACTGGCACCTTGGCAATCGATCGATCGACTACTCAGGCGACGAACCCTTTCTCAGGAACTCCGCTGCTGACGACCCATACGACGACCGGCAATTTCCAGTACATTCAGGGCTTCTCCCCGGGAACTACGTTTAGTGGAACCTTCGACAACTCTCGGGTGGCCAGCAACAACACGCTGAACTTCTTTAATCCGTCCATCGCGACGAGCACCCGATTCCAGGTGACACAGCCTCTGTTGCAGGGCTTTGGCGTTGAAGTTAACCGGCGCTTCATTCTTCTGGCTCAGAACAATCGGAAGATAACCGATTCTTCTTTTCGTCAGCAGGTGATCTTTACCGTTTCACAGATCGAAGACATTTATTGGGACCTGGTTAGCGCCTACGAAAGCCTTCGCGCCGCCGAACGAGCTTTGGCCGTGGCGCAAGAACTTGTCAAAAACAATGAGCGGCAGGTGCGCACTGGAACTCTCGCTCCGATCGAGGTAACGAATGCGCAGGCTCAAGTTGCGACCGCGAATCAGAACCTCATCATCGCTCGCACGAATCTTCAGTATCAGCAGCTTTTGATGAAGAATGCCATTTCGCGCAGCCTGCGCGATCCGGCATTACAGGGAGCACCTGTCATTCCGACGGATACGGTCACCATCGCCTCGACACCTGAGGAAGACGCGCCGCTGGATGATCTGGTCAAGCAGGCTATGTCGAAGCGTCCGGAGATTGAGCAGGCGGAAATCGACCTGAAGAATCGCGAGATCAATCGTAAGGGTGCGATCAATGCGGTCCGGCCAGTCATCGACGTTTTCGGCTACTACGGCGGTAATAGCCTCTCGGGTCCGCCAAATGCCAATGCGAGAGTTTGCTCTCCGACTACGACGAGCTTTTGCGTTCCTTCAGGCGTACCCAGCACAGGCTACTGGAATGGGTTCGCGAACGTATTCAATAACACCGTTCCGGACAAGGGTGCTGGGGTCACCATTCTCATTCCTATTCGCAATCGCGCCGCACAGGCTGATCAAGTACGCGCGGAGCTCGAATATAACCAGGCCGAATTACGACTCGAGCAACTGGAGAACGAGATTCGCATCCAGGTGCGCAATATGCAGTACGCGCTACAACAGGACCGTGCACGCGTAGAGGCAGCGCAACAGGCTCTCACGTATGCGCAGCAAAGTTTGGATGCGGAGCAGAAGAGGTTGAATGTCGGGGCGTCCACCGTCTACAACGTAATGACGCAAGAGAACAATCTCACCGTAGCCGAAAGCAATTTGATTGCTGCTACGACCGTCTACGCGAAGGACCGCGTGTCCATGGACCAGATACTTGCGCAGACGCTGGAGCGGAATCACATTGCGCTCGACGACGCTGTTATGGGACAAGTGCACGCAGAACCAATCGTGCCCAACCTGCAGAAGATACCGGCAACACCTCCAGTGCAGACGCCGTCGACGCCAAGCAGTCCGCCTTCAGGATCGGATCAGCCACGACCGGGAGCGGTCTAAGAGCGGGAGTTTATGGTTGAGCGCCTCCGCAAACGGCGGTTTCGCCGCCGCAAATGCGAGCCTATGCTTGGTCTAACGCGGCCCCGGATGCTAGAATGCAAGTAATTGATTCGCAAGAGTTAGGGCGCTTAACTCAGCGGTAGAGTGCCATCTTCACACGGTGGAAGTCATAGGTTCGAATCCTATAGCGCCCACCAATA
>CAZBCQ010000118.1:9072-12915 GCA_964490255.1 uncultured Terriglobales bacterium | reverse complement strand
TTCGCGCTGCGCCCGCCCATCTTGCAGTGCACGACGATCTCGCGGCTCGAATCCAGTTCGTTCACTCGCTTGGCAAGATCGTTGAGTGGAATCAGGTGCCCGCCGAGATTGCATATCTGATACTCGTGCGGTTCGCGAACGTCGAGCAGGAACGGTTCCTTGCCGGCATCGCGAAGCTGCTTCAATTCTTCCACAGTAATGCTGGGCATCTGTGTTTCCACTGGCTTCTCTTCTCCTCGTATTCCGCAAAATTCGTTGTAGTCGATGAGCGCCTTAATCGTAGGATGGGTTCCGCACACCGGGCAGTCGGGATTCTTGCGCAACTTCAGCTCGCGGAAGCGCATCGCCAGCGCATCCACCAGCAACAACCGTCCAATCAGTGGCTCGCCCGCGCCGAGAATCAGCTTGATTGCTTCGGTCGCCTGCATGACGCCGACGAGCCCGGGCAGAATGCCTAACACTCCGCCTTCAGCGCATGAGGGAACCAAGCCCGGCGGTGGCGGCTCGGGATAAAGACAGCGATAGCACGGACCTTCCTTCATCGCGAAGATGCTGACCTGTCCTTCGAAGCGGAAGATCGATCCGTACACATTGGGCTTGCCTGTCAGCACGCACGCGTCGTTGACCAAATAGCGTGTGGGGAAATTGTCCGTCCCATCCACGACCATGTCGAAGTCGCGGAACAGCTCCAGCGCATTCGCACTCGAAAGCCTCGTATCGAACTTCACGATGTTGACGTTGGGATTGATGGCCAGCAGTTTGTCGGCAGCGGAATCGAGCTTTTTGCGCCCGACATCAGCGGTAGTGTGAATGATCTGGCGCTGAAGATTGGTGAAGTCGACCACATCGAAATCGACCACGCCCAGCGTGCCCACGCCCGCTGCCGCAAGATAAAGAGCCAGCGGCGAACCAAGGCCACCTGCGCCCACGCAGAGAACTCTCGCAGCCTTTAGCTTCAGCTGCCCTTCCATGCCCACTTCAGGCATGATCAGGTGGCGCGAGTAGCGAAGTACCTCGTCGTTGCTCAGGGCCACAGTGGCCGGCGTTGTTTCAGTAAGAGTTGCCATCACGAAATCCAATCTGGTAATTGGGTAATTTCTTAATTGCGTAATTGAGAAGCAGACACTCGACACCTGCCACGAATTAACAATTACCAAATTACAAAATTATTAAATCACTTGCCTCCGGCAATCGACGGCACGATCGACAACGTGTCCGTCTGCCCAACCGGCGTGTTCTCTTTTTCCATGTAGCGAATATCTTCGTCGTTCAGGTAGACGTTCACGAACGCGCGCAACTTGCCGTCTTCGTTATAAAGATGCTTTTTCAGATCGGGATGCGAGACGGTCAGATTCTTCAACGCCTCGCCGACGGTCGCGCCGGGAACATCGACTGCATCTTTCTTGTCAGCATACTGCCGCAACGGAGTAGGGATCAGCACTTTCATCGAGTCTCTCCAATTAGGATGTCTTGAGCGCGCAAGCGGATTCGCCGCGCTTACTTCTCTGGGCCCGGCACTTCGGCCTGAGGCACAGCGGCCTGCGCCGCCGCAGGAATACCGCCCTGCTGAGCGACTGCCACAAACGTGATCGGCTCATCATCGAAGCGCTTGTCTTCTTCGTCAGCGCCGCGCAGCCAAAATGAGTTGGTCTCCTGGGCCTTGGCATTGTCGACGCGTGTGATCACATACGAGCAGCCGATCCAGTGCGCTTCGGCAAAATCCGTCTTCGACCACTGCGCCGGACAGTCGGGATGCGAATGGTAGAAGCCTATGATGTCAAGCCCCTGCTCGCGCCCCATCCGTTGTATGCGCACCAGGTCACGCGGATCGATGTAAAAGCGATCCTGCGGACGATCGTCGCGCGTATTCAGACAGCGAACCGTGGTACTCACCAGCCGATGGTCGCCTTCATCGTTCATGGTGCCGAGCAGCACACCGCAGCACTCATGCGGGTAGGTCTCCTCGCCGTGCCGGCGAATCTCATCGTAATCCGATTGTTTGAATTCAAGCATGGATTTTAAATCCCGCCACCCGCAAGCAGAGTTTCCTCGTCCCAGAATCTCTCGCTGAGGTACTTGTCGGCCCCGTCCGGCAGCACCATCACAATGACCGCCTTCTGCCCTGCATTGACCACCTCGCGTGCGACTCGCAAACCGCCAACGACTGCGGCCCCAGCGGATATCCCTACCAGCAGCCCTTCCTCTCGTGCCAACCGCTTCACCATGGCGTGCGCATCTTCGGTGGAGATCCCCAGATCGTCATCTGCCAATTCAGGATCATAAATGGCTGGCACGATAGCTGTCGCCATGTGCTTGGCGCCTTCAATCCCGTGGAAAGGCGAATCCGGTTGCAACGAAATGCAGCGGATCTTTGGATTGAGTTCCTTCAACCTGCGGCTGGTTCCCACGAAAGTGCCACTCGTTCCAAGCATCGCGACAAAGTGAGTGATGCGTTCGTCCGTCTGCTCCCAAATCTCATTCGCTGTCCCGCGATAGTGTGCACGCCAGTTCGCATCGTTCGCATACTGATTCGCGTAGAAGTACTTCTCCGGTGCAGCGGCATACAACTCATGCGCCTTGCGCAGCGCGCCATCTGAGCCTTCAGCCGGATCGGTATAGATAATCTCCACGCCATATGCTTTCAGGATGCGTTTGCGCTCGTCCGAGGCATTCTTGGGGACGCAAAGCGTGACTCCGAAGCCCTCGGCCGCTCCGATCATGGCGTACGCGATGCCGGTGTTGCCGCTGGTCGAATCCAGCAATCGCTGTCCTGGCTTGAACTGACCCGATGACCGGCCGGTGCGCACGATGCTGGCCGCGGCACGGTCTTTGACAGAGCCGCCCGGGTTGAACCATTCCGCTTTCGCGAGCAGCTCAATTCCAGGCAAGTCCCGTCCCAGGCGCTCCAGCCGCAGTAAGGGTGTGTTGCCGATTGTCTCCAGCAGCTTCGAGCCAAGCTTCCTTGCGGGTAAAACTATCTCCGGATTTTCGCGCGTAACGTGCATTGGTTTGGAATCGGCGGGCCGGGCCCCACGCCCGGGCATTCTGTTCAGACTACTGAAAATATGGGCTCAGCAGCAACTTGCCTGACTGAAAACACCGCTCCATTAGAACTCAGCACCTGATATCAGATTTTTCTCTCTTGAATGGATGCCTCCAGGCCGGTACAAGCGTCAAATTCTGCAGCACTTAACGCGAGATCAGGCATCGAGCAGAGATGACGTTACGTTAGGGGCCGCACCGACGGCAGTTGCCGAAGTATCCGGCTGTCGGGACATCATGGTATGGTTTGGTAGCATTTTCTGAGAAGGTTTACCGTCAAATGGGACAGCAGATCGCAACCCGAACGTACGAAGACGCAGTAGCCTGGTTGAAAGATCACGGCTTCGACATTCTCGAAGCGCCTGGCGTGCAGAATCGCGTCTTCGTGAAGAAGAACAATTGTTCCGCGGCCATTGAAGCAACGGCCGAGGGCGGCGTAAAGATCTTCGCTTATCCCGGAGTCCTGATCGGCGGTGAGATCTCCAAGCTCATCAATAAGGGATACCAGCAATTCCTAAAGACCACCAAGACCGAGATTGCCGCGACGGCCGACCACCTGAAAACTCTTCATCAGTTCACCGAAGAGCTGAAGGAGGCACTCGGCGCTACCAGCCTCTACAACGAATCTCTCGGTACGGTGAGCGAAGAGTACAACTACGATCGAGTCAAGGACCGCCAGGAGCCCGCCACGGATCGCCCCAAGCGTCCATGGGAAGCGAAAGCTGCTGCTAAGAAAACAGCGCGCACAAAGCGCGCTTAACTTGCCTTTTTGAGTTGAGACACGTGCTCGGGGCTTTCCTT
>CAZBCQ010000118.1:7432-8972 GCA_964490255.1 uncultured Terriglobales bacterium | reverse complement strand
CGGAAGTCGTAACCACTTTCTCGCGCGACGGCCCGAAAGGCTTTCAGATCTTTGGGGAAGCAGGAACCGCCGTACCCGATCCCCGGACTGAGAAAGCGGTTGCCGATGCGCGCGTCACTACCGATCCCTTCGCAGACCTGCTCGATATCGGCGTTGACGGCCTCGCAAATATTCGCCACCGCGTTAATAAAGGAAATCTTCATGGCGAGGAAGGCATTAGACGCATGCTTGATCAGCTCAGCGCTGCGGGCGCTGGTTTCGATCAGTTGAGTCGGAATCCGCGCCTGATCAGGCTCGGGGATTGCGTCTTTCTGGCGGGCATAAGACCCATCAGTGAGCGGGCGGTATATATCGCGCAGAAGGCGGGCGGCGCGTTCGCTGTTCACGCCGACCACGATGCGGTCCGGAAACAGAAAATCTGTGACCGCGGTGCCCTCGCGCAGGAACTCCGGATTGGAAGCAATCTCGAAGGAGTTTTCCGGCGCGCCATTCAGAATCATGATGCGCCGCACCCACTCACTGGTACACACGGGAACGGTACTCTTCTGCACTACCAGCTTGTATCCGTTCACCGATCGCGATAGCTCGCGCGCGACCGCCTCCACCGAAGAGAGATCGCAATCGCCACTTTCGGTCGAGGGCGTCCCGACTGCAACAAAAATCACTGAGCTGCTTTGTACCGCGTCCGCCAGCGAGGATGTGAACCTAAAACCTTTCCCGGAATGGCGAGAGAGCAACTCCGGCAGGAAGCGTTCGTGAATCGGAGTTTCGCCGCGCTCCAGTGCTGCTATTTTCGTCCTATCGCTGTCAACGCAGATGACTTGATGTCCGAGTTCTGCAAGGCACGCCGAAGCCACCAGTCCTACATAGCCAGATCCAACCACTGTCAGTTGCATGATCCCCAAGCACCCTTGAGTGAGTAGCGCACAAATGCGCAACTCCTTTGTTGATGCCCTGCTTACCGGGTGAGATGTAAGTGAATCAGGCTAAGTGAGGCGACCGCGAGAGAAGAGAATCAGCGTGCCAGAGGCGTCTCGCTCCATTTATCCTGTTGCAGCCTTTCCTTTTGCAAGGAGAACTCTTATGGCGTCGCCAAGCTTTTACGAAGATCGGCAGGCGATACGTAAGCTGCTCGACACCATCAACCAGGCCTGGCTGAACGGGCCCCTGGACAAGATGCAGGAAACCCTGCGCAGCTGCTTTCACGAGAACATGATCATCAAGGGACCCGGCCTGCGGGAACTCTGCCGTGGACGTGACGCTTGCGCGCGCAGCTACCAGGAGTTTGTGGAGCAATCGAAGATCATCGACTGCAAGCTATCCCCGCCGGAACTCGATGTCTCCGGCAACACTGCCGCCTCCACTCTGTCGTGGACGATGACCTATGAAATGCATGGCAAGCGCCGTCGCGAGTCAGGAGAAGACTTCTTCGTCTTCACGCGTGACGAGGGCCGCTGGTGGGCGCACTGGCGCGTGATCCTGGTGACAAGGGAAGAAAAGTAACTGCTCTCTTTCAGTGCGCCCGGTCAAAGTTCGTTGG
>CAZBCQ010000118.1:0-7332 GCA_964490255.1 uncultured Terriglobales bacterium | reverse complement strand
AGCAACTGACTACTTCGCTCCCCCCAATTCCACCACAACGTCGAACAGCACCTTGGGCCCGTGCTTCACCTCTTCCACACGAATGCGCTCGTTATTCCCATGCTCGGTGGCGCCTTCTTCTTCGGTTGCCGTAAACGGCGAAAACCCGTAGCTCACCACACCGAGTTGGCGGAAGCGCTGGTTTTCCGTGTAGCCGCCTGACAATCTGGGCACTACCGGAGCTCCTGGATAGTAATGTGCCATCACGGTTCGAATGGAACGATATAGCTCCGTATCCATCGGAGACGCATTCGCCACCTCGAAGCTGTCCTTCAGTGGCGTGACCGTTACATTCGGATCAGCCACAATTTGCCGGATCTTCTCGAGGAATTTGTTCGGGTCTTCCCCCGGAAGCAATCGCACATCCAGATTTGCCCAGGCTTGCGCCGGAATGACATTCGTCTGCTGCGATCCGCCCATCATGGTCAGCGAGATGGTGTTACGGAACAGGAAGTTCAGCGACTCATCCTGGCTGATCATTTCCCTAAATCCCGGATCCTTCATGGCTCGTTTGATGTCCCGGAATTTCGGAGCTAACGAAGGCGGCTGCAGCGGCGCCATTTGTCGCATGAACTCTTCCATGACCGGAAGCACTTTGATATCGGGCTGGTAACTCAGCACACGAGAGAGTGCCCGGATCAATCGATCGGGAGCGGACTCTGCGTTGGGACGCGATCCGTGCCCGGGCTTCCCTTGTGCGACCAGATGCAGCCAGAATGGCGACTTTTCGGCGACGTCAAGCCCGATGTACTTGACCTTGTTATCGACAAGGGGATTCTCTCCACCTTCCGTGATCAGGAACTCGGCATTCTCGAACAAGTCGCGATGATTGGCGATCATCCAGTCGGTGCCGGTGTCGTCTACCTCCTCGTCGGACGTAGCAAGAAAGATGATGTCGCGATCGAGCGGAACTTTCTCCCGTTTCAACATCGTCATCACGACGAGGTGCGCCAACCCCTCGCTCTTCATATCTTGGGCGCCGCGGCCGTACATGACGCCGTCAAGAATCTCTGCGCTGAATGGTGGAATTTTCCATTGCGAGGGATCGCTGGTCACCACATCCATGTGGCTCAACATGATGAAGGGCCGCTTGGGATTGGGCACGGTAGCCGGCAGTCGCGCCCAGATATCTCCTCGGCCGGGCCGGTACTCGAACGCCTGATTCTCGATACCTTCTTGGTCGAAGATGCGTTTGAAAAACGCCACCGCCTTAGCTTCGTTGCCGGGAGGATTAGTAGTGTCGATCCGCAGATACTCCTGCATCCAGTTCACGGCAAGCGTTTCGTATTGATTCAGCCGCTCGGGAGGGATCGCGTCTGAAGCCATGGCAGGCCGCGTATTGGTGCTCGGAACCGCCTGCGCGAAAACGCTGATAGAAAGAGCGATGGTCGCAGCCGCCAGTGGGAGCGAGCGAAGTGCAGCCGACCATATTTTTAAGAAGCTGTTACGGAAAGTGCCTATTTTATTGGGCATTCGTGTTGTCAGTGAGTTAGTTCAACCACTACAGGGCTGATAGAAATTACGCGAATTCAGCCTTTCCTACCCATGCAAAGCATCGTGTGACTTTGAATGCCACACGGCGGGAACTGATAATAAAGGACTTATATTCCTTCTGTCGCCATTAAATTTGGCCCTTTGATTGTTAATTATCCAAGCGAGAGCGTCCACGGTGCCAGAGACTTTGAATCTGGCAGCCCGTAACAGACAGGAGCCGCAACTCGCGGCACGACAGAGATGCTCCCGCCGAACCGGAGGAATTTGCAATGAAGATCCAAAGCTTAATGGTGCTTCCGCTCGCAGCCACGTTAATGGCGCCCGCTTTCGCGCAGCAAGCTCCAGCAACCAGCAGCCAAAGCCAGCCTGCCGCCACCACCAGCTCGAGCGCAGCAGCTACCAATGATCAGAACACCTCGGCCCTTCAGCCGCTCGTGCCTGATACTCACGAAGGATTCTGGGGCAAAGTGAATCCCTTCGCCCGCAAAAAGTATGTTCAGAAGCAGATGGCTCCGATCCGCGACCGCGTGAACGAGCTTGATGAACTGACCGCTTCGAACTCAAAGGCCATAAAAGACGTCGACGCTCGCGCGACGGAAGGTATCCGCCAAGCATCGGCTCGCGCCGATCAGGCAGACCAGCACGCCGTTGATGCCGGCAATCGAGCCCAGCAGGCGCAGATGACCGCGCAGCAGGCCACCCAGCATCTGCAGACCGTCCAGACGGCTGTCACGAACCTCGACCAGTATCAGCCCAGCACCGACGCTGAGCTTCGCTTCCGTCCAGGCCAGACCGTGCTGAGCGCAAAAGCGAAGGAAGCGCTCGATCAGATTGCCGACTCGGTAAAGGATCAGCGCGGCTACATCATCGAAGTGCAGGGATTCGCTCCGGGCGCCAGCCAGGCTTCGATCGCCTCGTCGCAGAAAATGGCTGACTCCGTGGTCCGTTACCTGGTTGTCGACCATCAGGTTCCGGTCTATCGCATCTACACCCTCGGCATGGGCAATGCCAAAGTAACGCCCTCCGCCCAGGCCCAACAGACCGATGCCAACGGTAAGGCCGTGCGGCCGTATCGTGGTGCACGCGTCCAGGTAACAGTACTGAAGAACAGCGGCGTCGAGTCGCTGAACAGCCAGGCAATGGCAACTCCGGCAAACCCGAGTGCAACGCCTCAGGCGGCGCCAGCGCAGTCCTCCCCCAATACTTCGGCGCAGCCTCAGTAGGATCGGGCACAGCCTGTATCCTCGAATCCCCATCGCGTGATGAACGCGGTGGGGATTTTTGCTTTCGTCGCCAGTCACATTCCACGCGGTGCTCTAAGATTCCGACCGGTCGCTTTCTTCGCCAGCTATTCGCCATTTCATAAAGATTTCGTAAGAAACTAATAAAAAAGTCGCAACAGACCTGATAATCGGTGGACCAGAAAATCCTGCGAACCGGTCCTACCCCTGTGTGGTGATCACGAGTTCAGAAAAGCACTCTTAGACTAATGTCAGCTACTGCTTCAGATCTGCAACGCAAGACCGTTCCCGTGTTCATCGCCACCACGGTGATGCTGAGCTTCATCTCCTTCTGGCGAGTGGCGGCCATTGTGCTCGCGGACCTCGCGTCATCCGCTTACTACGCCGGTGGCGACGCCGAAAAGGTCATCGGCAAGAGCGCGCCGTGGTTCATCCTCGCGGTGATGCTGTTCAGCTACTGCGTGCGGGCCGTGTACATCGAGTCCAGCAGCATGTTTGTGCGCGGCGGCGTGTACCGCGTGGTCAAAGAGGCCATGGGCGGAACGCTGGCGAAATTCTCCGTGTCGGCCCTGCTGTTCGACTACATCCTGACCGGCCCGATCAGCGCCGTCTCTGCTGGGCAGTATCTGGCAGGGTTCCTGGAGGAACTGGGCAAATATGCAGGACGTCCCGGCAACTGGAGCAGCACCGCCGAGAACTATTTCTCGGCTGCCTTCGCAGTGCTGGTGACGATTTACTTCTGGTGGAAGAACACGCAGGGCATCCACGAGTCCAGCACTAAGGCAATGCAGATCATGAAGATCACCTCGGTGATGGTCGTGATCCTGATCGTCTGGTCCCTGATTACGATCTTCAAGCTGGGAAGCCACCTCCCTCCTTTGCCCAGCCTCCATGACATTCCACGCGAACGCGAAACCTGGGGATGGCTGACGAATTCGTGGGCAAGCCGGATCACGTTGATCGCTGTGCTGGTCGGCTTCGGTCATTCCGTGCTGGCGATGAGCGGCGAGGAAACGCTTGCACAGGTAAATCGCGAAATCGAGAGTCCCAAGCTGAAGAACCTGGAACGCGCAGGCATGGTGATCTTCATCTACAGCCTGCTGTTCACCTCGCTGGTCTCGTTCTTCGCGGTGATGATTATCCCCGACAAGGTTCGGCCCGACTTCTTCGGAAACCTTATCGGTGGAATCACGATTTACCTGGCCGGGCCAATTATCGCCAAGCTGATCTTCCACGCATTCGTGGTGCTCGTGGGCGTGCTGATCCTGGCCGGCGCCTTGAATACGTCGATCGTCGGCGCCAACGGCGTGCTCAACCGGCTGGCCGAAGATGGCGTCGTCACCTCGTGGTTTCAGCGTCCGCATAATCGCTTCGGAACCAGCTACCGGCTGATCAACCTGATCGTCGGCCTGCAGATCTTCACCATCATCGCCAGCCGCGGGAACGTCTACCTGTTAGCCGCGCTATACGCGTTCGGTGTGATCTGGAGTTTCGCGTTCAAAGCGCTCGCGGTGCTCGTACTGCGCTACACCGAGCCAGGCAATCGCGAATGGAAGGTCCCCGGCAACCTGCAAATCGGCAAGCTGGAAATTCCGCTTGGGCTGATCGGCATTGCGATCGTGCTGTTCGCGACCGCCGTCGTAAACCTGTTTACCAAGGAAGCCGCCACCATTGCCGGCATCAGTTTTAGCCTGGTGTTCTTCGGCATCTTCATTGCCTCTGAACGCCACACGTTGAAAGAGCGTCAAGGCAAGCATGGAGTTCTGGAGCAGTTCCGGGTTCAGAGCAATCCCGAGCTCGACTATTCGACGATTAAAGTCCGCCGCGGCAACACGCTTGTTTCCGTGCGCGACCCGCGCAATCTGTATTACCTGCGCGAGATCCTGCACCGCACCGATACGACGAAGCAGGACGTGGTCGTCATGACCGCACGCCTGTCGCGTCGCGAGCACTCGTTCAGCGGAAACGCTGTGATGGAAGCGAAAGACGTCTTCGATACCTACGAGCAGGAACTCTTCTCGAAGGTGGTCGCCGTAGCGGAAAAAGAAGGCAAACCGGTATCGCTGTTGGTTGTGCCTGGCGTAGACGTCTTCGATACCATCATGCAAACGGCACAGCGGCTCGAATCGACGCGCGTGGTCTGCGGACTGTCGACCCAGTTGACCTCCGCTGAGCAAGGCAAGCTCACTGGGGATGCGTGGGAACGCCTTGCCGAGCCCAAGCCGCGCCTGATACTGGAAGTCGTCGAGCCCAGCGGCGTGAAGAGCGAGTACCTGCTGGGACCACATGCTCCCAGCATGCGTGATGAAGATGTGCACCTGATGCACCAGCTCTGGCTGGAGCTGAGCTCGAACCCGCGATACGCCGAGCTGCACCATTACCACGTGGTGGCGCTTGCTCTGAAACACCTGGAGCAGGATCTGAAGACTCCGAAGCGAGACGAGTTGCTGGCGGCTCTCGACAGCGACGTCGAACGCGCGGAAATTTCTGAGCCGCACTGAAGCCTTTCGCGAAGCGACATATAATACGGGCGCATGAAACGGCTGGTCATCGCCGTACTGTTGCTGGCGGGCGCACTCCACCCGCAGGTGTTTCCTCCAGACCTCACACTTCGGCACGTAACGCTGATCACCACCACTCCGATTGATTTCAGCGAGCGCCAGCAGATCATCCGCGGGATCACGTCATCGAGAAAGCGGCTACTTCAGCTTGATGACCTCTCGGCTACCTTGCGAGAGGTGACACGCGATTCCTTCCAGCAGCGGGGGTATTTCAAAGCCCAGGTCGACCATTTTGATTTGCGGGTTGTCGAAATTAATTCTCAGCACGAGGTTGTTGATCTCGTTGCGGAGGTTACGCCCGGTGCTCGGTACCGATTGGGAAAGATTTCCTTTGAGGATGTTGCGGTGTTTCCTGTGGACCGGCTCCGCCATCAGTTCGCCATCGCGGATGGGGACATCTTCGACATCTCTAAAATGCGGACGGGATTAGAAGATTTGCGAAGGCTATACGGCGATCATGGCTACATCAACTTTTCGGCCGTTCCAAACACAACCATCGACGAAACGAATCACACGATCGCGATCTCGATCGACATCGATACAGGTCATGTCTATCGCACCGGCAAGCTGATCATCGATGGCGATGAATGGCGGCCGGGCACAAAAGCCAAACTCACGCGCGACTGGCAGAAGTACCAAGGCCGGCCCTTCAGTCCAATGGTTCTGCGCGACTTCCTGCGAGAAGAACATGCTTTCCCTTATGTGGACCCCAGTTCCCTGTTCACATTGGAGACAGTCAATGCAACGCCCGTCTGGCCAAACCTCGATGTTCCTCCATACACCATCAACTTCCGCATCACCCTCGCGAACCCGATCGCCTGTCGCCCCGCACCACGCGAGAAGACCGTCCGCATGTGTTGGCTCGCGCATCCTGACAAGATGGCCTCCGAACGCTAAACTAGTCGGGCGATGAGCACTATCTGGTTCTCCCCTTACAGCTCTCCCATTGGGCAGCTCCTGCTTGCTGCCAGTGAACGTGGGCTCCGTACGCTGGAGTTCGATTTCCAGGGCAAGCGCCTCGCGACCGCGGACGAGTGCGAATCATGGGTCCTTTCCGACGAACATCTCGATCCATGGCGCCGCGAACTGGACGCCTACTTCGCCGGAAAGCTTCGTGTCTTCACTCAGCCGCTCGATCTATGCGGAACCGACTTTCAGCTTCGCTGCTGGAATGCTCTGCTCGCGATTCCTTACGGCGAGACGCGCTCGTACGGCGAACAGGCGCGCGCGATCGGCAATCCTCGCGGATTCCGCGCCGTGGGCATGGCGAATCACGACAATCCAGTCGCGATTATTGTCCCTTGCCATCGCGTCATTACCAGCGACCACAAGCTGGGCGGATATGGCGGCGGCCTCGACGTGAAAGAAAAGCTGCTTGACCTGGAGGGCGCTGTCTGGCGTCGCCAGCAGGCAATCGAGTTTGCCCATGCCGGCTGAACTGGCGCGTTGCGAGTGGGCGCGCAATCCTCTCTCGATCGACTATCACGACCGCGAGTGGGGAACTCCGGTCCACGATGACCGTGTGCTGTTCGAGTTCCTGATCCTCGAAGGCGCGCAGGCTGGGTTGAGCTGGGATACGATTCTCGCGCGTCGCGAGGGTTACCGGGCAGCCTTCAGCAGCTTCGATCCCGAAGTGATTGCCCGCTACAACGCCCGCAAAGTCGAGTCGCTGATGAAAGACGTGCGCATCATCCGCAATCGCCTGAAAATCGAATCGACTATTCGCAACGCCAAGGCATTCCTGAAAGTGCAGGAAGAGCTTGGCAGCTTCGATCAGTACGTCTGGGATTTCGTGGGCGGCAAACCTCTCGTGAACCGGTGGAAGTCGCTGGCGGACGTGCCGGCTCATACGCATTACTCCGACACTCTCAGCAAGGATCTCGGCAAGCGCGGTTTCAAGTTTGTTGGTACGACTATCTGCTATGCCTTCATGCAGGCGGTCGGATTGGTGGACGACCACATCGTCACCTGCTTCCGCAAGCCGCAACTGGCGGCCG
>CAZBCQ010000117.1:0-13299 GCA_964490255.1 uncultured Terriglobales bacterium | reverse complement strand
AGCGCCGGTCGCGCACTGCTTCCGCCTTGACGGTATTTCCACTCAGGATCGGCGCGTTGGTGATTGCTTCCTGCACCGTCGTCTGAGAAGGGCCGTTGCCCGCGCCTTGCGCGACGTTCGTCTGTGTTTCGCCCTCGGGCCGCTCAATGTCGAATGAGAGCAGGTGCTGCGGCTTGCCGTCTTCTACGATGCTGAAATCTGTCTGCTTCAGATCACGTATCAGGTTTCCACTCTTGTCGCGCGCCACCACATCCACCAGCACCAACTCGCTGGTCGAGTGAAATGTGTAGCTCGACTGCGCTTCCTCTCCAGGCGGAGGCGGCGGAGGTCCCTCCTGCGCAAACGCGCTTGAGAGCAGCAGGGAAGCCGCGAGCACCAGCGAGAGTAGCTTTTGCATCAGCTTCGGATTGTGCTGCGCGCCCGGCATTAGAATCGGAACCTCGTCGAGAATGTGATCGTGCGCATGTTGCCGACAGAAATCACATGACCAAACGTCGGCGAGTTCACAGTGGTATCGATTGCCGTGAACTGCGGCGTATTGAAGATGTTCGTGATGTCGCTACGGACTTCGAAGGCCAACGTCTCGTGAACCGGGAAGTTCTTCGAAAGGGACATATTGAACTGATGCGTTCCCGGGCCAATGATGATATTGCGCCCACTGGTCCCAAACTGGCCCGCTGGTGGAATTGCGAAAGCTCCGGTGTTGAACCATTCGTTGATCGTCGGGTTGGAGATGGAGAGGGACTCTCCCGGCACAAGATCCGCGCGCAGCGTCCCGTTCGTGCCACGAGCGACGTCGGCAAAATTCCCAAGCACTCGCGCCGTGTATGGGAACCCAGACGCAATCGTAAACGTTCCGCTCCAGGTCCAGTCGCCGAAAACCTTGTTCAGCGGACCGGTCGATGTCATCCACTTTCGCCCTTCGCCAAATGGCAGGTCTACCGTGTAATCGCCCGTGAAACGTTGCCGCTGGTCAAAGCTGGAAAGACCACGCTCCGCCGCGAGATCCTGTTCGTTCTGCGCAACCACGACTTGTGTGCCACCGATCGATGACGCATTGTCGATGGACTTCGAGAACGTGTATGTCCCACCGACAGCAACGCCATTCGACAGTCGCTTGCGCACCCGCAACTGCCCGGCATGCATGATCGAGGATCCTTGCGAAGTCTCCCACAGGAATGGCTGCACACCGGCAATCAGCAGGCCTTCGGGACCTCGATTAGGCGCGAGCCACATATCCAGGTCCGTGCCTTTGGTTCCGGTGTAGCCGATGTTCAACACCGTGTTCCACCCGATCTCACGCTGGATATTCAGAGTCCACATCTGAACGTAGCCAGGGCGGTAGTTCGGGTCGATGCCGTAATTGTTTGTAATGGTCGAACCCATCGGCGACGGGAACCCGTTTGCTAGCGTGAGCACTTCGGATGTCGAAGCTACATTCGTCTGCGTCACCGAAAACGGCGGCTGGAAAGCAAGGTTCGACACGATCGAGCGATACTGGCTGAGGTTGTAGTTGATCCCATATCCGGCGCGCACCACCGTCTTGCTGAACGGCTTCCACGCAATCCCGATACGTGGAGCCCAGTTGTTGCGTTGGGGCTTGAGAAGACCGGAAGGGTAAACGATCCCGGTGTACGGCCCGACCTGCCCCGGTTCCACAGGAGCAACAGCAGTGAACCCTGGAGCCGCATCCAGGTTCACGAGTTGATTGCTCGATTCGCTGAACGGAGAGATGTATTCGTACCGCAGTCCGGCATTGATCGTGAGATTTCCCCGCAGGCGCCAGTCGTCCATGACGAACAGGTCCCAGCCGTTCGCAGCGAATTTGTAGTTCTGGTTATTGCTGTACTGGATGGATGTCTGCTGCGCGTAGCCGAGGAGGAAATCAGCAAAGTCGTACCCGGTGCCCTGGATCGGCGTTCCGTTCAGGGTTTCCGCTGTCGCAGCTCCGGTAAACACGAACGTGCCGCGCGGATTGGTATTGCTGACTAGCGTCTCCCAGAGACGCCGGTAGTCCCCCCCGAAACGCACATTATGCTTCCCATGATTCCAGATGATCGTGTCCTGGAACTGCAGTGTGTTGTCATGCTCCACGTGCGGCGCGACGTCTGTCAGACTGCTATAGTCGCTGAAAGAAAGATTGGGCAATCCCCAGTTGAGCGGGTTCTCCGAGATCCCCGTAATCCCCAAACCGCCCGCTACGTTATCCACACCTGCAAAGAAGTTGGCAGTGTTGATCTGCGACCGGTTGAAGTTCACACGAAAGTTGTTGGTGATCTTGCCACGCACATAGGTGTAACCGGCGTTAGCATTCAGGCCTTTTGTCTTCGTGTTGCCGCCAACACCTGGATATGGCGTTAACTGGTCGGTATTGGAGTCGGTGTAGTTCAGGCCAAAATTGACATTAGTGCGTCCCCACGGACCCCGCCGCGCTCCCGCCTGTGCCTGTCCGAACGTATGCATCAGGCGCACGTTGATATTGGTGGAGTCATTCAACGCGGATGTGCTGTAGCGGAAATTCTGCTGCCCTGGCTGATTCGGCAGCGGGATGTATCTCAGCAGACCGGCCGCGATCGGACTGATGCCCGTGATCTGATTGTTCGCGAAGGGAAGTCCCGTGATCGAGTTGTAGATCGTTACCGGCAGGCCGGCATTCGCACCCGACGTATAGACCGTCTGCGAGAAGTCACCATTGCGCTCGGCCAGCGTGGGCACGTGCGAATAGACCTCGTACGGATTCGTCGCGCGCGTTCCGAACATATTGAAGAAGAGGAAAGTATTCGAGCTGAGGTCAAGTAGCTTGGGAATCTTCAGCGGCATGCCGAGCGTCGCGCCGAAACGGTTCGAGGAATAACTGGGTTGCACCGACGGAGCGCCGCTCAGCGAGTAAGGACGCGCGTCCAGAGCCGCATTGCCGACGTCATAAAAGACGGAGCCGTGCGGTTGGTTGAAGTTCGCGCGACCCCGTCCGGGCATTCGAAAAATGCCGCCTCCGCCGCCACCCGGTCCGCCGGGACCGCCGATCATAGCGGGACCGCCGCCTGGACCACCGGAGCCACCCGGCCCACCTTGAAAGCCATTAGCTTGCCCGCTCTGAGCTCCCGGCAACTCGCCTCGCGCGCGCATCTCGTCGATGCGGTCTTGCATGTCATCCGCACCGCGTCCGAAGGCGGCGGTCTGGCCCATGGCGCCGTTCACGGAGACGGAATCGTTAGTCGCATCAGCCGTAGACGCCAGCGCCGACATGCCTTGCAGCGGCGCTTCACCACCACCGTTTGTAGCCAGGCTCAGAGACACTTGATCGCCGGTAACCGAAAGCCGTTGCGAGCCGCGCCCATTCGCCATCACCGACCCGAACTGTCCCGCCGCCGCATTCTGCTGATTCTGATCTTTGGGTACGCGTGAAAGCAGGATCATCTCCAGATCAGCCTGGCCTGTCGGCGTGGCCGCATTAATCATGACCTCTTTGGTCACCGGCGCAAATGCTGCGAACTCCGCACGCACCACGTAACGTCCGTTGGAAGGAAGGATGAGCGAGTAGTTGCCTTCCACATCCGTGGAGGTGATCACCTTCTTGCCGGTCAGCGTATTCGCCGCCGAAATTGTCACGCCCGGCAAACGCGTGCTGCCGGACTTCACCGTCCCGCGGATCTCGCGCGCTACCTGCGTCGTTGCCGCAGGCGCCGAGACCGGCTGTGCAGCCGCCGCAGATTGCGGTGCAGGCGCGATCGTTTGTGCGCTGCCGAGCACACTAAGCGCACATACGATCCACGAAAGAAATGAAAGACGATTTTTCACGTTCTACTTGGCCGGCTGCTGCTCCGGTTGGCTACCGGGAGGATGCGGCATCCCCACCCGCAGCGTAGTGGGTACGAAAATGCCGTTCTTCATCTCACCCCGCCCCATCACATGATCGCCTACTTTGATGTCGGCCAGAGTGACACTTTCGCGCCTTTCATTCTGGAAGGACGTATTCTCATCCGCCTGGATGACCTGCGTCTGCCCATCGGGCCGCAAGATGGTTAGTTTCGTTTCCTCGATCGCCTTCACTTCGCCGGCGATGAATTTCGTCCCCAGTCCCATGCGCTGCATCTGCTCGATCGAAGGCGGCCCGCCGGCACCTGGCCCGCCGGGCCCCATGCCAGAGCCCACAAAGCGCGCCATCATCGTGCCTGGATCGCTCCCCGATTGACCGCCGACGAACACATGATCGCCTTTGGCGAAATCGGAAAGTTTCGCCTCTTCGCGATTCTTGCGGAATCGTGTATCGCTGGTGATCTGAACTGTAACCGTCTTGCCGTCATCCGTCTTGATCACCATAGAGCCCGGCTGAATAGAATCGATGGTTCCCGAGATTCGGGTACCAGTGACAAGTCGGCTCCCACTGGAACCCTGACCCGCCTGATCCTGAGCCGCTGAAACCAGCAGGTAGGCGGAAAGGAAAGTCGCACATCCGAAAACAGTTAAGAGTAGCTTCGCAGTCGGAAACTTGAATCTACGAACCATAAAATTTCACTCCGTTCCAGAGGGCAATTCTCAAAACATGTAAAACCCAAAACAAGGCTCAGAGTTCTTTTGGCCCCGTAGCCCCGCACCCTTAGAGACGGAATCAACGCTGTTCTGATTACCGCAGACCGCTACTTTGCGGGAATCGAGCTGCGGTCCGGGAGATGCGGCTCGAGCTACGCCCCCGAGTGAGGCAGGACGTAGTGGATCACTGCCATGTAGTGGCACGCGCTACCCACCAGCACAAATACGTGCCACACGGCGTGATTGAAACGGAATCGTGACGAACTGAAGAAGCCTACCCCGAGCGTGTAGGCCAGGCCTCCAGCTAGCAGCCAACCCAGGCCGCCCGGCGGGACGGCTCGGAAGAGAGGTCGCGCGGCGATTACTACCAGCCACCCCATCGCGATATAGAGGATGGTCGAAAAGACCATGTGGTGTTCTTTGCTGAGCAGCTTCCACGTGATTCCCAGCAAGGCGATGCCCCAGACAAGCGCCAGCAGAGTCCAGCCCCAGCCGCCGCGCAGATTCACCAGCATGAATGGGGTGTAGGTGCCGGCGATCAACAGGTAGATGGCGGAGTGATCGATCGTTCGCAGGATGCGCTTGGCGGGCGCGTGCTGTACCCAGTGATAGACGGTAGACGCTGCGTAGAGCGTGATAAGACTCGCGCCATAAATGCTAACTCCGACAATGTGCCAGACCGTGGCATGCGTTGCCGCCAGCGCGATCAGCAGCGGCACGGCCACGAGCACCAGCAAGAGTCCGATGCCGTGCGTCACCGTGTTTGCCAGCTCCTCCACTGTGAGGATTGTAGGCTTGCTCGCTGACACGATCAATGTTCTACATCACCGCAAAGGTTCCGAAACCGCTGTAGGTGGGCGCGCCTGACTGATAATTGAGACGTAAGGTCCAATCGGCGAGTAGCAGTCTTCGACATGGAGCAATAGCAGGGGACTACGCCAAGTCTTCTGGACTGTGAGCGTGGTGGCGGACAATTTTTCCGTCGCGGACGACAACGCAGTGACAGCCCGCCATTCTTTGCACCACATCGCCGGCAAAGAGCGATTCGTTGTACTGGCAAAGGCCGGCGAGTTGGCTAGGCCAGCGCCGGCACAGTTCTTGTTCGTATTGGCAGAGCCGGCTGAGAGCGAAGGGCAAATCCAGAGCCCACGACATTTCTCCGGTAACCCGCAGTCCCGAAAAGCCATTTTGGAGTGCAAACCTCACATCACGATCGAGATCCGTGATCATTTTCTCCGGCTCGAACATCCCATGGCGGAGATAGGTGTCGTGTTTGGTGACAACGCTCAGCGCTCCTCTGGAAGTGGCGGCATGAATATCGATACCCGCGCCCTTGAACTCAGCCAAAATTTCTGGAACGGTATTTTCTTCGGCGATATAGACGCAGCGCTCAAGATTGCGAAGCCCGTTAATCATATAGGGAATCACGAACGCGAGCCGTTCCTCATTGCTTTTGAAGAAGTAAGCTACATGATCGCCTAGCCCCAGCTCTTCGCCGATGACGGGCACAACTTGATCTGCCATCTCATACCTCCGAATCGTTTTTTGATGCACAGACCGGAGTAGCAGGTTGGCAAGGCAGGCGGCTGCTACTACCTCAACTCGCGCCGCGGCGGCGGTCGCGCAACTCCAGTTGAAGGTCCCCCGGCCCGAGGCTTAGAATTTCGGGCATGAAGAATAAGATGAGGATTTGTCTCCCTCTCATCCTTGTGCTGATATCGGCTATGGCCTGGGCGAGCCAGGAGAAGGGCTCCGCTGATATCTCGTTCAAGGTTCTGAAAGATGACAATGGGAAGCCCGTGCGCAATGCTGCTGTGGTCCTGCACAACGTGAATGAAAAGGGCAAGGCTTCAGCTGGTGGCATGGAGCTGAAAACCGACGCCGAGGGCAATGCCAGCTACCAGGGGCTTCCGTACGGCAAAATCCTTATCCAGGTGATTGCGCCAGGCTTTCAAACTTATGGCGAGAGTTTCGAGATCAACGAAGCCAGCAAGACCATCACGATCAAGCTGAAGCGTCCGCAAGAGCAGTATTCGATTTACAAGGACCCGCCGCCACAGCAGAATCCGCCGCAGCCAAAGTAGTCCCGCTCACGATTCCAGCTGCTCGCGCAGTTTCCGTCGCAGGATTTTTCCCGAAGGATTGCGTGGCACAACGCTCACGAAGCGCAAATCACGCGGCTGCTTGTAGCTCGTAAGCCGCTCGCCCACAAATCCGGAAATGTCGCGCTGCATCGCTTCCGTTTCGGGAAATCCCTCGCGAAGCACGATAAACGCGCAGGGAACTTCACCTGCCTCGGGATCAGCTCGTCCTACCACTCCACAATCCCGAACCGCAGGATGTTCCATCAGAACGGATTCGACTTCGGCGGGCGCAACAGGAAATCCCTTGTACTTGATCATCTCTTTGCGCCTATCGACGACGCTGTAGTGACCAAGTTCGTCGCGACTGACGATATCGCCGGACCAATACCATCCATCGCGCAGCACGTCAGCCGTCGCTTCGGGCGAGTTCCAATAGCCAAGCATGAATTGCGGGCCGCGCATTACCAACTCGCCCGGACCGTCGGTTTCAGCGCCGCTCTGCAAATCGACGATGCGGCAATCGGTTTTCGCAACGGGAAGTCCGATGGAATCAGGCTTGGCGGGACGTCCAGCGATCAAGCCAACATGCGTGACCGGCGAGGCTTCGGTCATCCCGTAGCCCTGAACAATAGGAATACCAGTTTGCGCCGTGAACATACGCGCGAGTTCGGCCGGTAGCGGCGCGGCTCCGGACTTTACGCAGCGGACTTTGTGGTCGAGCGGGAATTCACCATTTTCGGCGGCCTGCACAAACGCGTTCAGTACAGGCGGAACGCAAGGCATGAACGTGATCTCTTCGGAGCGTATCAAATCGACTGCGCGTCTCACGTCAAAGCGAGGCATCAGGACGAGCGTCATTCCGAGCACGAACGCAGGATTCAGAGCAACGTTGAGTCCGTAGATGTGATAGAGCGGGAGAAAGCATAGAACACGATCATGCAACGCGTACGGTCCAGTATCGGGACCGAGAAGTTGATAGACATTCGACACGAGATTGCTGTGCGTGAGCATCACGCCCTTGGGCAATCCGGTTGTCCCGCTGGAGAAGGGAAGCGCAGCAATCGCCAAACGTGTGTCGTTATCCGGGCTGGGAAGTGACAACGACTTCGAAGCGAGCAGCGAATCGAAGGCTTCCGCGCCGATTGCATGCGATCGTGTCACATAAACTCCGCGCAAGTTCGGCAGTCCGCCCAGATCAATACCAGCGAGCAGCGGACCGTCGCTGATCAGCAGCGAGGCGCCGGAAGCTTCCAGTTGATAGCGCAATTCCCGCTCGCGATACGAGGGATTGATAAGCGTGGGAATCGCACCAATGCGTGTGGCCGCGTGATAGGCAACGCAGAACTCCCAGCAATTGGGAATGAATACGGCGATCACATCGCCGGGCTTCACGCCCGCCCCGACAAATCCGCTAGCAAGGCGTTCAACAACGTCTGCATATTCGGAGAAGCTAATTCGACGCGCAGGTGAGCACGATGTATCGACGATCGCTGTGCGTTCACCGAAGCGCTGAGCAGCGCAACTCACCAGATCGTGAACGAAGACGCCGGCCGGATCGGCGTATAACTTTGTCCTGAACATGATTGGGAACTGCAGGGCCGGAAGGTACTGACTCTAAGAAGATAGTTTACGCAAGAATTCGCGTTCGTCCATACGGTATTTGAAGGCCTTGCGCCCGTTGATGAAAACGACCGGAACTTCGTCGCTGAAGCGGCGACGCAACTCGGTGTCGGAATTGACGTCGATCTCGCGCCAGTGAAAAGCCGCTTGCCGCGAGAGCTTGCCGAGTGATTCCTTTACGATTTCGCAAAGATGACAGCCTTTGCGCGAATACAGTACTACCTCCCGAGTATCGACCGGGTTCTGTTCCATGAATGCTCCGCTGGTTAGGCGAGTCTAGCACCGAGAAAAGCGGTTTACTACGGTGAAAGATGCACGAAACACCTACGTACGTTGCTTTGCTAGCAGGCGATCGCGCAGTTGTTGCACTTCCGACTCTAGCTTCGCGCTCCACTCCTCCGACCACAACTGATGTTTGCGCAGATAGTCACGCATGTGTGCGATGGGATCTTCCGCCAGGCCAAGACGGCTGGGAGTATTGCAGGATTTTATGATCTGGCAGTCGATTAACGTTGGGCCGTCGCCCTGACGAGCGCGCTGGATTGCCTCGGTGGCAACGCGATGAACCGCAACGCTGTCGTTGCCGTCGACTGGGATGCGGGGGAACCCGAAGTCCTCGCCGCGCAGCATCGGATTCAGATGATCGTCGGCACCCGCAGAATCGAGTTGTGTTTCGAAGGCAAACACAACCGGCAGTTTGCTCTCCCCAGCGAAGCGAGCAGCCTCGTAAGCTGATAGAAGGCCACTGGCAAGATTTCCGGCAAGAACAACAGAAACATTCTGCTGGGTAAGCGTGCGGAATGCGTGCGCGGCTCCAATGGCCATAGCGATTTGTGCACGGCCGTCCAAATCGGGGAAGATGACTCCAGGCCCATCCGCAGGTATGCGGAACGGCGGAGCGGTGTTCGTATGGCAGAGAGCGAGATTCAGCCAAGCCGCGAATTGGTCGGTATCTTCGGCGATGGATGAAATGTACTGCACGAGTTGTCGACCGTTGGCACAGAGCGTGTCAGCCGGTTTGAGTTCGAGTCCGATGCCGACCGTCACGCCTTCCGAGTTTGCGGAGGCGCTGCCGCCGAGCAATGAAGGTGTGAGAGCGCGGCTGCGAAGCATGCGGCCATACATCTGCTTGAGCATTTCAGCGGTGGCGAGCGGAGGTGCAATGGCTCGGACTTCAGATGCAGGTCGTTTTGGAGCGTTGTGCCGCTTAGCTGTCATGAGTTCGGTTAAAAGAGATAAACGGGATTGTATCCGACGTCCAGTTTCGTGCTGGTACGGTTTCGATCATCGCGTCAGAGGCTAAGATAAGGAAATGCAATATCTTGCGCACCAGTCAGTGAGATTTTTAATGCCAAAGGCGGCCAGGGTTTTCAACACTGCTGTGGAAAATTGTGTGGAAATTTCGAATAAGTGATCCCTAAGGTCAACAAAAGCCGTATGTTCAACACATTGCACACGAACAAGTGCTAGAGATTTCATCGTCGAAGAAAAAAGCTGCGGGCAAATTTTACAGAAGCTTTACACGGGCCCGAATGGATCGAACTGACTCAGAATGAAACTGCGCATCGACAAATTGCTGGTGGAGAGAGGTCTGGTGCCTTCGCGGGAACGGGCCCAGGCGCTCATCCTTGCCGGGAAAGTGCTGGTCGATGAGCAGAAAGTCGAGAAGCCGGGAACCTCCGTTCGCGAAGAGTCGCACATACGTTTGCTCGGTGATGATTTGCGTTATGTGAGTCGAGGCGGATTAAAGCTGGAGGCGGCGCTGCAGCATTGGAACATCGACGTGAACGGAAGAATTTGCCTGGATGTGGGGGCGTCGACCGGCGGATTTACCGATTGCCTGCTGCAGCACGGAGCGAAGAAAGTGATCGCCGTCGATACCGGCTATGGGCAGATCGACTTCAAACTGCGAAACGACCAACGCGTGCGTTTGCTGGAAAAGACGAATGCGCGTTATCTGGAGCCGGCGGGCGTAGGTGAGGCCATCGATCTGATCGTGATGGATGTCTCATTTATCTCAGCGACTCTGGTTCTGCCGGCGGTAGTTTCAGCAGCCCGCGCATCCGGTGGATCACCTTCTGTTGTGGTGCTCGTCAAGCCGCAGTTCGAGGTCGGACGCGACCTCGTGGGGAAAGGTGGCATCGTGCGTGACACGAAGGCGCAGCAGGCGGCCATCAAAAAGGTGAAGGCGGCCATGGGTGACTTGGGACTTGCGGTCGGGGAAGAGATCGAATCGCCAATTCTGGGCACGGAAGGGAACCGGGAGTTCCTGCTATATGGCAGGCCGAGCCAGTGACCCCACCGAAGGTTCTGGCCGCCGAGGTCGGCTGCCCCACGTGTACAATCCAAATTCGAATCGCGCATCGGAAATGCAGAAACGATGAAAGCCGTCGCAATTGTTTCGAAACCGGACAAGCCGGAAGTAGCCGAGATATTGCCACGATTGGTTCAGTGGCTGACTGAGCACGACTATGGCGTATGCATGGACCGTGAGTCCGCCGCGTACCTCGACCCTCCGCCGCAGGACACAGCAGTCGAACGCGATCAACTGGCGTCGAAGGACGTGCGCCTTGCGATCGTCCTTGGCGGCGATGGCACCTTGCTGGCGGCGGCCCGGGTTTTCGCAGCCAAGGCTGTGCCTATTCTCGGGGTGAACCTGGGATCGCTAGGTTTTCTCACAGAGGTTCCGATCGACGATCTCTATCCGACACTGGAGGCGATTGATTCGGGCACGTGCGACGTAGAAAAGCGCGCGATGCTGCAGGCGACGGTGTTGCGCGGCGGCCAGCGGATCTCGGAATTCCACGCGTTGAACGATGTCGTGATCAGCAAGGCGACGATTGCGCGCCTGGCCAGCTTCGATCTGTACCTCAAAGGAAACTTTGTTACCAGCTACAAGGGCGACGGGCTGATCATTGCTACCCCAACGGGCTCGACGGCATATTCCCTCGCGGCGGGAGGGCCGATCCTGACGCCATCGGTCGATGCGATGGTGATCTCGCCGATTTGCCCGCACTCGCTTACCCACCGACCCATCGTGCTTCCCGACGAGATTGAAATCGAACTTGTGGTCGGGTGGTCGTGCGAAGAAGCGTTCCTGAGCGTCGACGGACAACTGGGAATGCCGCTGTGCCAGGGTGACCGATTGCAATGCCGCAAGTCTGCGTACCAGACATCGCTGCTACGTATGCGCCGTACCTTCTTCGACGTGCTAAGGACGAAGTTGAAGTGGGGACAAAGATAGTGCTGGTGGTGTAGCTGGTCGCTAGCAACTGTCCTCCTTCGTCTCAAGAACGGAGTACGAAGTCCTCCAAGCAGAACGCCGCAACTACACGGCAAGATTAGTTCTCTTCATATATGAAATAAAAAGGCAGGTGTGGAAGCACACCTGCCTGGAAGTCGCCACAAGGCTTAGTCTAGAAGGTCAGACGGAACCCAAGTTCGCCGGTTAGTGAGCGGGGCGTATTGGTTGCCGTCGGGTTAATGAAGCCAGCGGGTTTCGCGAATCCGTCCGGATTCGAGATGTCTCCGCCGAAGTTCGCACCGTAATTCGCACGATTCGTGAGATCGAACGCCTGTGCGATCGCCTGGATGTTTATCCGCTCGCGAATCTTGAAGTTCTTCGCAAGCCGCGCATCCAGTTGGAAGAAGGCATCGCCGCGAAGCGGATCGTATTTCGCAATCGTGCACTGTCCGGTGACATAAAAGCAGTTTTGAGCTCCAGCATTGTCCCCAGCGAATGCAAGGTAATTAGTGGGGGCGTTGTTGGGAACAACGACTGCAATCGCGGTGCCACCGCCAGTGTTCAGGGTGTTCGACGCGTTCGTTAGATTATACGGACGAGCAGTGCCGAACTGAACTATGGGTGAGAACTGCAAGCCAAACGGCATATCGACAATACCGCTGAGGGTAATGTGATGGCGCTCGTCGTTGGGCGAGGGACCCCACTCGTAACTTGCGAAAGGCGAGGTGGACAGCCGCGGGTAATTACGGAAGGATCCGCCGCCACCGTCATACGAGTTCGCCCATGCCAACGTGTAGTTTGCGTTGAGCTGGAAGTGGTGCGACATGCGTTGGCGATAACTGAAGTTAAAGCCGTCATAGTGCGAACGACCGATGGACTGGTCATCGCGCACGCTGTTCAGGACCGGCTGTCCGGCGGCGTTGAAAGCAGGGGTCAACGGACGCGAGCAGCACACACCGTTTACCGGCACCTTTTGATCTATGTTGATCGTCTTGTTTTCGTGAAGACCTAAAGTGTGAACGTATTCCGCCTCAAATACGGAGTTGTTTGTGATCTCCCGGGTGTAGCCGATATTGAACTCTTCGGAAACAGGGTTTACGTAGTGTGGATCGATCAACCGGCCGACGCTGCCGTCAGCAAGCAGCGGGGAGGGAGCAGGAATGGTTGGCATTGGATCTATGCCATATCGCCAGCTCCCGAGAGGGACACCGGTTCCCGTAACAATGTCAGTCGGGCTGGAAAGGCTGAGCACGGTCTGGAAGATTGTTGGGTTGTGCTGCTGCTCCATGAAGATGGGGATGTTCTGGAAGATGTCTCCGTAGTACAAGCCGAAGCCGCCGCGGAGGACTTGCTTCCCTGAACCGGTGAGGTCATACGCAAACCCGATACGTGGGCTGAAGTTTTTGTTGTCATCATGCGGCTGCTTGGCCACGTATGGATTCGAGATCGGGCTGTTGATGGCCACAAGCTCCTGGTAAGTACGGCTGTTCTGCACTGCTGCACCGCCCACCATGTTGAAGTCCTTGTCCCAGCGCAGTCCGAGGTTCAATGTCAAACGGTGCGTCACCTTCCAATCGTCCTGGAAGTAGAGGCCGAACTGCTTCGTCCCGCCGGGTACGTTCGTGCTGGGATCGCCATTTGAGATCGACATGCTAGTGACCGCGCCCGGGGTGGCAAATCCTTGCGGGTACACCGATGGGCCACACTTTGTCGGGTCACCACTCAAACCCAGAATGCAGCTCGGCGTATCTCCGAAGTCCAGCTCAAGCGTCGAGTTGTATTCGAAATAGCCACCCAGCGTCGGCTCCCAGATGTAATCCA
>CAZBCQ010000116.1:8774-13392 GCA_964490255.1 uncultured Terriglobales bacterium | reverse complement strand
TAGTGTAGAAAAGCGCGTGTCCCACATCTGCCGCAAGAGGAGCAGGAGTGGGACACCGCTATGACGTCTTTCCAATCCCACCCTTGCTAAAAAGCACGCTCGATGGGGCACCCGTAACCACTCCTGCTCCGAACTACATCCCCGCTAACTGGGATATTCTTAAGTGATGCCTTCCGTACTGCGCCTTCCCGCCGGAGAACAGAAGCTGGTACAGATCGTAGATACTGCTTTTGCCGATGCTGCGCAGCGTAGCGGCAACTGGCTGCTGTGCCGTCCGGGATGCACGCAATGTTGTATCGGTGTGTTCGAAATCAATGCGCTGGATGCGATGCGGTTGAGGCGAGGTATCGCTGAACTAAAAAAGAGAGATCCGGAGCGAGCGAAACGCGTGCAAGCGCGTGCGCGTGAAGCGGTGAAGCGATTAGGGCCGGAGTTTCCGGGTGATGTGCGCACCGGAGTGCTTGCGGAGGAACAAGAGGCCCAGGAGGCATTCCAAGACTTCGCGAATGATGAGCCATGCCCGGCGCTCGATCCCAAGAGTGGGACGTGCGATCTGTATGAGCATCGTCCGATGACGTGCCGGGTGTTTGGTCCGCCGATTCGGTCGGAAGGCGGGCTGGGACTGTGCGAGTTGTGTTTTCGGGGCGCGACGGCAGAGGAGATCGCTGCCTGCGAGATGCAGGTCGATCCGGGCTGCCTGGAAGAGAAACTGCTCGTTGAGATCAAAGATCAGAGCAAGATGATCGTGGCGTTTTGCTTGAGGTGAACCAGCAATTAGCCATCAGCCATTAGCATTTAGCCGACAAACATGGCGAAGCCTTACCAACGCACCCAGGCATGCGAGTGCCAGGTGACCCGAGACAAAGCACCATCTCTAAGTGCTAAGTGCTGAAAGCTGTCTTACGGCTCCAGGTACTCGTTCTTCTTCAGATGTTCCGCAGTGTAATCCTCTACCTGGTTTTCATAGACGAGCTCGATATGTTCTTTGCAGCTAGGCTCGCCATCCACCATGGTATCTGCGGCCTGTCCGCAAATGACGCAATGAAGCTTCTCCAGTGTCTCCGCGTGTGCTGACATGTGCATCTCGCGCTTGCGCGCGAGCCTCCGTTATCACCTTTTTAGTTGGGATCAATCAGAAATTCCGTGATGCTCGGAACACTGACGCGTGATGACCATTTTGGGAACACGAAAGTACCCCAACCAAATGAAGAATGTGTCATTTACAGCAACTAAGTTGTGATTGGCGGGATTGTACAAGAAGGTACAATCAGGTAAGTACGTTGCACGGTTCCAGCCTTCATGTTGCAGCGGCGTGGATGGGTATGTTCTTGCAGGGCGCGTTCAAAAATACCCAGCGTATTTCTCTGCTGATAGCGTTCCTATTCCTCGGGCTTGTTGGCGTGAGCCTGCCTGGGGTAGCTGCGGACGTGATACGTGTGTCTGTAATCGTGGTGGACGACAAGGGTCAACCGGTTCCGGTTGCAGAAGCGCAGATTAAGGCTGGCGACAAGGTAGTTGCAAAAGCCAGCACCGACAGCTCTGGCAAAGCTGTCATAGAAGTTGCACGCCCGGGTGAATACACCCTCAGCGTGCAGAAAAAAGGTTATCTGGCGAACGAGAGTCCTCTTCAACTCAGCACAGGCCAGGGAAGCCAGGATGTCGATCTTGTACTGTCACCGGCAAGCCTGAGCGAGCAGAAGGTAGAGGTACAGGGGACGGCTTCGAGTCCGGTGACCGAGGCCTCCGCAAGCACAACGAAGCTCGATACCAGGCAGGCTGCCCAGACTGCCTCGAAGCCGGCTACCCTGAGTGAATCGCTACCTCTGATCCCGGGTGTCATTCGTGGTCCTAACGGCACGATCCAGATTGCTGGAGCAGGCGAGAATCATAGCGCCTTGCTGGTGAATTCGGTCGATGTGACTGATCCCGCGACGGGGGCTTTTGGCCTCAGCATTCCTATCGATACCGTAGAAACCCTTTCAGTGGCGGAGATGCCTTACCTCGCGCAGTACGGGCGATTCACCGCCGGTGTGGTGTCGGCTGAGACGCGGCGGGGCGGGGACAAGTGGGATTTCAGCCTGAACGATCCCTTTCCGGATTTTCGAATCCGAAGCGCACATCTGCAGGGCGTGCGCGATGCTTCGCCGCGCTTCAACCTGAGCGGGCCGCTGATCAAGGACAAGCTGTTCTTTTCTGAAGGAACTGAATACCTGCTGTACAAGCGGGAAGTGCTGACGCTGCCGTTTCCTTACAACGAGACGAAATCGGAAGCGGTGAATTCGTTCACACAGATGGATGCGATTCTGAGCCCGAACCAGACGCTCACAGCGAGTTTCCATTTCGCACCAAACAATTTGAACTATGTCGGGTTGAACTACTTCAACCAGCAGCCCACGACGCCGAACGCCGATCTGCAGGAATACACCGGGACGTTGATCCATCGGTGGGGAATCGGTGGCGGCTTGCTGCAGAGCACAGTCGCGACTACCGACAACGCCAGCGATGTTAAGCCGCAGACGATCGGTGACATGGTGCTGAATCCGCTGGGCAATCAGGGCAGCTACTTCAGCCAGCAGACGCGCGGAGCGAATCGCTTTCAATGGATCGAGAGCTGGACCCCTCGGAATCTGCATTTTGCCGGCACTCACACTTTTCAGATCGGGTCAGTCATTGCGCGCAGCGAGAATGAAGGTGACTTCCACGCCGCACCGGTATTGCTGCAGAACACGAAGGGGCAGCTGATTCAGCGGATCGATTACTCGGGTGGCAGTTCGTTTTCCATTACGGATATTGCGCCGGCAGGATACGTCCAGGATCACTGGATGATCAATAACAAGCTGGCATTCGATGCGGGCGTGCGGCTGGAATCGCAGAGTGTTACCCACACTTTCCGCAGTGCACCACGCGCGGGCTTTTCGTGGAGTCCGAACGCAAGCTCACGCACAGTGATTCGTGGCGGTGCGGGAGTCTTCTACGATTACGTGCCATTGAACGTATACGCGTTCAACAACTATCCCCTGCAGACGGTCACGAATTATGACATCACGGGGACGGTCATCGGCGCTCCGATCACTTACCTGAATTTGACTCAGTCGGCGGCATCGCGCTTCCCACTGATCGACCGCGACAAAATCAACTCCGGGAATTTCGCTCCATACAGCGTTGCATGGAATTTGGAAGTAGAACGCGCGGTGATGCGGCAGGTGATCGTACGGTTGAAGTATCTGCACAGCGAAGCCAATGACATGATCACGCTGACGCCGGAATTGATTGCCGGACAGAATGCGCTGGTGCTGGGATCCTCGGGTTGGGCGCACACGCGTCAGATCGAGTTCACGACGAAGATTGGCGCGGAGACGAAACGGCAATTCTTCTTCTCCTATGTGCGGCAACATGCACGCGGGACGATCACGGACGCGACAAGTTTTCTGGGGAATTACCCTTTTCCTGTGGTGCGCCAGAGCATTGTCGGAAGTTCGCCGAGCGAAGTGCCGAACCGCTTCTTACTGTGGGGAGCATACGCCCTGCCGAAACAGATTAGCGTGATGCCGAAGATTGAATACCGCGACGGCTTCCCTTATGAGCCCCTGGACGTGTATCAGCAGTACGCGCAATATGCAGGACCACAACCGCGATTCCCGCGATACTTCTCATTGGATTTGCGAGTGTCGAAGGACATTGACGTGGGGAAGCACGCTGTACGTTTCTCGGTGAGCGCTCTGAATCTGACCAACCACTTCAATGCGCTCGATGTGCATGCGAATACGGCTGATCCGCTGTACGGGTCCTTCTTCGGAAACTACCACCGGCATTTTCTGCTGGACTTCGACTTCCTGCATTAAACCTTCACCACGGAGACACAGAGGCACGGAGAAAAGCTAAGCAATAGAAAAACCGCAAAGGCGGTGTAGTCTGTTGTTGATGCAACAGTTGACTGCGCTCCTGATTTTCGCGGTAGTGGCCACAATGGCGCTTTCCAATTGGCTGAGATCACGGAAGAAGCCATAACCCCAGATTCTGAGTTACTGACCTTTCCAAGTGTGGGCGTGAACAGCGAGAGCTTAGATCGATTCCATCTTGGCCAGGAGAGACTTCGGCCGGGGCTCGTAGGCGTAGAGCGACGGCGGCTTGGGCAGGTCGTGGAAGCCGGCGCGCTCCATGGCGACTTGTACTTCGTGGTTGCGCATGAAGGTGTCCCACACGAAGCGACTGCGGGCGTTTTCCGCCATCAGCATGCTGATTCCGACATCGATGCCAACGACATCGGGACTTGCCCATCCAGTTAGCGGATTGAAGGCATCGACGAAACCGTACTTCTTCCAGATTTGCCGTCCATAGTAGCCGCGCAAATTGCGGAGCACCGAGACGGCTTCAGCAGAGATAAAGGGCAGCGATCCGGCCGCGGCGGCTGGAACGATAGTCCCGTCGATCGGGCCGAGAATTGGTGGGCCGCCCCAGGCGACATAACCTTCGCTGGAATCCGACGACGTAATACCCCAGACTTCGCCGGAATAGCACGGAAACTTGCTGCTCAGTTTCTGACAAAACTCGCGGTGAGCCTGGCAGGCAAGCACGGAGTTGGCGAAGTAATCGGCGTGAGCATCCGCTTTCCCGCGGA
>CAZBCQ010000116.1:5352-8674 GCA_964490255.1 uncultured Terriglobales bacterium | reverse complement strand
CAGGCAAGCACGGAGTTGGCGAAGTAATCGGCGTGAGCATCCGCTTTCCCGCGGAAGTCGAACCAGGCGTGCGAGAACTGGTGGATGAACAGCGGAGCCGGCGCGGAAATATAGCGGTAGTGGTCGTAAACCAGCCAGGGGCGCTGAATTTTGTCCCAGCACTCTGCCGGAATCGGATGCCGGGGTGAACCCATGGCGAGCAGGTACATCATCATGGATTCGCTGTACTCGGTCCAACGTAGGTGGCTGAAGCCGAACTCCGGGGTCCACTCGAGCGCGAACGAGTCGCCGTCATTCAGAGCCCAGGTCCAGTCCACACGGCGATAGATTTCATTCGCATCGTGGCGGATCTGGCCGTCGTGGAAGTATTCGCGGCAGGTGAGCACGCCACAAAGGAGGATGGCCATGTCGATCGGCGAGATTTCGGAAACGCCGTAACGATTGCCGGTGTGGATATCCACGAAGTGATAGAAGAAGCCGTTTACCTGATGAGCCTGGGTCAGCAGGAAACGAAGCGTGGTACGTACGCGCGCAGTGATCTCTTTCCGGGAACGATACTTGCGCTGGTCACCGATGCAGAGCGCCGTCAGGCCGAAGCCGGTCGCTGCAATGCTACCCATCAGGCGCTTGTCGCCGCCATCCGCGAGCGCACGATCGCGCACGAGACCGGTATTCGGATCAGATTCGTTCCAGAAGAAATCGAAGGACGCACGTTCGAGGTCGTCCAGCAGCGCGGAATCGAGTTCCGCACTGACGGGATCTTCAGGCAGTAACAAGTCTGAGGCAAGGCTCCTTCCGGCCAGGGGTAAAACCAGAGCACCTGTCAGACCTGCCCGCAGAAATTCACGTCTGGACCAAGTCATGTTCGTGGCGCGCAACTACTTACTTAATTAAATGCTCCAGAGTAGCTGCTGGTTGCGGAATTTCAGCTTACGTCCGCAACTGTAGCTGGCAGCTCTCCTCGGCAGGGTGTCAGTATGCCTGCGCGATGTCGGTTAGCTAATCGGGGAAATCGCCTAGGGGTGCTCTGAAAGTACATTGGGTTAGGGTGGCCGAAAGGACAGGGGCGAGCGATGTTAGAGGTAACAAACTATAATATTGGTTTCGGCATCTCTCATTCATAAGCAATTGGGCGCAGAGGCGGCCGTCTGCCGTTCAGGGTTCAATCCCTATCCTGGGCCTGTGATTCGAACTGTTTCGGGCTCAACTCATATGTCACAACGGGAGAGTTTCTGGGCAAGCTGGCAGGAGCGGCTATCGGCGCTCCGCAACATCCCTCCTGTTCTCAAGATCGTTTGGGATTCCGGGCCTGTCGTGGTCTCCCTGGGGCTGTTGTTCCGGTTGATAGCCTCGTTGCTTCCTCTAGCCCTGCTCGGCATTACCAGGCTGATTATCGATGCGATCGTCTACTCGCTGACGAGCCATCAGCCCGTCCAGCCGCGATTCTGGTGGCTCGTTGCCGCCGAGTTCGGTGTCGCCGTATTTTCCAGTGTTCTGGCCCGCGGGGTCGACTACACGGACTCGCTGCTCGCGGACAAATACATGCGGCACGTGAGCATCGAGGTGATGAGGCACGCGGCCGAACTGGACCTGATTGCCTACGAGGACCCGATTTTCTACGACCGCCTGGAGCGGGCACGTGTGCAGGCGACGGATCGACTGGGAATGATCCAGTCGATTGGGCGACTGGTACAGTTGGTCATCACGACCGTATCGCTATCGGTTTCAATCCTGCTGTTCTCGCCGTGGCTCCTCTTTCTGCTCGTCCTGGGCGTCGTGCCCGCGTTTCTGGGCGAGAGCCATTTCGCGTTCCTCGGATACGCAAAGAACTTCCGTCAGACGCCGGTGCGAAGGCAATTGGACTATCTGCGACAGCTGGGTGGAAGTCGGGAAGCTGCGAAGGAACTTAAGCTCTTCGGACTCAATAAGTTTCTGACTGAGCGCTTCACCCAGCTTTCCGACGCCATCTACGAAGAGAATGTGGAACTTTCGCGCCGGCGATTGATCGCGGGATCGTTCTTATCGCTAATTGGTACGATGGGCTACTACTCGGCCTATGCATACGTGATCTGGCGAACGATAAAGGGCGCGCTCTCGATCGGCACGCTGACGTTTTTGGCTGGCGCGATTCTGCAGGCGAGTACAAACATTCAGCAAATCTTTTCGACGCTCTCGAGTATTGCGGATCAGGCGCTGTTCCTCACCGATCTGCTGGCGTTCTTTGACATGAAGCCGACGATCCAGTCAAAGCCGAACGCGATCCGGGCACCGCGTCCCATTGTGCGTGGCTTCGAGTTTCGCAATGTGTCGTTCAAGTATCCGGGCAGCCCGCGATTGATTCTGAACGGCTTGGATTTCCACTTGCGGCCAGGCGAGCGTGTGGCGTTGATCGGCGAAAACGGGCAGGGCAAAACCACCATCGTGAAGCTGATCACGCGCCTTTACGATCCGACCGAAGGGCAGATCCTTCTGGACGGTGTGGATTTGCGGGAATACGAACTGGAAGACCTCTATCGCGAAATCGGCGTCATTTTCCAGGACTTCATGCGCTACGAAATGACGGCGCGCGAGAACATTGCTGTCGGCCGCATCGGAGATTTGCAGAACGTCAGCTTCCTGCAGACGGCAGCACAGAAGAGCCTGGCGGACCAGGTGATCGCCAAACTGCCGCATCACTACGAGCAAATGCTGGGCAGGCGTTTCGATGGCGGCGTGGACCTCTCAGGAGGCGAATGGCAGAAAGTGGCTCTGGCGAGAGCTTATCTGCGTGACGCTCAGCTGCTCATTCTCGACGAACCTACGGCCGCACTTGATGCGAAGAGCGAGTTTGAGGTCTTCCAGCGATTCGCGGAACTAACCATGGGAAAGATGGCGCTGTTTATATCGCATCGGTTCTCCACGGTACGCATGGCGGATCGCATCGTAGTACTCGAGCAAGGAAAGATTGCCGAGGAAGGAAACCACGACGAACTTGCCCGAATGGGCGGACGTTACGCCGAAATGTTTGAAATGCAGGCTGCCAGTTACCGATAGGACCCCATAGATGCCCCAGAATACGCACGTCGAATTTGCTACTGCCGAAGCCGAACGTCTACCGGAGCACCTCGATCAGGTAATGCCGGACGTGTCGGAACTGCGTGCGCGAGCCGCGGAGCTGGCGAAGCAACTTGCATGGATTCCCAAGGCCGAGTCGTCTCCTTCGTTCGCGCGCAGATTCTCAGCACTGGAAAGATCGTTGAACCCGGTTTTCGAATCCCTGGAAAAGGTGAAGCTGGATGCATCGTTTGGAGAGGATTTTCGCTGGCTGCGCGAAAATATCCGC
>CAZBCQ010000116.1:0-5252 GCA_964490255.1 uncultured Terriglobales bacterium | reverse complement strand
TAAGCCTGCTGGAGCAGATTGCGCATAGGTCGCCGGAGTTGTTGAAAGATCCCGAAGGGAACTATGGAGTTGGCGCTTGCGTGCGCAGCCTGCGCAATGCGGGACAGGCTCCATGGAAGGACATCATTGAGCCGCTAATCCTTTTGGATCGGATGCTTTGCCAGGATCCGGCAGGCGCCTACGCACAAATGGATTTTGAAAGCCGGAAGATGTACCGGGATGCAGTCGAAGAGATTGCAACGCGCTCGGACATGAGCGAGATGGAAGTGGCCGCCGCTGCGCTCGAGCTTGCGAGAGATGCGAAGTACTGGAAGCACACGGATCCGAGATTGGCCACGCGGCGCTCGCACGTCGGTTACTACCTCGTCGCCGAAGGGGCAGCCCGCCTGCATCGGAAGGCGAGCTATCGTCCTGGACTGTGGACGCGGATTCAGATGACGCTGCGCCGGCATCCCGATGAGTTTTATCTGCCCGCGATCGAATTGCTGACCTTGGGGATTATGGCCGCGCTGCTGCGGCCATTGTTGAGCAGTTCCACGTCATTGCCGCTGATCCTGTTCACGATGGTAGTTGCGGTTCTGCCGGCATCGCAAAGCGCCACTGAGCTGGTGAATTATCTGATCACGACACTGCTTCCGGCGAAGATCATGCCGAAGCTCGACTTCTCGGAAGGCATTCCCGAAGAGTGCTTGAGCATGGTGGTCGTGCCCACGCTTCTGCTTAACGAGAAGCAGGTGCGCAGGCTTGTGGACGATCTGGAAGTGCGCTACCTGGCGAATCACGATCAGAACTTGCACTTCGCATTGCTGACGGACATGCCGGACTCGCAGGAGCCTCCGCAGGAAGATGATCCACTCGTGAAACTGTGCGCGGAACTGATTACGGGGCTGAACGAAAAGTACGCGGCGAAGAAGGCGGGTACCTTCCTGTTGCTGCATCGGCATCGTGTCTACAATCCGCGCGAGCGCGTTTGGATGGGATGGGAGCGAAAGCGTGGAAAACTGCTCGATCTCAACAAGCTGCTACGAAACGAGTACGACAGTTTTCCAGTGAAAATTGGAGATCTATCACTGCTGCCCAAGGTCCGTTACGTGATCACGCTCGATTCGGACACTGAACTTCCGAGAGGCGCCGCGCAACGCATGATCGGCGCTCTGGCTCATCCGTTGAACCAGGCGATTATCGATCCAGCAAAGAACGTGGTGGTCGCAGGCTACGGCATTCTGCAGCCTCGGGTCGGCGTTAGCGTGCAGAGCGCTGCGCGTTCGCGACTGGCCAATATCTATTCGGGCCAGACTGGCTTTGACATCTACACGCACGCGACATCGGATGTGTACCAGGACCTCTATGGCGAGGGCATTTACACCGGCAAGGGAATCTTCGAAGTAGAGACTCTGCACCAGGTTCTGAATCAGCGATTCCCCCGGAATGCTCTCCTCAGCCACGATCTGATTGAGGGCGCATATGCGCGAGCAGGGCTGGTCAGCGATATCGAGGTGATCGATGATTACCCGTCTCACTACAGCGCCTACAACCGCCGCAAGCATCGTTGGTTGCGTGGCGACTGGCAGATTGCCGGTTGGCTCGGATCGCACGTAGTCAATGAAGCGGGAGAGCGCGAGCGCAATCCCGTCTCAATCGTTTCGCAGTGGAAGATACTGGATAACCTGCGTCGCAGCCTCGTTGAGCCGGGGACATTCCTGTTCCTGGTTCTGGGATGGCTGGTGCTGCCACCGCCAGCACGCTATTGGACCATCGCAACGCTGGTAATTCTGTTCTTACCGGCGTGGTTCCACTTCCTGTTCACGTTGGGGCGAGCCGTCGCGGAAAGACGAACGTCAGTTGCGTACGACGCGGTCAGTGGGTTATTCACGGCGAACGTCAACGTCCTTCTCACACTAACGTTCCTTGCACATCAAGCACTGCTTTCGCTGGATGCAATCGTGCGCGCCTTAGTCCGGCGCTTTATCACGCGACGCGGATTACTGGAGTGGGAGACGGCCGCTGAGGCGGAACTCGGCCATCGTAAGCGCACGCCTATTGATATCTACCTGGACTGGACGCCAATCGTTGCCATTGTGCTGGGCCTGGCGGTCTTTCACTGGCGGCGGGACTCGTTCTATGCCGCGCTGCCTGTGCTCATTCTCTGGGCGAGCAGCAAGTTGGTTTCCGTGTGGCTAAACCGGTCGCCGCGAGCGTTGCGAAATGAGGTTTCGGAGGAAGACGAGGTCTTCCTCCGGCAGACCGCGTTACGTACCTGGCGTTATTTCTCGGAGTTCAGCACCGCAGAACACAACTGGCTGGTTCCCGACAATGTTCAGGAAGAGCCGGCTCGCGTTGCGGCGCGCATCTCGCCAACCAATCTTGGATTCCTGTTGAACTCGCGCCAGGCGGCGTGCGAGTTTGGATATCTCACCGTGCCAGAACTGGCGTCGCAGACGCTCCGCACGATGGGAACGCTGGACAAACTGGAGCGGTCGCATGGGCACTTTCTGAACTGGTACGACACGCATACGCTCCAACCGTTGTCGCCGAAGTTCGTTTCGTCTGTGGATAGTGGCAATCTAATAGCTTCGTTGTGGACCTTGCAACAGGGCTGTCTGCAAAGGCTGCGGGAACCGTTGTTTCAATCTTCATTAGCCGACGGAATTACCGATATTGTTGCGGCGCTTCGTGATCTGCGCGCCTGTCCTAACAAGCACCTGCGGAAGTTGCGGCGACATCTGCAAGAAAGCGATGCGGCTCACTTCGCGTTTGCAATCGATGATGACTGTCTTGCCGATGTGCAGAAGGCGGCTGCGGAAGGGAAGCGCTCGAAAGATGCGCTCTGGCTGGCGACGGAGTTGCGCTCACGGATCTCTGCGATTCGCGAAACGGTGCGCTCACTAACACCATGGTTGCTTCCGGAATTCGACACGCTGCGAAAGGATTCATCTCTCGGCATTGCGGAGCAGCCGAAAGTGCTGAAAGATCTTCCCGATTTTGTGGACCGGCTTGACGCGCGGCTTCGTATGGGCTTGTTCCGTTATGCGAACTCGGGAGAGACGCCGGCGGGTTACCAGGAATTAATGGCGCTGCTGCCGCAGGCGCGGGCCAATCTGGCGCAGCTAATTGATGATCTGCAATCGATCGCCGACACGGCTGGAAATCTGGCAAATGGAATGGACTTCACATTCCTGTTGGACCCGCGGCGCAAGCTGCTTTCCGTTGGCTACGACGCTGATCTGGAAAAGCTGCATTCGGCTTGTTACGATCTGCTGGCTTCCGAATCGCGCATTGCCGCGTTTGTTGGAATCGCAAAAGAAGATATCTCGCAGGAGACTTGGTTTCGTCTGGGCCGGGCACATACGGTTGCGGATGGACGTCCAGTGCTGATCTCTTGGACCGGGACAATGTTCGAGTACCTGATGCCGGCGCTCTGGATGCGATCGTATCCGAACACGCTGCTGGAACGCTCGCGAGCCGCGGCGGTCCGTGCGCAACAGGGATTTGCGACGAGGAAAGGCGTGCCGTGGGGAATCTCCGAGTCTGCTTGCTTCCAGTTGGACGAAGCGGGGAACTACCAGTATCACGCTTTCGGATTGGAGGGACTCGCCCTGCATAAGGACGAGAAGCAAGCGCTTGTGATTTCGCCCTATTCCACGGTACTGGCAGTGGGAGTGGTGGGATCCGAGGCGGTGAAGAATCTGCGCCGCATGCATCGCGAAGATTGGTGCGGTCCGTATGGTTTTTATGAAGCCGCAGACTTCACGCCATCGGTACGACGCTCGCGCTGGCATCGTTATGAACTGGTGCGGTGCTGGATGGCGCACCATCAGGGCATGTCGTTGCTTTCGTTGACTAACTTTCTGCATGGAGGCATTGTGCAAAGCTGGTTCCATGCGGATCCTCGAGTGCAGGCGAGCGAATTACTACTGCACGAAAAACCGGTCGCACACGTGCGCACGATGCGTAACGCCTTGGGGATGTCGGCGTAGCAGTTGCAGTTCCGAAAACTTAGTGAAAACATAAGTTCCTGGGGGCGGTGGGGCGAATCAAAAGGAGACTATGTTTTCTACCGTTAGTAGGCCCGCAGTCCTCTACCTTGTCGTATTGTGTTTTGGCGCAAATGTTTTTGCTCAGCAACCGACACCACATAATGTTCCCGCTGCACCAGAACCCCAGGCCAAACAAACGGACCCATCCCAGAACGGCCAAAAACATAAGCCCAGCAGCAACCACATTTTTTGGGTTATTCCGAATTATCGCGAAGACGAATCAGGGGTCTTCAAGCCACTGACACCCGGCGCCAAGTTCAAAGTTGCTATAGACGATTCATTCGATCCGTCGGCCTTTCTGGTGGCAGGCGTCTTTGCCGGAATCTCGAACATTCAACGACAGTATTCGTTCGGAGACGATGGCGTGCCCGAATTCGCCAAATATTACGGCGGTGCTTTCGCCGACCAGGCAATTGGCAACATCATGTCGGAAGGCCTGTTCCCGACGATGCTCAAGCAGGACCCTCGTTACTTTTACATGGGGAAAGGTCACAGCTTCTGGAAGCGCACCGGATATGCGCTTAGCCGAGAAGTTGTGACGAAGGGTGACAATGGTAATTCGCAGTTCAATGTTTCCGAGCTAGGCGGCAATTTCGTTGCGGCGGGAATTTCGAACGCGTACTATCCGGCGGTAGACCGCGGCTGGGGAAATACTGGGTCGAAGTGGGGACAACAGATCGCGCTGGATGCCGCGTTCAACGTCATGAAAGAATTCTGGCCGGACGTTCGCGACAAGGTATTCAAGGTACAGACGACTGCTCCCCGTCAGTGACTGCTTTCGAGTGGAATGGAATCGGCATGTACTATCTCTTGAAGACTGAAGCCTCCGTATATTCCTTTGCTGATTTACAGCGAGACGGAACCACGGTCTGGGACGGCGTTACGAACCCCGTGGCTCTGAAGAACCTTCGTGAGATGAAGCCGGGAAGTCACGCGGTGATCTATCACACGGGCGATGAACGCACCGCGGTTGGGACGGCCAGCATTGTCTCCGTCGACGCATCCGACCCCAAGAAGCCGGTAGTCACGATCAAAGCGGGTAAACCCATGGCGCATCCGAAGCGTCTCGACGAGATCAAGGCGAATAAGTTGTTCCAGGATTCGCCGCTCGTGCGGCAAGGAAGACTTTCGGTGGTCCCATTGAGTGAGGCGCAGTACAAGTATCTGACCGAGTAAGCGGCGGAACCCCACCCGCAACCGAAAAAGGTCGAGGGT
>CAZBCQ010000115.1:4177-13435 GCA_964490255.1 uncultured Terriglobales bacterium | reverse complement strand
CGCCGTAATAAAAAGAATTGCTGCAATCGCAGCCGTGAACCAAACTTTGCGCATTCGTACCTCCGGGTTTTTGCACTGGGGGCACGCTCGAAAGCCGGCCATGGCTGTGGCGGAAGACAGGTGACTTGAACGTGAACATTGCGTGAATTCTATGTTTCTGGGCAGCAGAATTGATTCCGAGGAAGGCCGTAGCTGGTCTAGCTACTTCACCTTAGACCTGGCCTTAGGAATTCAGAGTAGAACGACTAAGTAGCTGCTTTAGAGCCCAGTTTGGCCTGTTGCGAAGTAGACGGATTGCGTTCTCTGAGGCGCAACCCGGGATGTCGTGCGGCAGGAAAAGCAGCTCACAACACAACGTTTCGGCTGGAATGTGCTTCAAACAGAATGGGTTACACAGTCCGCGAGCTTCAACTCCCGAGGTGCCTCGGACATACTGCCCAGCAAGCTTGGGGTTGTACACTAGATCAGAGCGGAAGGGCTCGCGTTGATGACCATGGAAACCTCGAACAACGCTATCGAAATCAATAGTAGGCTCCGTACCCTAGCCCATGATTTGAGCAATTCCATTGAAACCATCATGCAGGCTTCCTATCTGCTGGCGCAGAGCAGCCTCGACGAGAATGGCAAACGCTGGCTGGAATTGATTGACAATGCTTCGCGTGATGCCGCACGCATCAATCGCGAGATTCGCGATAATCTGCGTTCTCAAACCACACAACTCGGTGGATAGGCTTCGGAACTGGAGCGGAAGGCACGTTTACGCCGCTCGGCGCTGTTCTGTTGGGTGAGGCCTCAATCCTCGCAAGAAGTCTTGCGCGGCGTGGTATCCGGCCAATGTTCCTACATCCATATAGACCTCGCCGACGTGTGAAGCGCGCACCGTATTGCCGGCTTCGATGTAGGCATTCAGCAAATGTCCAAGAAACTCGTCCTCGCGGTGACGTGACTCCCACAACAGCTTCAAATCGCGGAACGCATTTCCTGTCGTGATCACCGCTCCCCATATCCACAGCGATTCGTAGTCGCGCACCTTCACGTCCACCCGGCGCACGTACCCATTTTCGTCGCTGACCACCGAATCGAAGGCCGATGCGTCCGTCACCGGAAAGCAGACCAGGTTCATATCAGCGTGCGGATACCGATCGAGGCTGGTTCGATACGCATTCTCCGGAAACCATATCGTGTCTGGTAAACCAATCAGCACGTCGCGATGCGCGCGCGCGAACGGTTCAGCACGAAACAGCGCGTCGCATAATCCGCGTGGCTCATTCTGGATCGCGTAGAAGATCTCCGCTGCATAATCACGTTCTGCAAAGTAACGAACGATGTCCGTCTTCTCTCCGGAAATGACCATGCATATCTGATCCGCGCCCGCGGCAATCATACGCTCCACCAGGTACTCCATCACCGCCTTCGGGCGCTCCACGCCCTCGATCGAGCGCGCACCAACCGGAAGCAACTCCTTCGAACAGCCAAGCGGCTGTATTCGCTGGCCTGCACCCGCCGCGGGAATAATTCCTATCATGACGACACCTCCATTCCGATCAAGCGGTTGCGCGTTCTACTTTTGCGATTCATCGCCTGCTGCAGGTACTCGAGCAACTGCTCTGCTCGCCGCTCACCGGTGTGTTCTGCCAACGTTCGCTCGCGAGCGCGCCGGGCCATCGCCGCACGTTCTTGCTCCGGCATTTCCAAAACCGAAAGCACCTGTTGCGGTTCGTGAACGACTGCGATTTCTTTCCCGGGCCGGAAGAAACTATCCAGGCCTTCGAACCAGTCGCTGATGATCGGCGTTCCGCACGCCGCCGCCTCAAAGAACCGTCCCGAAGGACAATACCCTCCACGCGCCATGTCGCCCCGCGTGATGTTCAGCGTGAATCGTGAGCTTGAATACAGCGCCGGATGCCGCGCAGGAGACACATGATCGAAATGACGCACATTTTCCGGCCACTTCCACTCACGCGGATATAGCGATCCCGCCAACACGAATTGCTCTTCCGGAAGTTGCCGTGCGGGTTCGAGGAACAGATGATTCAGCTTGTCCTGCCGGTCTTGCGCATGTGTGCCCATATAACTCAGCCGGCACCGGAACTCCTGCTCTTCCGGCACACGCTGGTACACATCCGGATCTACGCAGCCATATAGAGGTCGGGCACAACCTGCTCCCCATAGCTGCTCCAGGTCGTGAAGTATCCTGCCGCCCGTGAAAGAAAGATAAAGATCGAATTGCGGAATCTGATCCCGGCGCAAATAGTCCGCTGAGCCGGCGGCCAGTTTCGCCAGCGTGATCGGCGTGTCGAGGTCATAAAAGACATGCAAGCCGCCGACTGCCCCTGCAACATCGTCGACAACGCGGGCGCCTTCAGGACAATAGCTGGCGTGGATTACCGCATCTGCATCGCGCACGTCGTTCAGCGCCCGCCAGCGAATCTCATCCCAATCGCGATAGAGGACCAGTTCGCAGAAGTTGCACTCCTCGAAGTCGCGACGCAACGCATAGTACGGAACATCTTTCTCATAGAAACTTATGCGATGGCCCATGCGTCGCAAGGCGCGCAGAATGGCGCGATATGGTGTGGCGTGCCCATTACCCCAGGAAGATGAAAGCGTGAGACCGAATATTACGATTTTCAATGGGACATCCCAATGTACTTACGTTGAGATGGCAGAGTGGGAATGCCAGTTGTCAGTCTGCCTCACGCAGACGCGGCACATTTCCACAGATCTTGCTGGCCGCGAGAGACTTGCCAGAGCTATTCGCTACCCCATCAACTCGAATAGCCCGAGCCGTCCATCAGAAAGCGGTCGTTAGCTGCAATAAAAAGGCTCTCCGCAGAGAGCCTCTTCAGAAAAACTGCTGGACCGAGCTACACCAGCTTCGCATCCATCGTGATCTTCGTATTGAAGAGCTTGGAAACCGGGCAGCCGGCCTTGGCCCCTTCGGCCGCCTTCTGAAAGGCTTCCGGGGTTGCCCCTGGAATCTTCGCCGTCACGGTGAGGTGCACCTGCGTGATCCCGAATCCGCCATCGACCTTGTCCAGAGTGACCGCGGCTTCCGTCGCGATTCGCTCCGCCGTTAGTCCTGCATTGCCAAGTTGCGCCGACAAGGCCATCGAGAAGCATCCCGCATGCGCGGCTCCCAGCAGTTCTTCAGGATTGGTCCCAACGCCGTTTTCGAAACGGGTTGCAAATGAATATTGCGTATCTTTCAGCACACCGCTCGCGGTCGAAACAGTTCCCTTCCCATCTTTCAAGCCGCCCGTCCAGACGGCGTTCCCTTTGCGTACCATGAATCCTCCAAGATTTACTTTGAAAGCCCAACAAATCTTACGCTACGGTTTTGATTCGGGCTCATGAATTTCGGCGGAAGGATTTTGCCATTTGCTAGGATACAAATGCTGAAACACTGGTGCAGATCGGACAGGGGAGGTCCCATGCAACGCCACAAGCTGTTGGGTGTATTTGTAGTGGTTGTCTTGCAGGCGGGAATTACGTTCGCGACTGATGCTCAAAAGGACTCGGCGTATCAGGCTGAGATCATGAAGTGGCGCGCTCAGCGCGTGAACAGCTTGAAGGAAAACTGGCTCCCTCTCGTCGGACTATTCTGGCTGAAAGAAGGCAGCAACCTGTTCGGATCCAATGGCAACGACCCTGTGCTTCTGCCCCACGCCAAAGCCCCGGACCAGGCGGGCGTGTTTGAGCTCAAAGATGGCGTGGTCGCGGTGAAGGCGCTCCCCGGATCCGATCTCAAGGCAAATGGCAAACCGGTCACGGAAATGAAACTCGAGACCGACGAGAGCGAGAAGCCCACCATCCTTGAGCTTGGCGACCTGCGCATGCACGTGATCAAGCGGAACAAGCGCTACGGCATTCGCGTGAAAGACACCAACAGCGATCGCGTGCACGAATTCGCTGGCATCCAGTATTTTCCGATCTCGGATTCCTATCGCGTCTCCGGCACCTTCGTTCCGTTCGACGCTCCGAAAAAGCTCGCCATTCCCACCGTTCTGGGCGAGAGCGTCGAGATGACAAGCCCCGGATACGTGGAATTTACGGTCAATGGAACCAAGACGCGGCTTTCGGTCCTGATCGAAGATGATCCGCACGAATATTTTTTCATTCTCAAAGATCTGACCAGTGGCAAGGAAACCTATCCCGCTGGGCGCTTCCTGTATGCGAGCGCAGCCAAAGACGGTAAAGTCACGCTGGACTTCAACAAGGCCTACACTCCACCGTGTGGCTTCACTCCCTACGCAACTTGCCCCCTTCCGCCCAAAGAGAACTATCTCAAAGTGGCGATCAACGCCGGCGAAAAGTACGAGGGACACCACTGAAGACAGTGGTCAGTGGTTAGTGATTGAAAAAGACGTCGATTGTGTAGGGATGGGCGATGTGCCTGTCCTATTCTTAGAGTCAAAACCCTGAATTCGCTGGGACTCGCTCCTGTCCCGATATAAGATTTTGTTCGGTGCACAACACTACGAAGACTTGGCTACGGTTTCTCTCAGTCGTCCTCGCATCCGCCCTCTGCTGCAGCGCGACAACTCAATCCTCTCCTACTCGCATCGTTCTTGACCCGACGACATTCCCTAAGATCTCACGTCCACTCCTGCAGGAGACGGCGGATCAGGTAGCGAAGGCTGTCGACGAACTGATTCCAGGAGACTATCCGAATACCCATTCCTCCACCATTCTGTGTTTCGTGGCTAATGGGTCGTGGGGAGACAAGCCTCGGGCACTCGTAGGTAAGCCTTGGAAGATAGAACCTCCCAGCGCACACAAGTACGCGATGCGCGTGGCCGTCACGCCGCAGGTTCTGCCGGGAGCATGGCAAAGACTTGTTTTCCAGTTGTCTCATGAATTGGCTCACCAGAAGATGGACGCGCGCGTAGACAACAATGCCCTGGAGGCTTTCGCAGTTGCGGTGTCGCTCGAGGTGCTGCACCGCCTGGGATACGACCCTTATCGCGAGAGCAATGAGCACTTCTACACACAGTCGATTCCGCCAGAGGTGATCTCAGCACTGAAGCGCAGCGAGTGGGCAAAGGTTGGACTGTATCTTCGTTACGAGTGGCGGCGGGAGTATGTTGAGAACTGGGATCAATCTACCCATTTCGTCGCGGCAATTGCGCTTCGAAGAATAGGTGGCTTCCCGTGGGAGCGTTTGTTGAACATCGGCGCCACCGCCGAGTGTGGTTCCAATACATCGAATGGGCGAGCGAGGTATTGCCCCTTGTCGCCTGCTTCGTTGGAAGATTTCCCGGAAGCAATGAAGACAATTCTGTGGCGGAACGAGATGAACGTCGTGATCCTGCGCACTGGAACGGGACAACAGGAAGGCGAGGGTTTGAGTTTCAGAGAGCAGGGCAAGTGGGTCTCATTGCGCTGGTCACGGAACACTGACCCCCTAGTGCCCGATGGATTCGTGCCGCTCGAATAGCCCGCCGTTCGAGTCAGCGCAGCTCTGCTACTAAAGCGACAAGCTATCAACCAACAATTACTGACTTCCTCCGCCCGCTGAGCTCGCGGTCTTGTAGTGAAACCGGTAATCCGTCCGCTCGTCGCCGGCATAGAACCGCGTGTTGTAGTCGAGCAAATACTTCAAGTGCTCCGCGTCGTATGGATAGCTCTTCCCTTGCGCATACGGATAGCTGCCCATCGCGCGATATGGCAATGGCTCCACGGTAAGGCCATCTGCGGCGTAAAAGTCCATGTCCTTTTCGTAGCCGTTGGCGAAAAAGAAATAGTCGCGCACCCAGCCGTCCGGCAGCTTGGGGACAGCCGACGGATCAAAGTCCACCTGCACCTCGTCGCCAGTGCCGAAGACGACAAATCGATCGTCGACCTCTTTGATGAGTTGCGTCACATCTCCGGGCCTCGTGTACTGCCCAGCCTGATGAACAAACGGCCCAGTGGCGCTCACGTCTTCGTACACGTACCAGTGGTCCCCCGGATTTTTCCCGATCACATCTCGCGGATAACCATGGAACCCCATCTTTGCGCTCGCCAGCGGAACTTCGCTCCTCCTGACCGGAGCCGCACCCGCTGTGCGATCCACCAGGATCTGATCCCAATAGATTTGCAGGTTCGTGCCGATACGCACGCGCGTCGTCCCGATCGGCAGATTGCCGCTCAGATCTGCAACCATTGTGCGCGGCAACCCCGCCGGGAAACCCATATCGTCAATGACGCGCACCCATTTGCCACTCGCGTCCTGCGCTTCAATGTACGGCGAAACCGGATCGAGTCCTGCCTGATGCGCCGCATAGAGCGAGGTGGCCGAGAAATACTCCACGTATCCATTGAGCAGCAATCGCAGCGTCCCGCCCCTAAATGGCGCGCCCAAATCTAACGTGAGCGTGTGCGGCTTGGTAAATCCCGCAAACTGCAGCACGTTCAGATCGTTCACAAACTCATGATCGACCTTCGCCAATTGCGGCGCGACATCGCGTCCTTCGTTGTCCCACGCACCAGCCACCGGCCGCACGTCAGCAGCGCGGCTCGAAATCACCTTGAAATCCGGGAACGGGGGATTCGAAACGAAAGCCTCGTTCGAGTTCACGCTGTAATTCGCCGGATGATCCACCGCGACGAGCCGCAGCTGATCGACATACACCACTTCTTCCATCGGCTCCATAAAGCGGAAGCTGAGTTTGCCGTTGCGCGCCTTCGCAATGGCACCGTCCACCTTGACGTACTCTTGCGGATTGGGGATGTCACGCTGATTCGGCCCAACCCAGTGCCCGACGACACCCGCGCCAATCATGTCCGTGACGAACTGATAGCGCTCCCCATTCCACGCAAACAGTACCGGGCACGAACTGCCGCGGCGATCGAGTTCAAGAATGTTCGCCGGCTTATTCGAAGCGACTTCAATCTCGTCCTGGATCACACCACTCGGCCACAGCATGCGAACGACGTCTGCCTGCTTTACCTTGCCGAGACCGGCGATGATGTCCACGTTGCTCTGTCCCAGATAACCCGCGCCGGTCAGTTCGAATTTTTGCGATTGCCCACCTGCGAAAACCTCTACTTTGGTACCAATGCCGCTCTTGTTGTCGTTCAATCCCTTCAGCGCCAGCCGCAGCGAGTTGTTCGCCGTCCCGCCTTCGTTGCGCAGTAGCAACGGAACACCGCTTTTGCTCGTAATCAACAGATCGGCAGCGCCGTCGCCATCGTAATCTGCCACTACCACCGCGCTTGGATCTTTAAGCGCGAGCTTATCCAAGCCTACATCGGCGGTAACGTCTTTGAATCCCTTTGTCCCCAGGTTGCGCAGCAGCCTGATTTCAGCTTTGCCGCTTGCGTTCTCTCCAACCGCAACCAGGTCGATGAATCCGTCATTGTCGTAGTCGATCGGTGTGACGCCCCACGCGCGGGTCCAGTGCAAATCTGGCAACGCAACCTGTTCCAGATTTTTGCCCTCTACGTTGCGCCACAGCGTCAGACCTGGTGCCGTGCTGTGGGTGAACGCCAGATCCATCCAGCCATCTTTATTAAAGTCGAGGACGGCGACTCCGACTGCATCCTTGATCGCCGGCGCTCCCGCGAGCGGAAGAAAGTTACCCTCACGCGGATTCAACAGCACGCGCGCGTTCTTGCCCGCTACTACGAAATCGACGGCGCGATCGTTGTTGAAGTCCGATCCTACCGCGCTGAATTGCGGGCCCTCGCCGCCCATCCCGGTTTCCGCGGTCACGTCGGTGAACGTGCCGTTACCGTTGTTGCGCAGCAAGGTGCTCGCGCCATCAGCGGACGAAACATACAAATCCGTGTCGTTGTCGTGGTCGTAGTCAATCCACGTCAGGCTCGCGACATTCTTCAGCGGCAACTTCAAGCCAGCCGCTTCTGTCGCGTTCTTAAATCTGCCATTGTGCTCGTTGTGCCAGAGCACGACGCGGTCCGCATACCCGATGACGATATCGGCGAACTCATCATTGTCGTAGTCGGAGGCTGCGCACGAAACCGCGCCTGGAGTTGGATCGAGACCCGACGCTTTCGTCACATTTGCGAACTTACCTGCCCCCAGATTGTGGAACAACGTCACCCCACCGCTCTCTCCGCGAGCGACCAGCAGGTCGGGCTTGCCGTCATTGTCATAATCGAAGAAGCATGCGCCGGCGCCAAGCTGCTTGGCAGCCGGTGCCGCTCCGCTCAAACCAGCCACCGAAGTCACGTCTACAAACTTCACGGAAATTGCGGCCGCGGCTTCTCCTTCTCCACCGTTCACGGTCACCACCAGCGACAGCGGTCCCTGATCACCATAGGCGAGCGTGATCGGCGCCCCTAGTTTCGCCTTGCGAATGTGATCGAAGCTGACCTGGTGAACTTTCGCCTGATCCATCTGGCCGAGATTGCGGTACGCGCGCGCCAGTCCGAATTCAGCGGACGCATGAAATGGATTTAGCTTCAGTACGCGCTGAAATATCGGAACAGCCGCTTCGCTCTGTCCATCCTGCAACAGCGCCATGCCCAGAAAGTACGCTGCATCCGCATCGTTCGGCGCCAATTGGCTCGCCTTCTGAAAGGCTTCAATTGCGCCCTTTCCATCGCCAACGCTCTTCTCCAGCAGACCGAGGTTGTACCACCCGCGCGGATTCTCCGGCTCGCGCTTCACCACATCTTCGAAAGCCGCCTTGGCCTCTTCTGTCTTCTGCGAGTTCGCAAGCGCAATGCCCTCATTCAGTCGTGCCGCGTACAGGTTCGGATCGGCCTGCACCGCCTGACGGAAATAGGTCGCGGCTTTTTCGAACACCTGCTGGTTCACATAAGCAGTGCCGAGATTGTTCAGGCGCACCGCTTCGCTGCGGTCATCCGCAGAAACCGTTTTTGGTGACTCTGATTTTTGTTGAGGAGCGCCTGCGAGAAGCGCGACCGTGAACCCAAGCAGAAAAATAACGGAAGATAGGCGAATAAGAGTTTTCATGGAGATAGCGAATTAACATTGTACGGGCTGAGAGATAGCCCCGAAAAGCTCAAGAGTCCTGACGGGAATGCGATTCGAATCGACCACGCGTCCGTGAACGCGCATGGGATGACGAAATCCTATTTCGCCGCCGACATCCCTACACGAGGATGGCTCGCATACTTACGGGTGCTGACGATTCCCTTTCCTTCTTCCACGGTGATCGTCTGGCCCGCATCCACGTTCGCTATGCGATCCACTTGGCCGCTCGGCCACACGATTTCCATTGCATTCACCTTGTTCTCGCTGCCAAGCCCAAACGTGAGCACCAATTCGCTCTGAGACAAATAGCC
>CAZBCQ010000115.1:0-4077 GCA_964490255.1 uncultured Terriglobales bacterium | reverse complement strand
TGTTCTCGCTGCCAAGCCCAAACGTGAGCACCAATTCGCTCTGAGACAAATAGCCACCGCTGTGCAGCATCTGCCACTGCTTCTCATTCCCGGCGGTGATCCGGACCACGCCGCCAATGCCGTCTCGATTTGATCGCGTGCCGACCAACTTCACGCGCAGGCTTCGGTTCGTTCCGCCGTCACTGCGGAAGAGCACAGCCGGACCGTCGTTCGTCATCAGCAGCAGATCGAGGTATCCATCGTTATTGATGTCGCCGACAGCGGCGCCGCGCGCCACACGTGGCGTCTCAAAAGCGGCTCCCATTTGCGCATTCACTTCCTGGAATCCGTGACCATCCAGGTTACGAAACAGGTGTGGAGGTTGTCGGTACTTGATCCGTTTCTGGATCTTCTCGATGTCGTCTTCGATATGACCATTGGCGACGAAAATATCCGGCCAGCCATCATTGTCGTAGTCGAAGAAGAAGCAAGTGAAACCGAGTGTCAAAAGGCTGTCCCGCCCAACTTCGGAACGCGGCGCTTCGTCCACGAACAGTCCTTTCCCCTCGTTGTGGTACAGCGACATCATCTGGTTCGAGAAATTGCTGATCACCACGCTGGGACGTCCGGAGCGGTCGTAATCCGCAGCGTCGATGCCCATTCCTGCGCGCGCCACTCCGTCTTCACTGTAGGCTATGCCGGACTGCACGCCCTTCTCGGTGAACGTGCCGTTGCCATTATTCACGTAGAGCTTATTCGGCTGCGTATCGTTCGCCATCAGCAGGTCAGGCCAGCCGTCGCCGTTGTAGTCAACGAGCGCAATTCCCAGCGTCTTTGAAGTCGGATCGTAGAGCTTCGACTTGGCTGTTGCATCTTCAAAATGACCATTCCCCAGGTTGTGCCAAAGCCGGACCGACGAGCCTTTATAAGACTCGGGCGTACAGTACGATTTGTGAGTCCCATCGAGCGTGCAGGTCAGATCGCCTTCTACGGACCACTGCACGTAATTACCGACTACCAGATCCAGCTTGCCGTCGCGATCGTAGTCAAGGAACGCCGCGGACGTGCTGAATTCGTTCGGTCCCCACAACCCCGCCTGCTTCGTAACGTCAGTAAAGGTTCCGTTGTGATTATTGTGGAACAGATGGTTCTGCCCGAGCGCGGTGATGAACAGATCATCGTATCCGTCATTGTCGTAGTCGCCGACTGTCACCCCGAGACCGTATAAGCTGATCGCCAGTCCAGCCTTTGCCGTGACGTCCGTGAATGTTCCGTTGCCATTGTTGTGATACAGCTTGGGCGTGGTCTTCCCCGCCTTCGGATGACCGGGCCAATCCGCGCCGTTGACCATAATGATGTCGGGATAACCATCGTTGTCATAGTCGATGAACGCGCAGCCCGGGCCTAACGTCTCCGGCAAATACTTCTTTCCGAAGGCGCCGTTGTTGTGGACGAAGCGGATCCCCGCCTGCTGTGTGATATCGGTGAAGTGAACGCCGCTCGGCTGCTGCGCCCGCGCGGAGCTCGCTCCAAGCAAAACCACCAGAATCGCCACGATCATTGAAAATCTTGTTTGCATTCGTTTTGACGCGAAACCTGAAATGCGAAACTCCTATTGCTCTCCCGCTACCGCTCGCGCCACCTTCGGTTCATGGGAGTGCAAAGCCTGCTCGTTCGCCGGTAGCGGTTTCGACCGTTCCGGACCAAGTGGCGCCGAAAGGTGCTCGTGTACTGCCTGCCGCTCCACGTTGTCCTGCGGATGCTTCAAGCGATAGGCGCCCGTGATCGCCTGCGAAGATTCGTCCGCCTTGAAACGCATATACAGCGTTCGGTGAAGCTGAGAATTCGCTTCATCGCCCAATCCCTGATAGCACAACATCAGGTTGTAATGCGCCTGCAGGTCCTCCGGATCGATGCCCAGCGTCGCTTCAAATTCCTTAATGGCATCACCGTATTTGTGCTGCAGGAAAAGAGTGCGACCCAGGTCGTTGCGAACCACGCGGTCGCGGGGATACTGATCCAGCACCATCCGCAGTCGCCGCGCAGCTTCGTCGTAGTTGCCGTCATTGCGCAGGACGCGTGCATAGAAATAGTTTGCTCGCGCCAGCTTCGGCTGCAGTGCCAGCGCTTTCTCCAGCACTAGGCGGGCCCGCTCCATATCGCCTTCTTGCACCGCCACGCGCCCAAGATTCACCCAGCCATCCACATTCTTCGAATCAATCTGCGTGATTTTCTCGAAGGCAGCACGAGCGCCCTTCAAGTCTCCCTGCAGGAAAAGTCCGATACCATAGTCGTTCCAGCGAGTCCAGTCATCCCCTTGCAGGTCGATCTTCGGTTGCGGCGCCGAACTGCCCTTCGGCGCGACCTGCACCGCCACTTCGTTTTCGGAAACCGTCACGATCGGCAGATTCGGAATCTGCCTCATCTTTGCCGAAACGTCGCCAACCGGACCGGTGAACTCCATGATCCTGTCGTCGTAATTTGGATCGTAACTGGCTAGCTTCTGCTGCGGCGCGAACACTCCAGCAAACGCGTATTGCGTATTGAACCAGGAGAATTTGCGATACAGCAGGCGCGAGTGCAGCGTGATCTTTGATCCTGCATCGTTCGGAATGTGCAAGCGGTAGTGAACCGTATCCGCCGCGCCTGGTGGTATCAATCGAACATAAACGACAGCCCTGGTAGCCCACGCATTGCGCTTATTGATCGGGTTTCCGTGAGCATCCACCTGCAGGGACCGGTAGAAGTGCGCACCTGGATCAACTGGACCGTTGCCATCATCCTGGACTTTGCCGCTCCAGAACAGCACTTTGCCCGTGTCGTCCGTGGCCTTCAACTCGACCCACGTGTCGTAGGCGTCGACGGTCCCACCCGGGAAGAAGTGGCCGACCTTGCGCGTGCGGACGACCACGTCCACCTGCACGTCATCGCCCCGGCGGACCACCGCATTGACCCGATTCAGTGGCGCCGTCACCGGGGCAGCAACCACATCGGCGGCTGCTGGGCCGGAATCCGACTCCTCGCCAACTGCAAACGTCGTCGACATATCGGACTGCGATCCACCACCTCCAGTCGTCTGGGGGCGAGCTGGTGAGATCGCAAAGATGTCCACCGTCACACTGTTCTTAATGAAGTTCTCTGCTGCCTGTAACTGTTTGTTATCGCCATACGAGAAAGGAACCGCAGTATTCGCCGCCGCGAAATTGTGCGAATGCACAAAACCATTCACGTTTCCGAAATCATGCGATGGAGAGATCGGCATGTGGCAATCCGCGCATTGCTGCGGTTTTGGCGGATAGTAGAACGACCGCGCTCCCAGGCCCGACACTCCGCTCGCCTGCCAGTTGTCATACTCATTGAAGCCACGAATCCAACGATACGAATTCACTGGCACGTCTAAGTGCACTTTGTGGCAGCTCGAGCAGAACTCGGCCGTCTGCTCTTTCATGAATGGCTTCAGGAACACACGACGATGTGGCTCAGGGTTCAGCTTGATGCTGAAATCGTGCAGCCAGCGCACGACCGGATTCTTGCTCGCAGCCAGCTCATGCAGCTTCGGATACTCGAGATAGAAATCAGCCTGCCCCATCGTGCTCTTCACCTGGGCGATGGAGTGGCACATCATGCAACCGAGCCCGGCTTGCGCCGCGGGCTGATGCAGGTCCATGTCTTTGACTGGCGTATCGAAGAGCCCGCTGTAGATCAGCGCTGGATCGTGGCATCCAGCACACCATTTGGATGGCTTCACGCCGATCGTGCCCTGCATATACTCGATGCTCTTGCGATACCACTGATTGTTGAATGACGAAAAGTGGTGCATCGAGCTATTCCACTGGTTGTAGATGTCCTCATGGCAACGCTTGCAGGCATCCGACTCGGTGAAATAGTTAGGCGGAATTTTTCCCTTATGTAACGTCTGCGCGGAACTGGGAAAGAATGGCCCTTTGACGCCATCGCCTTCGAGGTCCATCGACACGGGCGCCAGTTGCGGATTCTGGATGCGATTGCGCGCCTCCCAACGATTGACGCGCAGGTACTGGCACCCGTACGCAACCGCAGCCGCCACGATTGCCAATCCAACCACTCGGAATGCGAGCG
>CAZBCQ010000114.1:9677-13439 GCA_964490255.1 uncultured Terriglobales bacterium | reverse complement strand
ATGCTCGGGCATGACGTCACCGTCTTCGATGAGAAGGCAGAAGCGGGCGGCATGTTGCGGTTCGCACTGCCGGAGTATCGGTTGCCGAAGTCCGTTCTGCGAAAGGAAATCGACCTGATTGAGCGGCTGGGTGTGAAGTTCACCTTCAATACGCGCGTGGGATTCGATATTTTGTTGAACGAACTGGACGACCGGTTCGACGCCGTATTTCTGTCGATCGGAACGTGGAAAGAGTCGTGGGTGTATTTGCCGGGCACGGAGTTGAAGGGCGTGTATCCGGCACTGATCTTCCTGGAGTCGATGGCGAAATCGGAAGAGTTGAAGCTGGGCAAGAAGGTTGTGGTGATCGGCGGCGGGAATGCGGCGATCGATTCGGCGCGAACGGCGCTGCGCAAAGGTTCGGATGTGACCGTGATCTATCGGCGCGAGCGCAAGGATATGCCGGCAATCGAAGAAGAAACTGCGGCAGCGCAGGCGGAAGGAGTGAAGTTTGCGTTCCTGGCGGCGCCACATCGGATCGTTGGCGATGCCAAGGGGAACGTGAAGGCCATCGAGATCGTAAAGACGCGGCTGGGCGAGTACGACGGATCGGGGCGAAGAAAGCCGGTGCCGACAGATGAGATCCAGCGCTTCGAATGCGAATCGGTGATCCTCGCGGTGGGCGAGACGTTCGATCTGGACTTCGCCCGAGCTTCTGGCTTGGGCATGAAAGAGGCGGGCACGATCGAGGTGAATCGTTTCACGCTGGAGACGACACGGCCGCGTTTCTATGCGGGAGGAGACGTGATCACTGGGGCGTCGAATGTGTCGAACGCGATGGCGTATGGGAAGCAGGCGGCGCAGAACATCGATCTCCAACTGATGGAAGTCCGGCGATGGGAGAAGCTGTTTCCGAAGATCGAGTATGAGGCGCGGGTGCCGGAGAATCCGAGCGAGAGCCGGCGGCACAGCGGCCATGAGTTGATGGCGGCGTCGCGGGTGAAATCCGAAGAAGAGGTTGTGACCGGATTGAGCGGCTCGGAAGCGGTGGATGAGGCGTGCCGGTGCTTGCGGTGCGACGTGAAAGTGGAAGCCTGAGAGAGGAGCGAACGAGCGTGCCTAAGAAACTTCAGCTTCGAATCGACGGTGAGCTGGTCAACGCGTTGGAGGGCGAGACCATCCTCCAGGCGGCGCGGAAGAGCAGCAAGTATATTCCGACGCTCTGCTATCTCGAGGGACTGAGCCCGGTGGGCGGATGCCGGCTATGCATGGTCGAGGTGTCGGGGATCGATCGCCTGGTGCCGGCGTGCACGACGCCAATCCAGGAAGGCATGTCGGTGACGACGACTTCGGCGAAGCTGACGAGGTACCGGAAGATCACGCTGGAACTGCTGTTCGTGGAGCGGAACCACATCTGCGCGGTGTGCGTCTCGAATGGCCACTGCGAGTTGCAGACCATGGCGTCGCTGATGGGAATCACGAATGTGCGGTTCTCGTACAACTATCCCAAGCTGTCGGTGGACCAGTCGCATCCGCGATATGTGCTCGATCACAACCGGTGCATTCTGTGTACGCGATGCGTGCGCGTTTGCGCGGAATTGGAGGGCGCGCACGTTTGGGAGATCACGGCGCGCGGCATTCATGCGCGGGTGCAGAGCGATCTGAATCAGAAGTGGGGCGAGTCGCGCGGGTGCACGAATTGCGGCAAGTGCGTGCAGGCGTGTCCGACGGGCGCGTTGGCCGAGAAGGGCTGGGCGGTGGAAGAAATGGTTAAGCGCAACGACAACATCAGCCTGCTGGCGCACCGGAAAGGAGCAGAGGCATGAAGCACGTGAAAGTTGCCACCGTTTGGCTGGACGGCTGCTCGGGATGCCACATGTCGCTGCTCGACATGGATGCTGTGATCATCTCGCTGGCGCGGCGAATCGACATCGTTTACGGTCCGCTCGTCGATGCGCAGGAGTTTCCGGAGGATGTAGATGTGACGCTGGTTGAGGGCGCGGTTAGCTCGCAGGAAGATGTATGGCGGGTGCAGAAGATACGGCAGCGCACGAAGACGCTGATCGCGCTGGGCGACTGCGCGGTGACGAGCAATGTTCCGGCGATGCGCAATGGAATTCCTGTCAGTCAGCTGCTGCAGAAGATCTACGGCACTGGCAAGGAGGTTCCGGGCGACCGGCTTCCGGCGCTACTGAACCAGGCGCGTCCGGTGCATGAGTTCGTAAAGGTCGACATGTGTTTGCCGGGGTGTCCGCCGAGTTCGAAGCTGATTGCAGGCGTGCTGACGGACCTGCTGGACGGGAAGAAACCTGATCTGGCCGGGAAAGTGAAATTCGGTTAAGGAGCATGCGATGAAGCGCATCACCATAGAGCCGGTCAGCCGCATCGAAGGCCACGCCAAGATCACAATCCAGCTGGCGGACGACGGCAAGGTCGCCAACACCGAATTTCAAGTCACACAGGTGCGTGGGTTCGAGAAGTTCACCGAAGGGCGTCCATTTTACGAGATGCCGGGGATCACGTCGCGAATCTGCGGCATATGCCCGGTGAGCCACGCGCTGGCGTCGGCAAAGGCGTGTGAAGCGATTATGGCTGTGCGCATCCCACCTGCGGCGAAGAATCTGCGCGAACTGATTCACTGTGCGCAGTATGTGCAGTCGCATGCGCTGAGCTTCTTTTATCTGTCTGCGCCGGACTTCCTGCTGGGAATGGATTCGGATCCGCTGAGCAGAAATATTCTGGGGATTATCCGGAAGCATCCGGATGTGGCGCGAGATGGGATCGAGCTGCGGAAGTTTGGTCTGCAGATCATCGAGGGTGTGGCGAAAGAGAGGGTGCACGCATCGTGGATCGTGCCCGGCGGTGTGAATGCGCCGATGACGACGCAGGTGCGCGATCGGATCCTGGCGGATCTACCGGAAGCGAAGGCAATCACGCAGCGGACGTTCCGGTTTTTCAAAGCGGTACTGGACGACTACAAGGATGAGATTGCGAACTTCGGAACGGCACCGACGATGCACGCGGGACTGGTGGATCGGAAGGGTAATCTCCAACTCTATGACGGCGCACTGCGGTTCCGCGGCAGCACCGGGGAGATCATCGAGGACCAGATTCCGGTGGACGAATATGCGCAATGGATTGGCGAGGCCAGTCTGCGGGATTCGTATCTGAAGGCGCCGTTCTTCAAGCCCATCGGATATCCGAACGGTGTCTATCGCGTGGGACCGTTGGCCAGGCTGAACGTGATTGACAGTTATGGAACTCCAGCAGCGGATGTCGAGCGCAAGGAGTTTGCAAGCCGCTTCCCGCTCCCGGCTCAGAGCGCGTTCCTGTATCACTATGCGCGGCTGATCGAGATTGTGTATGCGCTGGAGAAAATCGAGAAGCTGCTGAGTCATCCGGTGACGCTAGGCGAGCACGTGCGCGCGAAGGCCGGTGTGAACGCGCTCGAGGGCGTGGGCGTGATTGAGGCGCCGCGGGGCACGCTGATTCATCATTACAAAGTTGACGAACAGGGCGCGATGAAGTGGGCGAATCTAATTGTGGCGACCGGGCACAACAATCTGGCGATAGGCAAGAGCGTGCAGCAGGTAAGCGAGCGCTATGTGAACGGCGACAAGTTGGAAGAAGGTGCGCTGAATCGCATGGCAGCGGTGGTGCGAGCGTATGATCCGTGCCTGAGTTGTTCGACGCATGCGATGGGACAGCCGGCGGTGAGGATACGGCTGGTCAATAGCAAGGGGAGAGTGCTGGACGAAGTCTCTAACTAGTCCCAGGTTATGG
>CAZBCQ010000114.1:0-9577 GCA_964490255.1 uncultured Terriglobales bacterium | reverse complement strand
ATGCATAGATGTTTCGCTGCGCTCAACATGACCTCGGATTTCTGGAAGCATGTTGGAGAGGGCTCCTGCTTGGCGACTGCTTAGGCAAGACCACTTACGAAAGGCCACTTAGGAAAGGCTGCGAAGGCCTGAGATCACCACTGCTCCAACGGCCCAGTTCCAGGCTACCTCAACTTCGATCTCTCCGACATTACTGAAGACGCGAAGGGACTGGCAAGGCTTGAGGCCAGTAAAGGTGTGGCGGATGCACATGCCGCGCTGGCTGAAGTTCACCAGGTCGGCGTGGAACTCGTGCGTGCCGGCATCGGTTTCAAGGGAGACCTTGACCTGCCCTTCGGCAGGCAGGCGCGGTTCACTGCGGCGATCCGCGAAGAGCGGGGCGTCGGCGGCAATCAGCTCAATCCAGTCTCGCTCGTTGCTCATGGGACTGAAGCAAAATAATGCAGGTTGCGTCATGCCGCAAAGCACGATCGTGACTATCGACGAGTGGACTGAAGTAACGTGAAGGCGCCACTGTCGCGAGAAACGGGCGTACTATTCACCGCTATCTCCTTCGTTTGCAGAAACTTCTGTGCAGGTTTTCGACCTCGAGCCCGTCCCGCAGCAGTCAAAAATACCGAGCGGCGGGCTAGTGTCCGGCAGAGACCGCGCCCACGGATTGCATCGAGGGTAGCTCTTTCAAATCCCAACCACCGCCGAGTGCTTTGATCAGCTGAACGCTCGCAGCCATGCGGCGTCCGAGAATTTGAACTCCGGTGCGTTCGTCGGAGAGCGCGATGCTTTGGGCAGTAATCACTTCGAGATACGTGGTGACACCGCCGCGGTAACGGTTGAGCGAGAGCGCAAGAGATTGGTCGGCGGCTGCCACTGCTGCTTGCTGCGTCTCGGCTTCGCTTGCCAGTATTCGCTGAGCAGCGAGATTGTCTTCGACTTCCTGAAACGCGCTAAGCACCGTCTGACGATAGTTGGCAACGGTCTGATCGTAGGTAGCTTGAGCCTGTTGTGTGACGGCGCGACGACGGCCAGCGTCGAAAACGGTTTGCAGTGCCGAACCGCCAAGCGACCAGAAGCTACTGGTGCCATTCAGCAATAGTCCTGCGGTTGCGCTTTCAAACCCGCCACTGGCGCCAAGATTCAGAATCGGATAATAGGCGGCCTTTGCGATCCCGATACCCGCGTTGGCCGCGGCCATCTGACGCTCGAAAGCAGCGATATCGGGCCGGCGCTCCAGCAACTCCGACGGAAGACCGGGAGGAATTATCGGCGGAGGAGTATTCAACGGGGATGGCTCCAGACTGAAGGTCGCTGGAGGTTTGCCCACCAGAACGGCAATGGCGTGCTCGTATTGCGCGCGCGTGAGTTGGTCATCGATGAGCAGAGCGCGAGTGGTCTCGAGTTGCGTTTTTGCCTGCGCGACATCTACTTGCGACGCGACTCCACCTTTGTAACGGTTGTCAGTGAGCTGAAGAGCTCTTTCATACGCGCCGACCGTAGACTGCAAGAGCTCTTCCTCCGCATCGAGGCTGCGCATCAGGAAGTAATCGATAGCGAGTTCTGCATGCAGACTAAGACTGACGTTCTCGAGATCGGCAGCGCTCGCTTGCGCGTTCTCGCGGCTCTGCTCAACCGTACGGCGAATGCGTCCCCAGAGGTCCGGTTCGTACGAGACATCCATCGGGAGAATGACGTCGTTGTAGGTAGTACCGGCAAGTGTGGCGCCCAGGGGACGATGCTGAGAAAGGTGATTCCGGTTAACACTGGGGTTCGCGGTTACAGTCGGAAACAGATTCGAGCGATTGAAACGTACCAACGCGCGCGCCTGCGCATATTGCGCCTGAGAAGCTTTCAACGTCTGGTTGGAGACGCTGATCTGCTCTTCGAGCGCATTCAGCGGCGGGTTCTGATAGATCTCCCACCACTTGCCCTTGGCGATCTGGTCACTGGGCTGAGCGGCCTTCCACTGGCCGGTCTCCTTGTACTCCGGAGGGGCAGCCACGGGAGGCCTCTGGTACTTGGGGCCAACCGTGCAAGCGGCCATCAACAACGTGCACGCGAGCAGAGATCCGACACGGAGGCGATTGTGAGAAGCAGCGGACTCAGATCTCACCTCGCGACTTCTCCGGTGTTTTGAGAAATGCGGACCTGCTGCCCGGGCAAGAGGGAATCGAGCGGATTCACAATGATCGACTCGTTTCCGGTCAGGCCCGAAATGATTTCGACTTCCGTGCCGAAATCGCGGCCCACCGTAACGGGAAGCAGAGCAGCCTTGTTGTCGTTCACTGTCGCGAGGCGAAGACCCTCAGAGCGGAACATCAGTGAAGTTGCCGGAACGATGTAGCTGGAAGTTCCAGCGGGCAGTTTCAAATGGAGAGCCGCGTAGGCTCCGGGGAGGAGTTCACCACTGGCATTGTCGATTTCGAATTGCACCAGCAAGGTTCGGGAAGCAGGGTCGATGGAGTCCGAGGTCGAAACCAACTTGCCCTGTACGCGCTTGCCAGGAAGATCAGGGAAGGTGAGCTCGGCGACAAGACCGGGTTTTGCATTTCGCGAGTAATCCTGCGGAACATTCACGTATGCGCGAAGTTTTTTCACGGAAGCGATGTGGAAGAGCTCGCGTCCGGTGCCACCGCTGCTGCCGGAATCAATCAACTGACCGATGTCGGTGTTACGAGCCGTGATCACGCCGTCAAAGGGAGCATAGATTTTCTGGAACGACTGAAGTTCCATCAGCCGCTGAACATTGGCTTCGCCCGACTTCACGACAGCTTTTTTGGCTTCGTAATCGCCTTCGGCATTGTCGGCCTCCTGCTTGGAAACCGAGTCGGTCTTCAGCAGTCCGGAATAACGCTCGGCGGTTATCTGGGATAAATGCAGGTTCGCTTCGGCGGTGCTCAGATCGGCGCGCGCCTGGCGCAATTGCTGGTCGACTTCAGGCGTATCGATCTCCGCGAGCAACTGACCGGCTTTGACGCGCGTGCCGATATCGGCATACCACTTTTTCAGGTAGCCATTGGTGCGGGCATAGATAGGGGCGTCAGTAAACGCCTGTATGTTGGCGGGCAGGACGATTTCTTCCGCAGCCGGCGCCTTCTTGGGATGGACGACGAGTACGGTGGGTATCGCCATGGTGTCCGTTTCCTGACGAAGAGCGGCGCGAGCACGTTGGCGAGGGATGATACCCGCAGCTACGATCACGGTCACGAGGACCAGAAAAGCCACAGCGAACAGCACTTGCCGGCCACGTCCCGGCGGCGACTGCTGTGTTTGCGGGTCGGGAACTTGCGTTCTAGGTTGTTCTTCCAACTTCATATGTATTCCAATCAACTCAAATAGAAACTGGTTCAGCCGCCTGCTGTTCTTCGACGTGTTTTCGCTTGCCAAGGAAATTGTGAATCAATCCAAAGAGAACAGGAACAAAGAATAATGTGGAGACTGTGGCGAACAGAAGTCCGCCGATCACGGCGCGGCCGAGAGGTGCGTTCTGCTCGCCGCCTTCTCCCATGCCGACCGCCATGGGCAGCATGCCGATGATCATGGCCAAGGCCGTCATCAGCACCGGGCGGAAGCGGGTGAAACCAGCCTTCAGCGCCGCCTCAAACGCGGTTGCGCCTTCCGCTAACTGCTCCTTCGCGAAGCTTACGACCAGAATGCTGTTCGCGGTTGCGACACCCATACACATGATCGATCCCGTAAGCGCGGGCACGCTGACGGTTGTGTGCGTGATGAACAGGAACCAGACGATTCCAGCGAGCGCGGCGGGCAGCGCGGAAATGATGATGAACGGATCCAGCCACGACTGGAAGTTGACCACGATGAGGAAATAGACCAGCACGATCGAAAAGATCAGGCCGAAGATCAGTCCGGAGAAGGACGAGCGCATGGTTTCGATCTGACCGCGTACGACCAACTCAGAGCCGCGGGGCAAATCTTTGCGGCTGGCGTCGATGACCTTGCCCATATCGGAGGCGACTCCGCCCAGATCGCGGCCTTGCACCGTTCCGTAGATGTCAATGACGGGCGCAGCGTCACGGTGGGAAACAACGGCAAGTCCCTCTCCGCGGCCAACCGAAGCGAGTGTTCCGAGAATTTGCGGCTTAGTGCTACCAGGTCCCGACACTGGAATATTGGAGATGTCTTGCAGCGAATCGAGACGATATTGCGGCGTCTGCGTCGCAATCGAATAACTGACGCCATTCCTCGGATCGAGCCAGAAACTGGGCGACGTCTGGAAGCTGCCGCTCAACGATACGAGCAGGTTGCTGGCGATATCACGCTGCGTGAATCCGGCGCCTTCGGCTCGAGTGCGATCAACAAGGATATGCAGCTTCGGCTGATTGAACGCCTGCTGAATGCGCAAGTCGGCAGTTCCCGGCACGTACTTCAGTTTCTGCAGGAGATTGTCGGCAAACTGACGATTCGCATCTACGTTGCGGCCGACGACCTGAATGTCAATCGGAGAAGGAAGCCCGAAGTTCAGGATCTGGCTGACGATATCCGCAGGCAAGAAGGAGAAGCTGACTCCGGGGAACTCCTGCGCGAGCTTAATGCGCAGGTCGTGGATGTAGTCGTCAGTGGAATGATGCTTCTCGTTAAGGCTGACAAGGATGTCGGCGTCAGCCGGGCCAATCGGCGCAGACGTACTGTACGAGAGATTGATTCCGCTGAACGGAATGCCGATATTGTCGATGATGCTTTCGATTTCCTGCTGCGGAATCTCCTGCCGGATGCTGGTTTCGATGTTGTCGCAAAGCCGGGCAGTCTCTTCGATACGGGTTCCCGTGCGCGCACGCAGGTGCAATCGGAACTGGCCGCTATCGACAGAGGGGAAGAAGTCCTGACCCAGCCATGGCAGGAGCAGGAAAGACAGAAGGCAGAAGACCATGAACAACGCCGCGAATGCACCGCGATGATGCAGGCAGGTTTCGAGCAGCCCGTGATAGGCGGTTCGCAAACGCTCAAACTGATTTTCAAAACTGGCCTGTACGCGGAAGAACGGATTGCGACTCGACGCCTTCCGTTCGCGGTGGTCGTCGTGATGCACCTGCAGCAGATACTTCGCCATGGTCGGAACCAGCGTTCGCGACAGGAAGTAAGAGGCGAGCATGGCAAAGACGACCGCTTCCGCAAGAGGAACGAAGAGATAGCGCGCGACCCCGGTAAGGAAGAACATCGGCACGAACACGATGCAGATGCAGAGCGTGGAAACGAAGGCGGGAATGGCGATTTGTGATGCGCCAGTCAGGATGGCGTCTTCGATGTCCTTGTTTCCGGCTTCGAGATTGCGGTTGATGTTCTCGATTTCAACCGTCGCGTCGTCGACGAGAATGCCGACGGCCAGCGCCAGGCCGCCGAGCGTCATGATGTTGATGGTCTCGCCCAGGGCGCTCATGATGAGGATCGACGTGAGAATCGAGAGCGGAATCGAGACCGCGATGATGATGGTGCTGCGCCAGCTACCCAGAAAGATCAGGATCATCAACCCGGTAAGGCACGCGGCAATGACGGCCTCACGGATCACGCCGTTGATCGAAGCGCGAACAAAGATCGACTGATCGGCAAGAGGAGTGATGACGAGTTCCGGCGGCAACGATCCCTTGATTTTCCGCAGGGTCGCCTTGACCTGGGAGATGATGTCAAGCGTGGAGGCGCCGCCAGTCTTCAGAACAGAAAGGAGAGCCGAGCGCTGGCCATCGACGCGAACGATATTGGTTTGCGGGGGAGAGCCGTCGCGCACATACGCTACGTCCCGTATATAGACAATCGCGCCATTCACGGTGCGAATCGGAAGATCGTTCAGTTCCTGAACCGTTCGCGGGCTGCCGTTGAGGTCAACGTCATATTCAAGCGGACCGATCTTGGACGTACCCGCCGGGAGAATCAGGTTCTGAGCGCTGATCGCATTTACCACGTCCACCGGCGTGAGGCCCTTTGCCTGAAGTGCGCCGGTGTTCAGGTCGACTTGTACCTGTCGTTGCTTGCCGCCGTAGGGATAAGGCATGGCGGCACCGGGAACCGTGACCAGGCGAATACGGACACCATTCAGCGCCAAGTCGTTAAGCTGCGCTTCTGAAAGTCCCTTGCCGGAAAAGCCGAGTTGGAGAATGGGCACGCTGGAAGCGCTATAGGTGATCACCAGGGGCGGCGTTGTGCCAGGTGGCAACTGGCGCAATTGCGTCTGCGAAATGGCCGTGATTTGTGCGATAGCGGCCGAGATCTGAACATTCGGCTGGAAGAAGACCTTGACGACAGCGATTCCGTTTAACGACTGCGATTCGGTGTGCTCGATGTCATTGACCGTGGTGGTCAGAGACCGCTCGGTAAGCGTCACGATGCGGTCTGACATCTCCTGCGCATTCAGGCCGGTGTAATTCCAGATGATGCTGACGACCGGGATATTGATGTTGGGGAAGATGTCCGTAGGAGTGCGCAGAATTACTATGGGCCCCAAGATGAGGAGCAGAATTGCGAGAACGACAAAAGTGTAAGGTCGCCGGAGAGCGACTCGAACAATCCACATCTATGCTTGGGTCCTTAAACTGCCGGTCACTTTCACGGCCGAACTACCGCAGCCAGCTTCGGCAGCTAGCGGCATGTAAGTGTTCACTTACCATTAAAGCGTAAATTACAGGCCCGCAGCTAACGTTTACATATTTTTACACTTGGCGAACCATGAGCGTGCGGGAACCCTGTACTTGGCTCGACAGCAATTCAGGACGGAGCTGCTGGTTTGTTCGATGATCGGCAGGATCAAGCGATCGAAGGATTTGGACACAGGTGATGACCAGGCAGCGCTCGGGCCTTGCCACGATGTGACTCCAGCCTGAAAGAGATTCTGGCGTGAGACGGCTAGTGTTAGACGCCACCGTTCGTCAGGATGTTGATGTCTGCTGCGACAGCAGCGCGGCTAGGCTTGCCTCCGCACCACGGACACACGAGTAGGTTGCGCTTATTGAAATCATCCCTGTTTTTGTACTCTTCTTGCGTCTTAGCCTTCCAGACTCGCCAGCAGGACAAGCAGAATACGTCCAGACGTGCGCCTGCGCGTATACGTGTGTTCTTGCGGTGCGGCTTGATGAGCGACTTTGGCACACCAGCACTGTACGCTTCCCGGTATCGGTCCTCAACACGTGTCGATCTATTTCGGATGCCAATCGACGAGCCGTACCTCGACAAGCTTGTTCTGGAAAATGGCCGGATGAATGCCGATGTCAGGACTGGCGGCTGCGATAGCGGCGGATAGTGAGGTTGTGGCGATCGGAGCGGTAGAGGCCGAGCATGTAAATGATCGGCGATCCCTTACCGGAATAGACGACTTGCCGCACACGTAAGAGCGGAGCGCCCTTGGGCACGGAAAACAGTTTGGCCATGCGAGCGTCGGCAGCAGTGGCATCGATTTCTTCGTCAGCATAGGCCAGTTCCACGCCGAACTCATGTTCAAGAAGTGTGAACAGGGAACCCCGTTCTACCGCAGTGCGGCTCAAGCCCTCAAACATTTCGGCCGACATGTAGCAGATTTCGAGAGCAAATGGCTCCTCGCCACCCTGGCGAAGGCGCTCGAGACGCAGAAGGCGTCCACCATTCGGGAGCGCCAGACGGGCTGCGATCTCCTGCTCGTCCTCAACTGTTTGCAGCGAGAGGAGCTTGGAACGAGCGGTAAGGCTGCGTCCAGCCATGAGCTCGGTATAGCTCATCAGGCGGTTGAAGTGGATTTTCGGAGGAGCGACAAAAGTGCCGGCACCGCGCCGGCGTTCGACCAAACCTTCGCGTTCGAGTTCGGCGAGCGCGTGGCGGGCCGTCATCAGACTTACGCGATGGATGCGGGCCAACTCGCGCTCGGAGCTGACTTCGTCTCCGGGCTTGAGCTGTCCGTTCTCAATCCGCTTCAGGATGATTCCCTGGATCCGCTTGTAGGCGGGTATTCCATTTTGGCGAGTGCGCAGCATGGATTGGACCTGTGCTGAGTATAACGTAGCGCGTTCGTGCGTTCGGTGATATGGGAGAGGGAAGCTGGATCAAGGGGATTACTAGTGAGAAGCCGATTTATCGCCATCCATCCGCTTTGTCGTTTCACGCACGGTATGACGCCCCCGATCGGGGAGTCTTCATCTTCGAGCAATCTCAGCGCCGGTTGAAACTCTGGCGGGTACTCATGTTCTTTCAGTTCAGTACTTCCGTTAGCAGCCAGTCCTCCATCGCTTCATAGTAGCCGGCACTTGCGCGGTGTTCGTTCATTTGTAGCATCTCGCGCAAACCGCCCGTCCGGGCTTGTTGCAGGTTGTGATTGCCGTCGGGAAAGGTTCGGATTGTCAGGCTGGCGTGGGGGTTCTTACCAATGGTCTGTGAATAGAGCGCCACGGTGTTACGCCAATTCACGTTTCGGTCTTTCTCCCCAAAAATGGCGAGCACAGGAAGGTTCACTCGCGCGAGCATGTGCTCGAAGTGGGGCACGTAGATCATAAGACCGGTTGCTGCGTCGACCTGAAATGTGCCGTTCAGGAATTGCTTCTGCTCCGCGAGAAACCGCGCGGCGTCTTCGCCCTTTCCTCCGGACAGGAACACCATGAACGGATCGCGCCGAAGAGTTTGCGTCGCCGCAAGATAGTCTTCAAACGTGCCACCCCGACTCGTGATCTCGAAGCCGTGCCGCCATTCACCAATCAGGAGTTTGATTTCCGCTTCGGTGCGACCCTCAATGCGCAGATTCGACTCCAGCAGATAGGGGAAGTTTTCCTCGGCGTCCGTACCACTCACCGAAATCCAGAACGCAATTTTGGGATCTTGCGTGATCGCCAGTGGCGCGATCCATCCGGCGCGGCTGATGCCCCAAAGTCCAACCTTTTGTGACCCCGGCAGCTTGCTTTCTCTCGCACGCCGGATCGCGTCCAATACTTCTCTTGCGCTGCTCTCCACCGGTTGATCGGGGTCAAACGTCCCTTTGCTTTCGCCGCAACCAGGTTTGTCCCATATCAACGTCGAGATCCCGAGCTGGGTGAACCGGCTACGCAAGTCGTAATAAGACGTACGTCCGGCGACGTCTGTCTTGCCATAACCGTGAATGATCACGATCATGGCTCGCGCGGCGCCGGTTGCTGGAACATCGACGAAGCCGGACAGTCGGCTCCCGTTCGAGACGAACTCGAATTTTTGCGTGGTCATTGACGCGGCCGATGGCTGGTCCGTCGCCAGCGACGCGAACGCTGTGGAGAGGGAAACCGCCGCGGCCAGCATGATCGAAAGGCAGAGACGGTTCATGTGTGGATTTCCGCCCAAATTGACCTACGTAAGAAGCTGATCCTGCTAGGTCTCTGACGAACAATAAGGCCAGTCGTGAGCGGCGAACTGTCGAGACCGGGGTTTATCACTTCCAATCTGAAACTGCGATTCCTCATTTCAACCCTGTTCTACGGCTTGAGTCAGATTGGCCAGTGAGGGTTTCGCATCGCCGTACAACGTGTTGGTGACCGGTTCGAAGAATGGCGGATCATTCAGTCAAGGAAAGCCGCGTCCGTGGCCAAACTACTTTAGTCATGATTTGAAAGCTCTTTCACAATGTTCGTGACGAAAGCCTTCGCATCAC
>CAZBCQ010000113.1:4465-13648 GCA_964490255.1 uncultured Terriglobales bacterium | reverse complement strand
GCTTCAATGGCTGGAAAGAGCGTGGGTTTCCGCTGGTCGAAGCCTTTCCGGAAGCGGCTGCCGTCGGCAAAGCTTAGTTCTAAACGCATCTCGGATTAGACTGTACGCGATGCGCAAAATCCTTCTCACGCTGGCACTCACCATGACAGGCTTCGGATCCGCTGTAGTCGCTCAATCTGGCACTTCCACCCGCATCATCCCGGTCGATTACCAGGGCTGGACGAATTCGTATTTCATGACTAACGGCAAGGTCGAGGCGATCGTAGTTCCAGCGGTTGCTCGCGTTACGCAGTTCCGCATGGTTGGCGATGACACCGGAGTGTTCTGGGTCAACTCCGACCTGCTCGGCAACCACCCCGACGCAAAGAGCCAGGAATGGCAGAACTTCGGAGGCGACAAAACATGGCCCGCTCCGCAGGAGAATTGGCAGCAGACCATTGGCCGCGGCTGGCCTCCGCCCACGGGCTTCGATGCCAAACCGATGGAAGCCAAAATCGAAGGCAACGAGCTCGTTTTGATTTCCAAGCCCGATTCCGACTATGGCATTGAGGTCGTCCGCCGGGTGGCGTTGAAACCGGAAGCAACTGTCATGACGATCACGACCGAGTATCGCAAGGTCAGCGGCAAACCTGTGAACGTTGCCGTCTGGGTGATCACGCAGATGCGCGATCCGCAGCAGATCTTTGCGCTGCTGCCTGAAAAACCGCTCTTTCCTGGCGGATATAAGCAGATCATGGGTCCCGCGCCTAAAGACGTACACATTGACGGGCAGCTCTTATCCATGACCCGCGACCCGAAAAACGAAGTCAATATCGGCACCGATAGCAGCAGCCTTCTTTGGGTCGGCGCCGACTACATCGTGCGCATCGACTCAGAACGGACGTCCGGCGAGTACCCGAGCGGCGGCTGCAGTGCTTATCTCTACACCAATCCTGACCGCGCGCCCTACATCGAACTCGAAACCACGGGTCCAGTGCGGACAATGAAGATCGGCGATACGATCCAGCACACGAATACCTACACGATTGTGCATCGGGGGAACCAGGATGCGATCACCGAAGCCAGAATGATGCTGGGTGTGAAGTAGCTAACGATCTATTAAGAACGCGCCCTCTTCGTCTTATCGCGAAGCCCGGTGTCGTCCGCTCGCTCGGGTTTCTTCCTTCCCTCATACTCCCGCATCATTTGTTTTCTCAGCAAACTATTCGCCTTGGTCTGATATCCGCGGCCATCTTTCTTCAGCCACGCGATCACATCTGCATCCAGACGCATCGTGACAGGCCGCTTGATGGGTCGATACATCTCTCCGCGTACTGCGTGCCTCAATTGTTCTTCCGTAAGCTCAGGCATTTCCGAGGTGTCGATTCGCTCGTCTGGGAGAGCCGCAAGGGCCTTCAGTTCTTTTAGTCTTTGTTTATTGGTCAGCTTCTTCATAGAATCTCCGCTCCCTCGGAGTCGCTTTTCGGGCCGAAATGATGCGCGTGACTTCTTCGCCTCTGTCGTCGCGGGTCGTATGAGCGATTACCAAAATCACGAGGTTCACCAGGCGTCCAATCGTCCAAAACCGTTCCTCGCCTTTTGATGTCTGGTCTGAGACCGTCAAGCAGAACGGATCGGCAAAAACTTCCACCGCAATGTCGAAGGAGACCCCGTGCTTGTTGCGGTTTAAGCGACTCTTCTTCTCGTCCCATTCAAACCGCACAAGGCTTCCTTTCGGCCCAATCTTACGCCTTGTAAGTACATACTTGTCAATACAGTCTTGTATTTGCTTATTTTCCGATGCAGAAGCTTCCGAAGATTAGGTTGAGGATATCGTCTGCGGTGGTGGCGCCGGTGATCTCGTCAAGCGCTCGCAGTGAGCCGTAGAGATCGAGCAAGATCATCTCGTGCGGCACCTGAGCGCGCGCGGATTCAGCAGCGGCATCCAGCGACTTTACCGAATTGTCTACCAGCCCGGCTTGTCTCATGTTCGTGAGAAAAGCGGCTTCGGGCTGGACGCCGGCATCGCCGCTGATCTCACGCAGGATTTCTTTACGAAGTTCGACCACTCCTTCGCCCGTCAGCGCCGAAGTGCGGACGCGCGGAATGCCGTTAGCGCTCGCACTTGAAGACGCGCTCGCCAGGTCGGCCTTGTTTTCAACGACAATCGCTCGCCGCTGCTCGATCTGTTGCAGCAGCTCCTGGTCTTCTTCATGAACTGCCTTCGTTGCATCGAGAACGAAGAGCACCATGTCGGCATCGGCCAGCACTTCCATCGACTTGCGAATGCCAATGCTCTCGGCTTCGTCGAGCGCTTTGCGGATCCCTGCAGTATCGACCAGTTTGACCGGAATGCCGCCGATTGCGACCGTCTCGCTGACCAGATCACGCGTGGTTCCCGGAGTTGCAGTGACGATCGCTCGCTCGCGTTCAACCAGGCGATTGAACAAACTCGATTTGCCGACATTCGGACGCCCAACGATCGCCAGGGTGATCCCTTCGTGCACCAGCTTTCCGTAAGCAAACGACCGGAGTAACTCGGACAATCCAGCACGAATCTCGGCATTTCGCTCAAGAATAATGTCGGCAGCGAGCACCGGAACATCGTCTTCGGCGAAGTCGACTCCCGCTTCCATCAGAGCGATCAACTCGACCAGCTTCTGCTTGATCGGCTGCAGGCGATGCGAGAGGGCGCCCTGTAACTGTTGCGCGGCGACGCGCGCCTGATACAACGTGTGCGAATCGATCAGGTCACGAACAGCTTCGGCCTGCGTGAGATCGATGCGGCCATTCAGGAAAGCGCGCATCGTGAATTCACCAGGCTCAGCCAGGCGGGCGCCGGAGGCCTGTGCCAGTTCCACCACATGTCGCAGGACCACCGGCGAACCGTGCGCGGCGATCTCCACCAGATCGTCAGTCGTGTACGAGTGCGGCTTCTGGAAAAACGTAACCACAACTTCATCGGCCCGATCGCCGGTCGCTGGTTCAACCAGCTCACCAAAGATCGCGCGCCCGGATTCCAACTCTCGCGGCAGGCGGAGCATGGGTGCGGCGATCGCGCGCGCTTCGGGACCTGAGAGGCGCACGATGCCAATGCCGCCGCGTCCGGGAGGCGTGGAAATAGCGACGATGGTGTCGTCAAGATTCATGCACTGTCAATTGTAGCGATTCGGGGAACGCAGATCCCTCGCTCGCTGCGCGAGCTCGTGATGACAACCGGAAGCGTCGTGGTCGGATGAACAGGACAGGCGGGATCGCCTGTCCCACGCGCGGGCGAGAGCCTGCCCTGAGCAAAGTAAAGGGGCCCCCATCACATGAAACGCAGCTATCTTCGGCGGAAGGACGGACGTGCAGGGGCTGCCTTGTAGTCCTTGGGGAACACCACCACTCTGCGCTCGGCACCCATTCCTTCGCTTTCAGTACGGAGGTCTTCGAAGTCGCGCAATGCAAGGTGAACGATACGGCGCTCGCGCGACGACATCGGCGCAAAGCGATACGGACGGGCCGTCTCTCGAACTCGTTCAGCAGCAACGTTGGCGGCGAGCCGCAGTTCTTCCAGCCGCATCGAGCGGTGATTCATGCAATCGAAGATGAGCTTTTCGTGCTCGTCGTGCTTGAGGTCGAGCGATTCGATCGCAAGCAGCTCAACGGCGCGCAACAGTTCGCCGTTGTGCGCCAGGAGCAGGCGGCTATCGGAACCGGAGAGGTCCACCAGGATAGCAGGGCGCTCCCAATCGCGCGTGTCGGTGACCGGCGGGTCGATGGTGATCCGGTACCGGAGCCGGAAGTCGCCGTTTTGAATGATGGTTTTGAGGAAGGCCTCAATCTTACGGGCCGCAGCTATTTTGTCTTCGATGGGCATGAGCGCAAGCAACAGTTGTACCAAAAAGAGGGGCCGCTGGGAAACCGAGGTCTCCAGCGTCCACCGGTTTTATGAGACAAAGCCGACCTCACCCAGAAGAGCCGTGATGTGGGGTAGCTAGGGTAGCTTGTGGCTCGAAATCCCACCGGCTACCTGCTACCAGCTACCCCGGCAGAAATCGGAGCGATCTCCTTCGGCGTCTAGTCGCCACGGATGCGGAAACGCATGCCTGCCCGGAAGTTGGTGTGTAACGCAGGATATCCCGCAGCTTCTTCGTACTTCCGATCAGTAAGGTTATAGATGTTCGCGTAGGCTGTGACGCGACTATTCACCGCGTACCAGCCGCCCAAATCTACGCGCCCGTAGCCGGCGGCGTAGGTGACGGGCGGTTGCAGGCCTTCGAAGTCCGAGTCAGGACGCCGGGACAAAGCCGCCGCTGAGACGTTAGCTCCCCAGCGCGTCCCCACATACGAGATCATCATGTTTCCAGAATGCTTGGGGCGACGAAGCAGCGGTCGTCCGGGTTCCAACAGCGGATCGCTGGCAAAGGGTTGGTCGAGAATTTGCGTGGACAAATAGGTGTAGCCGCCATCCACGGAAACTCGCGTCCAGGGCCGCGCATGAAGCTCCAGCTCCGCTCCATGAGCCAGGGCCTTGTTGACATTGACATACTGAGAAAGGAAGGTAGTCGGATCGAAGCTGAAATCGATTTGATTCGTGAACAGATTGTTGAAGTAGGTGCCGGACACCGCATACCGGCCTCGCGTTCCAAAGCTCTGGTCAAAGCCAGCTTCGAAAGCGCGATTCTGCTCCGGTTTCAGGTTTGGATTAGGAATGATGCCGTACCCGCCGATCCCAAACGATGCTTCCAATGTCGGCTCGAGAATGCCCTGGGCATACGAAAAGCGCAGGCGCGTTCCTGCCAATCGGTCATTGCCGCGACGCACTAGATAGCTCGCCACGACGCGGGGTACGGCCTTGTTGCCAAAGCTGCCGTTGTGCTCGAAACGCAATCCGCCGATCAATGACAACCTGCCGAGCAGCAGTGCCTCCTGTCCGTAGACAGAATGATTCAGCCGCAGCCCATGACTCAGCGGCAACGCGGTAAGGTCACCGACGAATCCATTCTCGTCTTCGAAACGATAGCCGACGGTGGTGTGCGCCCAGCTGCGCGGAATCCAGTCACCCTGATATTCCAGCCCGGCCCGATTCAGGTTTGCAACGCTGTCGAAAGGGAAGTCGACCGAGCCAAACAGTGGCGACACACGACCAGGATCCATGAAAGTGTCCTGGTTCGTGCGTTTGTGGTTGTATTCGAATCCGCTCAGGCGATGTTGCCAGTGCGACGATGCCTGAATGGTGAGCTCAGTGCTCGCGAGAAAATTGTTCTGGTGCGCGCGTTGATCCGTATCCGGCGGAATGTACGGCTGCCCGTTATAGTTCCAGAAGGACTGTACCCCGGTGAAGTTGTTGGAGTGCCTCGTATGGAAGCGCAACGAAATCTTCGGTGTAATGGCGACGCCGAGATTCGCACCCTGCGACGAGTTGGAATAGGCATCGTTCACGCCCTGTCCCTGGGTATTGAACTGATCGGCGAAGATGTTGTAGTCGAAGCGCCCGCGCGCACCGGAAAGCGAAGCGTATCCATTCGCGGTCGAGAAATTGCCGCCATCCGCGCCGAATCGAAGCTCCGGTGTACGCGTGCTTCCATTTGCGGACCATGTCTGGACGACGCTGGTCATCGCGTCGGAGCCGTAGAGCGTACTGTCGGCCCCACGCACCAGTTCGAGACGATTCACGTCCTGCATCGGCACCACGCCGAAGTCGAAGGTGCCACCGTCTTCGTTTACCGTCACCCCATCGATGATCACCTTGTTGTAGCGCGACTCACCGCCACGAACGAAAAGTGAGGACAGACTCCCGGTGCGTCCATTCTGCCCAATGACAACACCAGGCAGGAAGCGAAGCGCATCCGCCTCCGCGGTGGGATTCAGCAGTTGGATCTGCGCTCCGTCCAGGCTTGCCGTTTGCGCTCCGCTCTCATCTTCCGGCAACGGCGTTCGGGAAGCGCTGACAACTACGTTGCGCGTTTCAGCTGTGACAGCCAGTTTCAGGTTCAGAGCTTCGCCGGGGACTTCAGTAGTGACGGTCTCCGGCGCAAAGCCCGGAGCCAACACCTGAACTTCATATTTCCCTGCGGCGAGGCCGCTGAACACCACCAGGCCTTCGGCAGACGTGTTCCGCAAACCGGCTGGAGTTTTCGATCCGGTGCGATAGAGAGTGACACGAGCGCCGCGAATCACGGCGGATTGCGAATCCAGGACTTTGACGTTGAGGTCTGCGGCCCATAGACCGCTGACAAAGATGAGAAAAAATAATGCAGTGCGCAACCAGCGCATTCGTCCTCCTTTTCACGCGAAAGGTTGTTGACGTTGCCGATTCGCGCCGGTCTCCTGGCTTGCGACATTCAAATCGCGGCTGGCCTTCCCGTGTTTCCACAGTGACCAATCGCTATCGGAGGCACTAGCCTCCGGTCGCTTACAGTTGCGCGGCAGCGCGGGATTCTCACCCGCTTCCCAGCTCTTAAACTCAGAGCGCGCGAACCGAACATGGGAAAGAGCATTTCGCCTGAGTCTCAGGCGAGCCAGGGATGACTCTAAATTTCGAAGGACTCACTGTCAAATGAAAGCGGCGCCGGTTAATTTTGGCGAACAGCAGATTCCGCTTCTCGTTGCACTTGTTCCAGAGCTGACTGCATCGTCGCGTGCAGTTGATCGAGCTCTTGCTTTCCTGCGCTCTCGGGGACGTAGATGTGCCTGCCGATGCGCACGCTCACCCGCGAGAACGGTTTCGGGATAAGCATTCGATCCCAGGAGTTCAGTATCCATGCTCGTTCCACCGCGACGTAGAAAGCCGCAATCGGCACTCCCGTATTGCGAGCCAGCAGAACAGGGCCAGGCTTCGCAACATAAATAGGACCGAGAGGGCCGTCGATAGTGAAAGCAACCGATCGTCCTTCCTCAATTTCCGTGTGCATGCCAAGCAGGGCGCGAACGCCTCCGCGCGTGCTCGATCCCCGAACCGCACGGTACCCAAACAACTCAATGATGCGCGCAATGTATTCGCCATCGAAGCTGCTGCTTGTCATGACGGCGATCTTGCGGTTACGAAATGCGTAGCATGCCGGCAGAATGCAGCGATGCCAGAAGACAAACACCGTGGGCTGAAAATTGAGATCCGGCGGGCCGCCTTCAGCCAATGAGTATTGATAGCGCAGAGTCGGACCGAGCAACCGAATCAGCAGGTATGCGGACCAAGTGATGGCCGCCAGCTTCAGACGTTGTGTGAAGGTAAATGCCGCCGAGGTGGTCTCTGCCTTGTCCGACTTAGCGGGAGACGCAATCATCTGGAGCCTGGGTCATTGTAAGCCAGCGTGCGAACCGGTTCGTAGCCGGGCTGGTAAACAGGTCCGTGAGCCCGCCCGGAGGCGAGCGGGCTCTTGCCTAGAAGGTGGTCGCAACCGTGAAGCGGAACGTCTTCTTTGGTTCTTTTAGAGCGTATCCCGGCACGAACGACTGAAGCGCGCGCTGAAACGTGACGTCGCCCGCGCCTCCCGCCGGGAACATATCCCTCGTGATTTGAGTCGGCGTATTGATGAACTCATTCAGCCGCAGCGGGTTGTAGGCGTAGTAGATGCGGAACGGCGCATTCACGATCGGCATGATGACCTGCAACTCCAGCCCGGTAGACATACGCGGCTGGTAGTTTGTGCCGTTGACGACGTTCACGTTCGGACTGAACGAAGTGATTGAGCCCGTGCTAACGCAGTTGAAGTTCTTGTCCAGGCTGGGGCAGCCGAACGGGGTATTGTTCAGCAAGCTAAGCTGTTGCTGGTTGATCTGCAGCTGCGATGGCCGCAGTACCATGTCGAATCCCGTATCAATAAAGGGAGCTAAGGTTACGGGTCCGGCAATCGGGATACGGTATTCCAGGTTTCCGACGATGCTTGTGTCGCCACCCGGGAAAATGAGCCGGTAGACCGGAACAGGAACATTCCACGTGCCGCGCCGAGGATTGTTGGGATCCTTTGGCACACCACTGCAGGCTTGGCCAGTATTGGCTATGCACGGGTCATCCGGGTTCACGAGCGGGATACTCGCAGTCTGAACGAAGAAGGCAATTGGAGAGATCGACCGAATATCGAATCCGCGCAGATCGGTATCGCCGCCCATGTAGAAGCGTTCGAACGGAGGCGCCACTTTCCCAGCGTAACCTGAGATAAACGAGGCCTGAATTCGGTATCCCAGTACCTGCTTGCCTTCCTTATTGTGGCGAATGCCCTTCATCGGGAAATACTGTTTGTACTCGAGCAGCGGTCGAACTGCCGCGACTGTGCCACCCAGACCGGAAATCTGACTGGCGAACGTGAGACTATGGCCGCCGCTCGGGTGCAAGCCGTTGTTGACGTTGCTAAAGCTGAAGCTTGGCGTCACCTGGCTTGTCACGATTCCGTTCAGCGCGTTCGGTCCCGCAACGTTGCTGAAGTTCAATTCCTGGAAGTACAGGCGAGAGAAGTTGCTGAACACCTGCAACGTCGTAGTGTTCAGGGTGTAGGTGATTCCAATTCGCTTGAACGAACGCTTAATCGGATAACTCAGCGAGACGTTGAACCCCGTGCTCGTCTGGCTGAAGTTCTGCAGCGTCTGCTGCACCGAGTCGGGAAGGTTCAGCTGCTGGTTGAAAGACAACGAAAGCTGCTGCGCCTGGTTGTAGTTGTATTTCGTGTTGAATACGGTGAATCCGGCTTGCAGCGGACGGTCGAACAGATACGGCTGCATGAAGCTGAATGAAAGATTGCGCTGGTACTGTCCATAAGACAGATTCACGCCTAGCGTCTCGCCCAACCCCAGGAAGTTGTTCGTCTGATAGCTCAGTCCAATAAACGATCCTGCCAGACCGCTGACGCCGCCGTTCAGTCCAATGCTGTTCTTGCCCTTTTCCTTCACCTTCAAGTTGATGTCGACCGTGTGATCCTGATTGTTCGTCTTTAACGTGGAATCCTGCTCGTTTTTGAGGGTCTCGAAGTAGCCGAGCTGGTTCAGGCGAAGCAGGCTCAGCTCCCACAAGCGCGAGTTGTAGACGTTTCCTTCTTCCAGGACCAGTTCGCGGCGAATGACCTTGTCACGAGTGGTCGTGTTTCCAGTAAATTCGATGCGCCGCACGTAGAACTGTGCGCCTTCATCGATGTCGACCTCGATGTTGATCAACTTCTTCTGCTCATCGATCGTGGTGTTGGGGACGGCGCTGAAGTTGATGTATCCGATTTCGCCGAACGCCTTTCG
>CAZBCQ010000113.1:0-4365 GCA_964490255.1 uncultured Terriglobales bacterium | reverse complement strand
TGGTGTTGGGGACGGCGCTGAAGTTGATGTATCCGATTTCGCCGAACGCCTTTCGAATATTCTCCAGACCTTTGCGCATCAGCGAAATGTCGAACACATCTCCGTCTTTGATCGGGAACAACCGGCGCAGCGCAGCCTCATTCTTCACCACTTTGCTGCCCGTGAACTTTATACTGCCGAGCCGGTACTTATCTCCTTCGGCGATGGGCAGCGTGATGTCCACTACTTTCCCGTGGCTGATCTTGAACGGCATGTACCACTTGATCCCGCTCGTGTCGCGTATGTTCGTTTTCGGCTCCTGGACAACCGCCTTGAAATAGCCCTTCTGCTGCATGGCGTCGCGCACGCGCTCGGTATCTTCTTCCAGCTTGCTGGCGTCGTACGTCTTAGAGAACAGATTTTCCAGGAAAATGCTGTGTGGAATGCCGATCGGCTTCAGGTTCTTCATTGCCTGGCGAAGGTAGCGTGGGTTGAGGGCGGTATTGCCTTCAAACTTGATCCTGCCCACCTTGACCTTGGGCCCTTCTTTTACGATGAACGTAATGCCCACCGACGCGGGTGGAATCTGGCGGACTTCCGTGCGAATCGTCGCGAATTGCCTTCCGTGTTCGGCCAGCAATGCCTTCAGCACTACTTCCGCATGTTTTACTTTGGTGGGATCGAACTGGCTTTCCTGGGTGAGCCCTACCTTCTCCTGCTTATATCGATCCAGCACATCAGACTGTGACACCGAACTCAAACCCTGGTACTGGATGTCGCGGATTGTCGGCTTCTCTTTCACATAGACGTGAATGATCCAGCCCTTTTCCGACTGTTCGCGTTCAAATCGGATGTCCTGAAAATACCCCGTGTTCCACAGAGAGTTGAAGTCGCGCTCGATACTGTTCTGGTCGTACACGTCACCGGGCTTCGTGAACATTCGAGCTTTGATCGTGTCTGAGGGAATACGGCGATTGCCGTGAACTTCGATACCTGCAACCAATTCCTGTTGTGCCTCCGCAGGAACAGTGAGGCAAGGCAGCAACATTAGAACGGAAAACACGACCGCGATGATTCGGCCCCACGAAAAAGCGCGAAGGTGGCCCATACTTACCAGCAGGCAATCCCTGTGCTGTTGAGAACCGGACGCCGGACTTACCTTTCCGTCCCGTTGCAAACGGTTGAAAAAATTAGAAATAGTGCGACCTCGAACTACCCTGGATAAGCGGAATGCTGATTATACGGGCCATCTGCCTTCGTCGCCAAACCAGAGACGCTGTCCGGCGACTATGATGGCGTTCCAAACCCCTGGCAGAAAATGAAGTTTCGCTCAGGGGGTTGGTACAGAACTGAGCGCCGCCAAACCAACCCGCCGACCGTGCTCCTCAATATGCTGCAATACTTCCAGAGCGACACGCAACGCGGCGCGTCCTTCTTCCAAAGAGACCACCGGTTTTGTGCGCGTCCGCACTGCATTGAGAAACGATTGCAACTCAGCCTTCAGGGGTTCTTCCGGATTCACCTGCGGCTTCGACATATTGATCCCCGCGCCCGCAAGAATCGCGGCGCCCGACAATGGTCCAATGGCCCCACTTTGCATTCGGGCAAGCGCTTCTACTCCGGCTTGTTCGCTGACACTGAAGACGAGCAGGTCCTGACGCGTGTAGTCCACGGAAATGTACTGACGCGGTTGGAAGAACCGGAGTTTACGCACGCGTTCGGTGCTTACACGGCTGGCCGTGAGATTGGCGACGCAACCGGACTCAAACTCAACTCGAACGTTCGCGATGTCTACTTTCGGCGACAGGATCGGCAATCCCACCGCGCGTATCTCTCGAATTGGCGAATCCACGAATGAAAGCACGATGTCCAAGTCGTGAATCATCAGGTCGAGCACAACATCCACATCGAGCGCCCGCGGCCCGAAAACGCTTAACCGGTGTACTTCAAAGAACATGGGGTGCGTGATCAGCGGATACGTCGCCCGCACCGCGGGATTGAAGCGCTCGAGGTGACCGACTTGCGCAATGCATCCCGTTTGCTTCGCCGTTCTCACCAGTTCGTCTGCCTCAGTGAGGCTGGTTGCGATTGGCTTCTCAATCAGGACGTCCAGTCCTGCTTGCATCGCTGCTTTCGCTATTGGCAAATGTAGAGTGGTCGGCACGGCCACCGAAACGGCATCTACCGGGCCAGCTTGCAGCAACTCGTCGAAGCTAGCGAAGGCTTTGGTGCCAACCTGAGTGGCCAGGCCGGCAGCTCGCGCGGAGTTCGTATCGACAATCCCGACCAACTCAGCTGGCTCGCCGGCCTTCTGCAGGTCGTGATACACGCGCGCGTGATTCTTGCCGAAGGCTCCGGCTCCGATTACGGCAACTCGAATTGTCTTATCGCTCGCCACTGTGCGGATTACGAAACGGCAGCCTTCCTGAGAACGGCGATCTGCCCCGCATGATAGAGCTCGTGCTGAGCTACGCCAACCAGCATGTATCGCATGGTGTGATCGCGGTCGGGCACCTGCTCGTCCAAGCGCGATTCCGGAAGAGCAACTACGGCCTCGTACAACTTCTTCTGAGCGTCCTGAAGATCCTGCAGCGCTTTCTGCCAGGCGTCTTCACTGTCGTCGCGCACGGTGGGCCAATCCTGTTCGCCGATCAATTCGACGGCATGACCGTTCATTCGTTGCAACACGGCGCGTTTCCACGCAGTCAGGTGATTCACGATCTCCCAAACACTGTGCGCATTGTTCACCGGGTGAGAGTTGGCGATCAGCGAATTGACCGCCGGCAACAGTTCCATCAGAGCAGGCCCATGCCAGGCATCGCCTTCGTAGGCGCGCCGGATCTGATCCGCAATCCGATCCACTTCCGTCATCTCTTGTTCTCCTCATCGCCCGACACGATGGCAATGTTGGCACGGTCGGCCGCCTGAATGATGGCATCGCCATCGATCAACAGGCATTTTCCCTCATCGATCGCGAGGCAAGTCGCATTCGCCCGCTGCATCGTTTCGATCGTCTTAACGCCGATCACCGGAACATCAAAGCGCATATCCTGATTGGGCTTTGCGACCTTCACAACCACCAAATCGCGCGCCAGCGTGGAGGCATCGCCTTCCTGCGCCAAGCTGTCCATGATATGGCCTGCGCGCTCGATCGTTGCGTCGGTGCCTTCCATTGCTTCAACCGCGACGCACGCAGTCCCAGCCACAACCACCGTCTGCCCGATATCGTACTGCGCCAGATGGCGCGCGACGTCACGGCCGTATGCGATGTCTTTATTCTCCTGCTCGGTCGGACGGCGGGATGTGAGTACGCCGGGCTTCGCAAGCAACGGATCGAGCAGCTCGGTCGAAGACATTAATGTGATGCCCTCATCTGCCAGAACTTTCGCTACCGCTCCAATCAGAGAATCAGTATTGCGGCTTCCGAGCGAGAGCAGAAGCTTGGCCAGCCGCCAGTCCGGACGAATGCTGGAGAAAATCTGCTTGTGCTTTACCTGTCCAGCCATGACGGCGCGCTCGATGCCTGCACGACGAAACGTATCAATCAGCTTTGAAAGCTCACCAAGCGACATCCAGTGAACTGCGGCCGCGCCGGCCTTCTCGATCTCCGGAAACGTCTCTTCTTTAATTGCCGCAACTACTACTTCCATCCCGCGTCCCTTGGCTGCCTCGAGCACGAGGAAAGGGAAGCGTCCATTTCCGGCAATCAGTCCTAGTTTGTCGCTCATCGTGAACTAAATCTGTGAAATCCGTGCCAATCCGTGGGCAAGCTTTACTTAATAACGCCCCGCTCAGACGTCTCGATGAATCTGATCAGCATCTCCACATCTTCGCTGCGCTCCGGTTCGCTCTTCAGCTTCTCGATGGCCTGTGAAGTATTCAACTTCGAGGCCAGCAGAATCTTGTAAGCATGATGCAGTTGCCGTATGCGCTCTTTACTGAAACCACGCCTCTCCAGCCCGACTTTGTTGAAGCTGAAGGCATGCACATCGCGCACTGCGCTGGTCATGGAGAAGGGCAGCACATCTTGCGTGATGGTCGTGCCTCCGCCGACGTAGGAGTGCGCTCCAATGCGGACAAACTGATGCACCGGGCAGAGCGCGCCTACCACTGCATATTCTTCGACGGTTACGTGTCCGGCGAGGGTGGCGGCGTTCACCAGCATCGCGTGGTCGCCGATCTGGCAATCATGACCAATGTGGGTATAGGCCATGATTAGAATGTGACTGCCAATCCTTGTTGTGCCTCCGCCCTTGTTCGTGCCCCGATTGATGGTGACGTACTCGCGAATGACGTTGTCATCGCCAATCTCGAGTCGCGTGGGCTCGCCTCGATAAGTTACGTCCTGCGGCTCGATGCCGAGTGCAGCGAACGGAAAGATCCGAT
>CAZBCQ010000112.1:0-13671 GCA_964490255.1 uncultured Terriglobales bacterium | reverse complement strand
GCCGCAAAGCCAACCAGTTCCGCGGACGCCTACAATTTGTATCTGCAGGCGCGCTACTACACGAACGAATACTTCATGCACTCGAATGGCGAGAGCCTTCGCCAGGGACAGCGCGTTCTTCGGCAAGCTGTGGAGATCGATCCATCTTTCGCCGATGCCTATGCTCTGCTCTCCCGGCTGTACCTGCTGGAAAGCGCCAACATTTCGGAGAACGGCGCGCAAAATCTAATTGAAGGCGAGAAGCTGGGGCGGCGTGCCCTCGAGCTAAAACCGGAGCTGCTAGAAGGACTTGTTTCTCTAGCTACGATACTTACCGAACAGGGCAAGAATATTGAATCCATCAAGACGTTAAGGCGGGCCTTGGCACTTGCGCCGAATTCAGAATGGGTCTGGGATGGTCTCGGCTATGTCTACCACTACGCCGGTCTCGATGATGAGGCCGAGAAGGCGTACCGCCGCAGTGTGGAGTTGGATCCGACAACGACTCGTATTCATTGGATGCACGCGCGCATGCTGCTTTATGTGGGGCGAGTGGCGGAAGCTGAACAGGAGATGAGGAAGGCGGTGTCCGAAAATCCGAATCAGTATAAGGCGCTGGCGTTTCTGGGCGAGTTCCTTTATTACCAGGGCAAGATGGACGAGGCGGAAGCCGTCCTGAAGCGCGCCGAAGAACTAGGACGCAACAGCGATGACGATTCCGCGCGCATCATGGCTGGATTCCTCTACGCGTCCCGGGGTGAGCGCGACAAGATTGATCGGAAAATCCTTCAAACTCGTCCTCAGGATGTTGTGGACGGCGATGCCGCGTACTGGATAGGGGGGATTCACGCGCTGCTGGGAGACCGCGACCAGGGACTAGCGTTCTTCCGCCGCGCGGTCGATCTTGGCAATCACAATTACCCCTGGTTCCAACAGGACAAGAACTACGACAAGCTGCGCGGCGATCCCGAATACCAGAAAATCATGGACAGGGTCCGACAGCACTGGGAAGAGTACAAGCGGATATAGGGTCCGAAGAACCCGAAAATAGGCATCTCGCTCTATCGCCGAATCGGACTGAACAAGTAAGAAACGTGCGTGGAAATTCTTCGACTGCGCCGGTCCTCGGTGATTCCGCTCACTTCCATCTGTGAGGCCGGTTCTAGGCCATTTCCTTCCGACACTTTATTCTGAAAGGCTGTGTTTGACCCGGCTTTTGCGACATGTTATACAATCCCGCTGCGTGTCGAGGACCGAACGAGTGTTCGAAGTCCGAGAATTGGGGCGGGTTCGTCTTTCCAAGCGGGAAGGCCTTTTTTTGGGCTTCCTGCCGGGCATCTTCTGGTCTATGAACCGGGAATCAAACCCTCGGCGGACCTGTGCGCCCGAACCGTCTCAGCATCAAAATTTCTTGAATTCATTGCCGCACTCTTCGGAGGACATCATGCAAAACTGGCTCCTGCAGAGCCTTATTAGTGCGCGTCGCCTTGCCGGGCGCGCTCGCATCGCCCCGGTTGGGCTGGCCGCGTTGTTGCTTTCCACGATGGCTGCCGCTCAAACGAGCGAATCCAGCGAAGTCGGTGGAGAGGCTGCCCTCAAACTGCCGGACTTGTCGACGGTCTCTTTCCTCGGCATGAACGGGCACTCTCTGTTGCTTATCGGGATCGCCTTTTGCTTCCTGGGACTTCTTTTCGGGCTTGCCATTTACCTGCAACTGAAGAACCTGCCGGTCCATCGCTCCATGCGGGAAATATCCGAGCTGATCTATGAGACCTGCAAAACGTATCTGCTCAACCAGGGAAAATTCATCCTGGTGCTGTGGGCATTCATTGCGGTCATCATCGTGGCCTACTTCGGATGGCTCTCTCCGGTACCGGGCAAGCCAGTCAGCTTGACTCTGCCTATCATCCTGGGATTCAGCCTTGTGGGAATTGCGGGAAGTTATGGTGTGGCATGGTTCGGGATTCGCGTGAACACGTTTGCGAATTCGCGGACTGCATTCGCCAGCCTTCGTGGCAAGCCGTATCCGTGCTATGCGATCCCATTGAAGGCGGGAATGAGCATCGGCATGTTGCTGATCAGCGTGGAACTATTGATCATGCTGTTCATCCTTTTGTTTGTTCCGGGTGATTATGCCGGCCCGTGCTTCATCGGGTTCGCTATTGGCGAGTCGCTCGGCGCAGCGGCGCTGCGTATTGCCGGCGGTATCTTCACCAAGATCGCCGACATCGGTTCTGACCTGATGAAAATCGTCTTCCGCATCAAGGAAGATGACGCGCGTAACCCGGGCGTGATTGCGGACTGTACGGGCGACAATGCTGGCGACTCGGTCGGGCCCAGCGCGGACGGTTTCGAGACCTACGGCGTGACTGGCGTGGCGCTGATCACGTTCATCCTGTTGGCCGTGAAGAGCTCAGAGATCCAGGTACAACTGCTGGTCTGGATCTTCGTGATGCGCATCATGATGCTGGTTTCGAGCGCAGCTGCTTACTTCCTGAATAGCGCGTTTGCGAAAGCGAAGTATGGCAATGCCGAGGAGATGAATTATGAAGCTCCCCTGACCTCCCTCGTCTGGGTTACTTCGATCATCTCCATCGCTCTGACCTATGTTGTTTCCTATCTGATTATCCCGAACCTTGGTGGCGATCCGACGTTGTGGTGGAAGCTGGCTAGCATTATTTCGTGCGGGACGCTTGCGGGTGCTGTCATTCCTGAGCTGGTGAAGGTTTTCACTTCGGTGGACTCCAGCCACGTGAAGGAAGTGGTAACGTCGGCTCGCGAAGGCGGCGCTTCCCTCAATATTCTGTCCGGCTTGGTGGCAGGCAATTTTTCCGCTTACTGGCTCGGGTTGACGATGGTTGCCCTGATGGGGATCGCGTATCGGGTGAGCACGCTCGGCTTGGGTGCAAACCTGCCCGGAAGCGCAGTACCGCTGATGTTGGCTCCCGCGGTGTTTGCGTTCGGACTGGTCGCATTCGGGTTCCTCGGCATGGGTCCGGTGACAATTGCGGTCGACTCGTATGGTCCGGTGACGGACAACGCGCAGTCGGTTTATGAGCTGTCGTTAATTGAGCAGGTGCCGAACGTTTCCGGGGAGATCAAGAAGGACTTTCACTTTGATCCGAGCTTCGGTCGCGCGAAGGATCTGCTGGAGGAGAATGACGGCGCCGGGAATACGTTTAAGGCAACGGCTAAGCCGGTGTTGATCGGTACCGCAGTGGTTGGCGCGACCACGATGATCTTCTCGATCATCATGGCGCTGACCCAGGGACTGAAACCGGAGCTGGTCAGCAATCTGTCATTGCTGCATGCACCATTTGTGCTTGGCCTGATTACAGGCGGCGCCATGATCTATTGGTTCACCGGCGCGTCCACACAGGCGGTGACTACGGGCGCGTATCGCGCGGTGGAGTTCATCAAGGCGAACATCCGGCTGGAAGGCGTGGAGAAAGCGTCGGTCACCGACAGTAAGCGGGTGGTGGCCATCTGCACGCAATATGCGCAGAAGGGCATGTTCAACATCTTCCTGGCGGTGTTCTTTGCAACCCTGGCGTTTGCGTTCATTGAGCCGTACTTCTTCATCGGCTACCTGATCTCGATTGCGATCTTCGGTCTGTACCAGGCCATCTTCATGGCGAATGCCGGCGGAGCCTGGGACAATGCGAAGAAGATCGTCGAGACGGTGCTGAAGGAGAAGGGGACCGATCTGCACGCGGCTACGGTTGTGGGCGACACCGTTGGCGATCCGTTTAAGGACACGTCGTCGGTGGCGATGAACCCAGTAATCAAGTTCACCACGCTCTTTGGCCTGCTCGCGGTGGAGTTGGCGGTGAGCATCACTCGTACGCAGGGAACAATGACCAGCAACATTCTTTCGCTAGTGTTCTTCGTGATCTCGGTTGTTTTCGTACATCGGTCTTTCTACGGTATGCGGATCGGGACGATTGCGAAGGCAGAGCGCGCGCAAGCGGCCGATTAAAACAAGTTGTTGCGACGGAAACGCCATCCGGATTACGGATGGCGTTTTTTTGTCGAACGCTGGGGCTAAAGCCCCGGACCGGAATCATTAGTCTCGTTACGCGGCCGTGAAGGGGCCGCTCTTCCACAAAGTTCTCGTGCCGCTCTTCAACCTAATGGTGAACGTCGCTTGCAGCTATTGGCCCTTCATTTTTTCGCGGACTTGCTTTGCGAGTTTATCTATCTCGTCGGCCTTGCGGACCACGTCCAGTGAAAGCGTGTTCTCGTTAGCCCTGTCGACATTCTGCTTCAGCTCGGTAGCTAACTCGAGGAGCTTGTCGGTGTCGCGCTTGAGGCTCTCGAAGCGTTCCTTGTTCATGCGTTTGGCGCGCTCATGTTCAATCCGCTGCTGTTCAGGAGAGATGGGCGGCGTGGTCTGCCCTACGCCGGGAAGTTGGTCCGGAGACAAGCCGTTGTCCTGTTCAGGTTGAGCCTGGGTCGACAAAATGAACGATAGGAGTGCCACACAAGCGAAGGTCCAAAAGCCTCTGGAAGAGCGCACAGATCGCCTCATATGAACTTGAGTACTCTGAATTATATCCGGGTAAGCTCAGGAATCGCGCCCCTCTGAGGCGCAGCTCGCCAACCGTAATGGCGGAACTTCCAATCTAATCGTGAGTACCTTGAAAGGCCTTTCTATACTCACTCATGGCATTCGTACCTCAGTGGAACAACTTCTCGGAAGTCCTTCATCAGTCGCGCAGCGACGCTCTGGAGTTCGCGCGTACTGGCGCGCCGAGGATCGTTGTGATCCTCATTATCGCGCTTGTCCTGATCCGGCTGCTCAAGCTTGCGACGCACCGGGTGAAGGCCTACTCCAGGTCTCAGGCTGTACCGTCTCGCGTACCAGCGCAGCAATTGGCGACTCTTTCCGACGTCATCTATGGCACCGGCGTCTTCTTTGTTGCTTTTGTTGCGGTCACTCAAGTCCTTGACGTGCTGCACATCAACGTGGGCCCTCTGCTCGCGAGTGCCGGCATCGTGGGCCTTGCAATTGGTTTCGGTTCGCAGACACTTGTGAAGGATGTAATCAACGGGTTCTTCGTGCTGCTCGAAAATCAGTACGACGTCGGTGACACCGTGAAACTTGCCGGGGTACAGGGCTCGGTGGAGATGATGACGCTTCGGCGGACGGTTTTGCGTGATGCGGACGGCACTGTGCATGTGGTCCCTAACAGCCAGATTACGGTTGTGTCCAACCTGACCCGGGATTGGTCGCAAGTGTCCCTGCACATTTCAGTCGCATATACCGAGAACAGCGATCGCATCCTGAAGCTGCTCCGGGAGGTGGGAGCTGATGTCTGGAATGATCCTACGTTTCGCGAACAGATCGTTTCTGCGCCCGAGGTCCCGGGCATTGAGCGAGTGAGCGGAAACGAGGTGGAATATCTGATGCTGGTGAAGACGAGGCCAGGACAGCAGTATGCGGTCACGCGTGAATTGCGGCGCCAGATCAAAGAGTGCTTCGAGAAGAATCGGATTCAGCCCGGAGGCCCGGCACAGATGTATGTGGTCGACGTGGGCGGGCTACCGGGGCAGAAATCCGCGTAGAATCCCCCAGCAACCGATCGCGATAGGCTGATCCGCAGAAGCGGCTTGGCAGCGACAATGACTCCGGCGGTTTGGTCTGAGATCAGCTGCCCCACATCTGCCAAAGACACGCAGATTTGGGGCACCAAACCATCTCTCATGGTTCGAGGATGTTGTTACAGCTGTTCACTGACGGGACTGCTGTTCTGCTGTGGAAATCGTACGCAGCCAACGTGAGTCGCCGAATTTACATCTGCCTTTGTGAAGAAGTTGAGCATCAAAAGTAGTTGTGGACATGGTTGGGACCATTGTTGCCGAAATCCTGGCGGGTATCCTGCTGATAAGCGTCTGGTATTTGTGGTTCTTCCGAACCAACCGGCGCCGTTCACGCGTGCTCATTGAGCAGATCAGGACAGCACTGGGCGGACACGCTCAGATCATCGGCATTCATTGGATCAGCCCTTCACGTTTTCACGTTCGCCTGCGACTGTTTCCTGAGATCTTTCGACACTGTTCCGTAGCCGTCCAACTGGTTCCGCGGGAGTTGCCCTTGAGCTGGTTTCTGAGCGCAATCAGGAACCAGCGCGAGACACTTACTTTCGAAGCTGATCTTGATGTGCCACCTGGCTTCAGCCTGGAAGTACACAACCAGCGCTGGTCGGGGCGCTCGGGCAGGCCACGCAGGCGGCAGCCGCGTCTGGATGGCATAGAAACGTGTGGACCTTTTGTGCTGACGACGCGAACCGACTGGCAACGAGAGATCACAGCCATGATGAACGCCCTGGTGGCTTCCCGCGATAGCGACTTTCTGAGCGTGTCGTTCCGCCGGAGGTCGCCGCATTTCGCGGCCAGTGTTCCCGTCAGCAGCCTCTCGTCGGAACATACGGCGAAATATGGCGGCTATGACATGTTCGACGTTCTGCGCGAACTCGCCGATTGCGCTTCCGCTTCGCGATTCTGAGTAGGTTCCTGAGCACCCAGCACGTACCTCACAGCTATTTGTGATGTACGTCATACCCCCCTGCAACATGCCTCGCGCACAATCAACCGCGTGCTGGGGATGGTGCCAAGTGAGGCGCTTCTTCCTGCTGTAAGACTCAAATCCAGATCACGTGCTTTGCGCCGCCTGGCGGGCAATTCCAGAGCGGGGGGCACAAATTAAATCGCCTGACCGGGGTGCAACACCGGCCTTAGCCGGCCCCCCGTCGAGGTTCGAATGGCAAAAGGTAACGTCGTTATCGAAGTGGAGCGCTGCAAGGCCTGCGGGTTTTGCGTTGAGTTCTGTCCCACCAAGGTTCTGGCTCTCTCCACCGCTTTTAACTCCAAGGGATACCATCCACCCCATGTGATCGCACCGGAGAAGTGCAGCGGCTGCGATCTGTGCGGAATGTTCTGTCCCGATTTCGCGATCTTCGGGAACCGAGAAGTTCCCGCAGCATCGGAGACTTCGAAATGAATGCCGATCCACGTGGGGTTCTGACTGGAACCCACTTTATCGACGGAGATCACGCCTGCTGTGAGGGAGCCCTCGCGGCAGGCGCACGCTTCTCCGCCGGGTATCCGATTACGCCTTCGACGGAAATCGTCGAGCGCTTTTCTTCTCGCATTCCGACAGTAGGTGGAACTTTCATCCAGATGGAAGACGAACTGGCCGCGTCGATCGCGATCCAGGGCGCAGTCTGGGGAGGCGCAAAGGCCTTTACTGTCACTTCTGGCCCAGGCTTCTCGCTGATGATGGAACACATAGGCTACGCCGTCATGACCGAAACACCGTGCGTGTTCATTGACGTGCAGCGTGGCGGGCCTTCGACAGGGCTGCCGACGCTTCCGGCGCAATCGGACATGATGCAGGCGCGGTGGGGCTCACATGGCGACTACTCGCTCATTGCGCTCTCCCCGAATTCGCCGCAGGAATGCTTCGATCTGACGATTACCGCGTTCAATCTGTCGGAAAAATATCGTGTGCCGGTGATGCTGATGATGGACGAGGTGGTCGGGCACATGACCGAGAAGGTGATCATTCCTGATCCGGAAAAGATCTACGTGGAGCCGCGGCGTCATACGACGAAGTCGCCGGAGGAATTCCTTCCTTACGAACCTTGCGACGATGGTGTGCCCGAGATGGTGCACGCGGGAGAAGGCTATCGTTTCCACGTCACGGGGTTGACCCACGATGAGCGCGGCTATCCTGCCATGACGCCGCCGGTTCAGGACAAACTGGTTCGCCGGCTGAGATCGAAGATCGATGCGGCGAATCGGCAGATCGGACTCTACGAGGCAGAGAATCTGGAAGATGCCGAAGTGGTGGTGGTCTCGTATGGGATCACTTCGCGGGTGGCGCAACGCGCGATCGAACTGGCTCGTGCTCGCGGAATACGGGTGGGCAAACTGCGCCTGATGACGGTGTGGCCGTTTCCTGAGCAGCTGATTCGGACTCTGGCGAAAAGAGTGACTGCGTTCGTAGTGCCTGAGCTCAATCTTGGACAGGTAGTTCTGGAAGTGGAGCGCGCGGCTGGGGGACAGGCGCGAACTGTTTCCGTGACGCACGCCGGAGGAAGCGTCCACCGGCCTGAGCAAATTCTGGATGCCATCCTGGAGGCGGCAAAATGAGTTTGACGACGATAGCTCCAGCTAATCCGGTTGAGCAGTTCCTGCGCACGGACCGCATGCCGCACATATGGTGTCCGGGGTGCGGCATCGGCACCACGGTGAATTGCTTCACACGCGCACTGACCGATGCGAACATCGACCTCGATAAGCTGGCGATTGTTTCCGGTATCGGTTGTTCCGGCCGAGTCGCGGGATATGTTCGGCTCGATTCCTTTCACACCACACACGGGCGTGCGATTCCGTTCGCGACGGGCCTGAAACTGGCGAATCCGAAGCTGCAGGTGGTGGTGTACTCGGGCGACGGCGATCTTGCTGCGATTGGAGGCAATCACCTGATTCATGCTGCGCGACGCAATGTGGATCTGAAAGTGATCTGCGTGAACAACCTGATCTACGCGATGACGGGAGGGCAGACGGCGCCCACTACCCCGGGGGACGTGATTACTTCCACGAATCCGTACGGCACGTTCGACACGAGTTTCAATTTGCCCCACCTGGTGGAAGCCGCTGGGGCGGTGTACGTGGCGCGCTGGACCACCTACCACGTGCGCCAGCTGTCACGGGCGATTGCCGAGATTTTCCAGAAGCCCGGTTTCTGCTTTATCGAAATCATTTCTCCTTGCCCGACGCTCTATCAGCGGCGCAACAAGATGGGTGATGGTCTCGACACCATGAAGTACTACAAGGAAAAGAGCAAAGTTAAGAACGGAGCGCCAACCAGCGAGGTTGGGCTAGATAAACAGGGTGAGATTGTGGTCGGGAAATTCGTCGACCGCGCTCGTCCCGAATATCGCGACCTGATGCGCGAGCAGATGCTGGAGACGCTGGGCTCGCGATTCGTCGATCCAGTGGCAGCCGAATGCGCCGAGAGCGATCACCATGAGCAGGGTTGCGAGGAGGGCTTATGCAGCTAACAGAGATTCGCGTTGCCGGATTCGGAGGGCAGGGCGTGATCCTGTCTGCGATCGTGATTGGCAAGGCTGCCTCGATCTACGAGAACGGTTTTGCCACGATGACGCAGAACTTCGGCCCCGAGGCGCGCGGTGGGGCGTGCAGCGCGCAGGTGATTCTCTCGGACAATCCGATCCTGTATCCGTATGTCACCCGGCCGGACATCATGATGGTCATGTCGCAGGAGGCCTACAACAAGTTCGCACCCGAGTTGAAGCCCAATGGCCTGCTACTTGTGGAGCAGGACCTGGTGCGCGTCTCGAACATTTCGGCGGCAACGCGCGTGTTCAGCTGCCCGGCGACACGTATTGCCGAAGGCTTGGGCAAACGCATGGTGCTGAACTCGGTGATGGTCGGTTTCTTCGGGGCCGTTTCGAAGGCGCTGAGCGCGGAGGCACTGCGCTCAGCGATCGCGGATTCCGTGCCTGCCAGTTTCAAGGAATTGAACCTGAAGGCGTTCGATCAGGGACACGATTTTGGTCTTAATAAGCTGACCGGAGAACCAACTCCACGACAGTTTGAGGACATGGTTACGACGCTCAATGCGTGAATAGTCAGGTTTTCGATCAGCAAAAGCCCGGCCGCTCCGACCGGGCTTTCCATTTTTGGATACAGAACTGACCCGCGCGGGCGAGAGCGCCCGCGCCAACTCTAATAAAACCTGTTACCTGCCAGCCTTAGCTTTCAGAACCACCTGGCGCTCCGAGGACGACATGTCACGCCAGAGCATCGTCAGGTTCTTTTCCAGCCAATGATTTTCCGGAGTAAGGTCGTATGCCCGGCTGAACCAGATGTAAGCCAGCGTCTTATCGGGCGAGACGCATTGTCCGGTTGCGTACATAGCTCCGAGGTGTGACATAGCACTGGGATTCTGCCGCGAGGCTGCCTCTTCGAGGAGGCTTCGCGCCGCGACGCAGTTGCGGGACACGCCTTGGCCATACAGGTACTTCTCGGCGCGGAGAACAGCCGGATCCTTGGCGGGATCTAGCTTCTCTTTTGGCGACTCCTGAACTGGCTTGGCTGGAATGGTGGCGGCAGCCAAGGTCTTGCCCGGAGTCTCCGAGGCGCGCTGCACACGTGCTCCGGCATTGGACTTCATGGTTGCGGTGGGACCCTGCGGCGCGGCTTGAGGCTGAGAGGTCGAATTCGAAGCTGGCGCCGGTTGAGTTGGGGCAGGCGGCTGCGCAGTCTGCTGAGCCGGCGCGGATTGAATTGCACTAGGAACTGCGCCCGGTGTTGGCTGCGGCTGCTGAGATTGAGAGGCCTGCTGGCCTGGCGCAGGTAAATCCATCTCTACGAGCGGATGCTGCTGCTGAATATCCGAGCCAGTGTTTGCAGCTGGCGTCGCGACCGCTGGAGTCGTTGGAACGGGTTGCGCGTCATTGGATGCCGGAGGGGCCGCATCTGAACTTGATGCTGGAGGCGCCTGCTCTGTGGCCGGAGACGACCCCAATCTCGCGCCTTGCTCGGCGACCATCTTACGAATCGCCCTCCACTCCAGAGCGCCAACGACGATCAGGGCGAGAATGGCGAGGATCATCAGGAAGCGGAAGGCACCGCCTTTTCGCGGCTCGTCCTCGACCAGCAGATAGTCGGCGGTGTCGGTGGGGTCGGCGCTAAGCCCCAGGAACGAAGGTCCACTGATCGGTGAAACCGGCTCTTCCCGGAAAACCTGTCTCGGTTGGACGACTCTGGGTTCCGCCGCCGAAGGGCGCGGTGTCTCCCGAGGAACGACTCGCGGACGTGGTGGAGGTTCCTGGGCGGCCACCTTGGGGCGCAAAGGCGGAGGGTCCGGCGTCGACGCCGCGGGTGGAGTTGTAAGGTCGGGCATGCTTTCTAAGCCGGAATCGACGACCTTGCGATTATCGACAGTGTTCGACGGTGGTGCATCGAAGATGGACACGAGGCCATTGCCGCAGTTGCCGCAGAATTTGTTGGTGGCCGGATTAATGTGCCCGCACTGCGTGCAGATAAGGATCGATTCTTGCTCCCGCGCAGTCTGCATTTGGAGCCCTTCTAAAGAACTACTACCAGATATCTGATTCTGCCGCTCTGCCATCAGGTTGGACGCCTTCCTGGTGCTTGTAAGCCCTTGTTGATGCTTATCTTTACTGATGCTGTATCTGCATGTTAGTCTCGTAGAGTACCAAATCGATTGGAAAAATAAGCAGGAGTGCACAAGGTTCAGTGTTAGCCAGAGAGCAAAAGAAAACCATCATCGACAACTATCGCACGCATGCGACTGATACGGGTAGTCCGGAAGTGCAGATCGCAATTCTCAGCGAGCGAATTGCCGAGTTGACGGAGCACTTTAAGACGCATAAGAAGGATCACGCTTCCCGGCGGGGTCTGCTCATGCTGGTCAGCAAGCGGCGTAGCTTGCTCGATTACCTCAAGAAATACGACTCCGAGCGATACAAGAACGTCATTTCGAAACTCGGCATCCGCAAGTAGCTCTGCCATCTTTCGAACCGACCCAACGAATACGGCTCGGACCGGTGCGTTCACCGGCTCTTCGTCGCAGTCCATCTGCCGAAAGCCGGTTGTTTGTATTGAAGTAGGGATCTCTGGCCCTAAACTTCGCCTCCCCATGACCTTGTGCGCTGCCGAGCGGAAGAAGGAAACAAATGAAGCAGGAAGTCACCGTAGAACTTACCGGTGGTAAATCCATCACATTCGAAACTGGAAGGCTTGCCAAACAGGCAGGCGGTTCCGTAGTTGCCAAGAATGGCGATAACGTCGTACTCGCAACAGCTACAGCGAGCCCCGACCCCAGGGAAGGAATCGATTTCTTCCCCCTTACCGTTGATTACCGCGAGTACACCTATGCCGGCGGACGCTTCCCCGGCGGATTCATCAAGCGCGAAGGCCGCCCTAGCGAGCGCGAAATCCTCACCAGCCGTTTGATTGATCGTCCGATCAGGCCTTTGTTCGCAGAAGGTTTCAAGAACGAAACCCAGGTAATCGCGATGGTCATGTCGGCGGATACGCAGAATGATCCGGATATTGTCGGCATCAACGCTGCGTCGGCTGCACTGGCCTTGTCAGATATTCCATTTCTGGGGCCGATCGGCGCTGTCCGCGTTGGAATGAAGGACGGACAGTTCATCGTGAACCCGACGTATGACGAACAGCGCGAAGGCAACTTGCGCCTGACGGTCGCGGGAACAAAAGACGGCATTGTGATGATCGAGGCCGGCGCGAGCGAAATCGACGAAGAGACAATCGTCGAGGCGATTGAATTCGCACATGCTGAAATCAAAAAGATCTGCGCTTCGATCGATGAACTGGCGCAAAAAGCCGGTAAGCCGAAGCGCGCAGTAACACCGCCGGAGTTCGATCAGGCGTACTTCGATCAGTTGAAGAGCAAGGTCGGAGTGCAGGTGGCCGACGCGCTCAACACTGAGAAATACCCGAAGCTGGAAAGCTACGCGAAGGTCAAAGAAATCAAGAGCGCGCTGAAAGCGGAAATCCCCGAAGATGACACCGAGGCGCTCTCGAAGTTGTCGCACTACTACGAAACGCTGCGTGAGCGCATTTTCCGCGAGCAAGTGGTAGACGATCGCCGACGCCCAGATGGACGCGCTTTCGATCAAATTCGCTCGATCTGGATAGAAGTGGGCGTGTTACCGCGCGCACACGGATCGGCGGTGTTCACCCGCGGTGAAACCCAGGCGCTGGTGACAACTACGCTAGGAACCGGCGAAGACATGCAGCGGATCGAGCACTTCGAAGGCGAAGCCAAGAAGCGCTTTATGCTGCACTATAACTTCCCGCCGTTCTCGGTTGGTGAGGTTGCATTTCTGCGCGGACCGGGCCGTCGTGAGATCGGTCACGGTGCACTCGCGGAGCGCGCTATTTCCGCAGTTCTCCCGTCGGAACTCGATTGGCCGTACGCGATGCGAGTGGTCTCGGACATTCTGGAATCCAACGGGTCGTCTTCCATGGCAAGCGTCTGCGGCGGAACCCTGTCACTGCTGGATGCCGGCGTTCCATTGAAAGCACCGGTTGCCGGTGTTGCCATGGGCCTGGTGAAAGAAGGCGAGAAATACGCCATCCTGACCGACATCGCTGGAGCAGAAGATCACTACGGCGACATGGATTTCAAGGTCGCTGGAACGGAAGCCGGTATCACCGCACTGCAGATGGATATCAAGGTCACCGGCATTACCGCGCAGATCATGCGCGAGGCGCTGGCGCAGGCGAAGGAAGGACGGCTGTTCATCCTCGGCAAGATGAACGAGGTCATTTCGGAACCGCGCACCAAGATTTCCGAATTCGCGCCGCGGTTCTACACGCTGACGATTCCGACAGACAAGATCAAGGACTTGATCGGGCCCGGCGGCAAGGTCATCCGCGGCATCATCGAGGAGACTGGCGTAAAGATCGATGTCGAGGATTCCGGCAAGGTGAACATCGCGTCGAGCGATGCCGAAGGCGCAGCGAAGGCGTTGAAGATGATTGGTGAGATTACGGCGACCGCCGAAGTAGGGAAGACCTATCTCGGAACGGTTTCCCGTCTGGCTGATTTCGGAGCGTTCGTTGAGGTTTTGCCTGGAACCGATGGGCTGCTGCACATCAGCG
>CAZBCQ010000111.1:10632-13817 GCA_964490255.1 uncultured Terriglobales bacterium | reverse complement strand
ATGCTCCTTCGCGGAAGAAGACAGTGGCTCCATACTCGCCGTGCTTGATCACCAGTGCCTTCGGTCCGAGCGCCAGAACCTTATGTGCGGCGCGCGGCAAATTGCTTTCCCCGCCCAGCATCTTGGCTTCCGTGTCGTTGATCAGCAGCACGTCGATTAGCTTCAGCGTCTGCAGCAGATTCTCGCGGTGACCGGTAATCCAGTAGTTCATGGTGTCGCCGCCCACCAGCTTCGCGCCGTTCATTTGACGCCTTACCGTGGCCTGCAGCGCCGGATCGATATTCGCAAGAAACAAAAACGGCGTCTCACGATATGCCGCCGGCAGTTCCGGCTTGAAGCTCTCGAACACGTTCAGGTGCGTGAAGTTCGTCTTCGCCTCGTTAAGATTCTCGCCGTATTCCCCGCCCCAATGAAACGTCTTCCCCGCCGAGCGCTGCAGACCGCGTAGATCGATGTTGCGCTTCTTGAAAACCGCCTCTTGCTCCGGGCCGAAGTCCTCGCCCACCACAGCAACCACGCGAACATCGGTGAAGTAACTCGCGGACAAGCCGAAATAGGTGGCCGCCCCACCGAGTTCCTTCTCCACGCTGCCCGACGGACTTTTGATCGTGTCAAACGCTACCGAACCCACTACCAGTATCGACAATGATTTCTCTCCCGCTAAAAGTCACCGCACCGCAAACTCAACCCAGATACTTCCCCAAAATCGGTTTCAGCTTCTCTTTCGTCGCGTCCGGAATCCTGCTCTTGTCCGTCAGGATCGCGAACTGCAGCGCCGATCCGCACTTGCATCCGCGCCCATTCGGTATCGCCTTCACCGCTTCCCGCACCACATTGCACGCGTTCGACGAGTTCTGATTCAGCACTTTTACGATCTGCTCCACCGTCACACTGTCGTGCTCCGGATGCCAGCAGTCATAATCGGTGACCATCGCCACCGTCGCGTAGCAGATCTCCGCCTCGCGCGCCAGCTTCGCTTCTTGCAGATTGGTCATCCCGATCACGTCCATGCCCCAACTGCGATATAGGTTCGATTCGGCTTTCGTAGAAAACTGCGGACCTTCCATGCAGACATACGTTCCGCCCATCTTCCCAACGACTGCCGCCGACTTGCATGCGCTGTACAGCACCGCTGCTATTTCCCCGCACACCGGATCGCCAAACGCGACGTGCCCGACGATGCCATCACCAAAGAATGTCGAGATGCGCTTGCTGGTCCGATCCACAAATTGGTCCGGGATGACGAAGTCGGTCGGCTTATGTTCCTGCTTCAATGAGCCCACCGCGGATAGCGACACGATGCGTTCCACGCCCAGCAGCTTGAATCCGAAAATATTCGCGCGAAAGTTCAATTCGCTCGGCAGGATGCGATGCCCTTTCCCATGCCGCGCCAGGAACGCAACCTTTCGCCCCTCCAGCGTTCCCAGCACATAAGGATCGGAAGGCTCACCAAACGGCGTGTCCACCTTTACTTCGTGGACGTCACTAATGCCGGGCATGCTGTACAAACCACTGCCGCCGATAATGCCAATATCTGCCTGCGACAAACGCTATCTCCTGCGATCTCGAGGTGAACTGCCGATTATACAAAAGCGATCAAGGTGGCGCGGTCGCCCTCGCCCGCGTTTCGCTCCTGAGTGAAACTCGCACTGCTCGCGTGCTAGCATCGAATCAGCGTGAATCTCACCTGCCGCACATTGGTCAGCGTGGCTGCTTTGTTTTGTGTCATCTCCTGCCGCCGCTCCGAACCGCCGCGCACCGACCGCGAAGTGCGTCCGATCACCATCAAAGGAGTTCACGCCGAGCGCGTCACCTTTTACAGCCCTTCACTGCAACGCCGGAAGCAATATCTAGTCGTCCGCCCCGAAAACTCTGGCCAGTTGGATGGCTTCGGGGTCATCTACCTGCTCCACGGTTTCGGCGGCGAGCCCGCAGACTGGCTCCGCTGGTCGCACCTTTACGATTACCTGCGGAACCGCAAACTCATTGCTGTGCTTCCCGAAGCAGATAACTCTTATTACGTGAATGCCGCGGAAATCCCAGAGGACCACTATGCCGATTACATCGTTAGCGATGTTCCCGACGATGTCGAATCGCACTACCCTGTCGCGCGCAAGCGCGAGGCGCGCCTCATCGCCGGCCTCTCGATGGGCGGCTACGGAACTTTCTTTCTAGGTCTCAAGCATCCCGATCGTTATTGGTTCATGGGTTCCATGAGCGGCGCCGTCGACGCTCCCACTCGCGACTTTTCCTTCCATCGCTTCGGCCAATACTGGAGACTGCGCAAAATCTTCGGCCCGCTTGGCAGCAGCGTTCGTACGAGTTATGACCCGTTTTACCTGGTCAAGTCCGTTCAGAATCCCAAGGGCCTGCCCTACATTTATCAGTCGTGTGGAAATAAAGACGGTCTCGTGGGTTCGAACCGTCTGCTGGATCGTGCGCTCTCCGCCCAGCACATTGATCACGTGTATCGCGAGAGCCCTGGCGCACATAACTGGCGCTATTGGGACCAGGCGCTCAAAGGAATGTTCGAGATTATGGACAAGGTGAGTCCGGAAAAACCCGGTCCTACCGTTTCGCCTCAGTCGCCTCAACCGCCTGCATCAACTTCTGCGCCGTCGCATCGTCAAAGCTCTCCGTAATCGTGAGCAGTCCGTCTTTCTGGTTCGCAATCACGGTTCCTTCATTCGTCCCATATTTTCGGAACGTCTGCCCTGGGTCCTGCGATGACGTCACCGCCGAATATCGCTTCGGAAGATACCCCAGGTATACCTTTTCAAACTGTTCCGCTTGCTCGGGCGTCGCCCACTTGGTCACAAACACGACGCTCGTGTCGGCCGTCTTCGGATCCTTCGTCCCATGCTTCGCCGCTGCGTAGTAGTAACCGCCGCGCCATCCAGTCGCGAGCTTTTCGGATTCGTCCCGCTTCATGCCGTACTGCTGCGCCATGACGGACACATCGAACTCGCCGATCGAGCCCACGTCGTACCGGTCCCAATCATGGCCTAGCACGTTCTTGAAGTCCGGAATCGTGAGTGGCGGCAACTTTTCGCCGGCAAGGTACGTCTCCGGTTGCATGATCTCGCGCGTATTCTGCGGTGGATTGCGGAACACATCCGCATACGCCTTCTCCTTGCCGCCCTTCTTCAGCAGCGTGACCGTGAAATCCAGCCCGTAGGTGTAAG
>CAZBCQ010000111.1:0-10532 GCA_964490255.1 uncultured Terriglobales bacterium | reverse complement strand
TCCTTGCCGCCCTTCTTCAGCAGCGTGACCGTGAAATCCAGCCCGTAGGTGTAAGGAAAAATCAGCGCCTGTTGCAAGTAGAGTGGCGCCTTGTCATAAACAGGGGATCCGCCACCCGTTGTCATTCCGATTTCCGTGGCTTTCACCAGCAACGGCGACGTAAGCACCGACTGCCCGGTTGGAGCCAGCATGTAGTCGAGCATGGCCGTCATCGCCTGGCCTTCCAGCACGGCGTCGCGCGCCGCCAGTTGCTCGTCGGACTGTATCTCGTCCTGAACCTTCTTCTCTCCCGCCAAACCCGTCTTCGACCACTTCTCCAACTTGAAGTTCTGATCCTGCAGCGCGTGCGTCAACTCATGCGCCAGCACCGGCTTCTGCTGATCCGGATCGATCCAGTCCAGCAAGTACACCGTCTTGTTATCGGCGTTGTAGAATCCCGCTACCTGCTCGCGCAGCAGTTCTAGCATGAAACCTTCCAGGTAAAAATCTCGTGGGATCAGGCCAAACTTCTTCAGCACCACTTCCGATCTCTTCATCCTCTGTGCGGCTTCATCCTTCCGGAAGCGCTCGACGAAGAATTTTTCCACCTCATCTCGTGTGATGAGTTGGCGTTTTACATCGTGCTTCACCGGAAGCGCGGTGTCTTCGCTCTGGATTTTCAGAATCGCGTTGACCGAGTCCAGCAGTTCCTTCTCCTCGGCCTTCGAAATTCGGTGTTCGGGCTGAACCTGCGTGTCCGTTGGAGCTTTTGCATCGGGAGCTTTCTGCGGGGCTGGTTCCTGAACCGGAGGAGGCGGCTGGGTTGGCGACTGCGTCTGTGCAGGCGGCGACGTCTGGCCCCAGCACAACAGGGACATCGCTATAACTAGAAATAACGAAATTCTCTTCAAGGAATTGCCTGATCTCTACTGTAACCCACAGTGTATGGCAATGTATCGCCCACTGCCCCAGAGGTACATCTCCCCCGTGAACTGCCGTTTGTGATTGGTTACCATCGGATTCGCCGCCAGCCCGGAATTTCAGATATATTTTTCGCCGTGCAGGGCTCCGATCAACGCGACTACGCAATCGACCTATTTCGCCAGGCCTACGCTCGCCAGATGCAGGGTGAGTACGAAGAAGCGCTTCGCCTCTATGCCCGTTCCATCCAGGCTTTTCCCACTGCCGAAGCCTATACTTTCCGCGGTTGGACTTACTCCTTCATGGGCGTCTGGGACAAAGCTATCCGAGAGTGTCTAAAAGCGATCGAAATCGATCCCGACTTCGGCAATCCCTACAACGACATTGGTGCCTATCTCATCGAGCAGGGCAAGTTCGACGAAGCGCTGCCTTGGTTCGAGAAAGCGTTGTGCGCGCCGCGCTATGAAGCCTACTGCTATCCGTGGTTCAACATGGGGCGCATCTGGGAGAAAAAGCACGACTGGACGAAAGCCCGCGCCTGCTACGAAAAATCTCTCGAACAAAATCCGAACTACCAGGTCGCGATCGCAGCACTGAAAAGACTCAAAGCAATGTGGAATTAGGTTCTAATGCCGGGGCCCGTGTGAAACTAACCCTTGCTAGCGCGGGCGCCCTTCGCCCGCGACCGGTCGCTGACGCAATCGATCTTCGATTCTGTCATTTCGAGCGAGCCGCGCCTTTCGCGGCGAGTCGAGAGACCTTGCGTTACTTAAAACGGTGCTTCACAGATGCTCAATTTCTACATCGGCCCATGCCTTTTGAAAATATTCCGCCACCAGCCTCCGATGGCATTTGTCCGGCTTCGGCTCGCTGCACAAAAGCACAGCCTCCTCCAACACCTCGCGCCCAATAGCCTCTTCCACCTTGCGCTCGCTCAACAACGCTGAAAACTTCTCCCCGTACTCCGCCCAATCCATCTGCTTTGCCCTGTAAGCGTCCAGCAGTTCTTGTGTGGGCGCCAGGTTCTCCATGTGCACATAATCCATCCCGCAAATCGCCTGCAGGAAGTACTCCAGGTCGTCCCGCTTGCTGAACCCAGCCAGCTGCGACGAATTATTCAGCCGCACGTCCACGACTCGCTTGGCCCCTGACTTCGCCAAAGTCGTAAAGAACTTCTGCGCCGACTTCTTCGTAAACCCGATAGTGAAGACTTTCACTCCTGCTCGCTCTCGTCGCGCGTGTACGCGATCTTGTCTCCCCAGGCTGCATACGCGTCCGCAACAATCTGATCGTGTGTGCGAAACAAATCCGCTTCCGGCTGGTGAAGCTGTCGCAGCAATCTCGTGATGGTGTCGCCGTGCCATTCGGTCGAGCCGTCTTCGAGGATGTGCTCCACCCGAGTGCCTCTCGCCTCCAAATGCCGCGCTACCAGCAGCGTTCGATGGCAGTGCAGAGGTTCCTTCTCCGCGCACAACAAAGCTAGGGTGTTGGATTCCAGCCCGCGTTCCACCCGGTCCAGTCCCGACTGAAAAAGCTCAGTCTTGGCCAGGCGCTCATATTTCACGCTGCCGTTCTCATAGCAAGTGGGATCTTCCGAACGTGCCCCCAGTTCCTTCCCGAGATAGACATACGCGATTCCCGCCTCGCGCAACGCCTTCTCCAGCGGTTCACGCGAAAACTGCGGATAACGTTTGCTGTACGGAGCGGACCGCACATCCCCCACCGCCGTCACCGCGTGCTGCTGCAACAACACCAGTAGCTTCGCGAATTCGTGGTTCGAATGCCCGATGGTATAGACCCGTCGTTCCATCACGCTTCTGTTGGGATTACTCCCGCAATCAGCTTGTAGCACGAATGCTTCGGCTCAAAGACTTCGCTCAGGCTCAGACAGAGCAATGGATTCTCAAAAACTTTCTCCGTGCCCACTGCACAGTTTTTCAAATCGTTTTCGATTCCGCAGTCCGTAACCGACAGAGTGTACCAATACCCCGCCAGCAGGAACTCGCCACGGAGCTTACGCTTGCCATCGCCAAACTTGCCGCCCTCCATCTTCACCTTCACGATTAGTTCGTCCGTCTGTACGAGTTTCAATGAGTTCTTCAGTCCCGGGGCCACCTCTTGTGGAATCTCGTCATTCTGCCCATGTTTCGATGAACCCACATTCGCCCACAGCGGACCCTTTACGTTCTCGACCGCCGCCGCCAATTCTTTCCACGAAAGAGAGCCTCGATACTGCCACGCAACTAGCGGGTCGATGGCATGATTTTCCGGCTGAAACGGATGTTGTTGCGGAGCCACAAACGGAATTTCAAACAGATCCAGCAACTGCGGATCGCGCCCATTCGCGCAAAAGCGTTGTTGCATCAGTGCTCCCTTTTCCATCGCGCTAACGGGACGCACCCAGGCTCCAGTCTTTTGACCATCCCACTCCATCCCTGCGATGCAACGCCCTTGCCACTTACGCGAGTTCGCCAGGCAAACAATCGTTTTCCTGTACGACATAGTTCGGCCGAAAAGCCGAATCTAGTGAAATGACGATCTCGACGACTGTGACATGTTTGAAAAATGAAGGATTGAAATCGCAGAGCTGCCGCCCAGATTGGGCACCTAAGCAAGCAGCCCGCCAAAGAGAAGAGACACCCTTACCGCAGCACTTGCTCGCACAACTGCCCTACTGCCCGGTTCGCCTCCTGGATCGAGCACCGGTGATCCATAATCCCCGCCAGATCCGTGTTCGCAAACGCGATCCTGCCGAATGGCGCCGCTCGCAGCACATCGCTCGGCGCGGGTTTTCCATTCTTGCCAAAGAAAAATCCTGGCTGCGGATTTAGATACGCGTGTCCCCACCGATTCAAAATGATCCCCGCAATGTCGCGCTTCGCGTCGAATCCCGACCCGGCCAACATGTCCGTGAACTGTTCGCGAATCTGCCGCTCATATTCCGCATACGGCGTCCCCAGCATTTCGAAGCGGCCGCGCACTCCCTGCTGCTCCGTCGGCATTCCCGGATACGCATAGATATGTTTGATCGTCAGCACCGTGGGCGAATCCGGGCTGATCGTCGCCGGCTGCGGCCCGCAGGTCGCCATCTTCCGTACGCTGGTGTAGTTGCCCAGGCCGCCGTACCAGCGGCATCCGACAATGCCCTTGTTGTAAAGAAACCGCCAGTTCCGCACCGCCACATTCGCCATCAGGCACGGCGACCGATAGAACTGCCCATAAGCCGCGCGTTGCTCCGCCGGCAGATCTCTCACGATGTGCTTGGTAGTCCAGCAACCGCCGGCCATGATCGCCGATCGCGCCTTCACCCGATACACCTTGCCCTCGCGCACGTACGCAATGTTCACGAACTCCGACTTCTCCGCCGCGCCCTCATGCTCGACCCAGACTGCCGTCGAGTTCAGCCGGATCCGCGTCGTCTGACCTGCGCGATCCAGTGCTCCGAAATTCACCGCGCCACGCGCAACGCCTTCGACCGACGCGTCGCCGACAATCGCGTCTGGGATCAGCGTCTTCGTAATCATCCGCGCGATCCCGGTGTTCCCGCCCGGAAACATCTGCCCAGCGTCATCCATCGGATACAGAAAATCCGCCGCATAGTCCGAATATGCCGACAACGCATCCGGCCCCAGCCCCGACCCGCTGCCCTCGTCGGCCATATACGTCCGAATCGTCTCGCGACTCAGCCCGTACGTCTCCATCAGGTGCTGTTCGATCGTGACGCTATCAAGGTGCCGTGAAATCGCATCTCCCAGATATTTCGGCCTCTGATCCTTCCCCTCCGCCGCCCACATTGCCAGCAGCTCGGCCTTTGCTTTCGCCGGAATCGGAGCGCCCTCCAGCTTCTTCCCCCACGGATCGATCACCCAGCTTCCTGACTTCTGCCCCGTCTTCGCAGGAAAATAAAACGCATACCGCTTACGATCGGCAATGTCGTACGGCGATAGAGGCAGCGCGAACTCAGGATCGCTTCCCGCCCACGTCTGATATCTCAGCTCCGGCGGCTTCAGCCCAATGGAGTCATAGAACCGTCCGATAAAGCTGTACGGAAACGGCGTCCAGAACATGGCCGAGCCCTGGTGTGCCGCCAGTCTCTGCCCATCGACCACGAACTCGTTGCGTTTAGCCTCTCCGCCGAAGATCGCGTGATTCTCCAGCACCAGTGACTTCAGCTTCCCGGCCGTCTGCTGTTGCAGAAGCAGCGCCGCCGCCAACCCGCTGATCCCGCCGCCCACAACGACGCAGTCATAGACCTCGCCAGTGTCGACCGTATCCGCTGGCAATCCTCTGTAGACTTTGTCCCTGATCTCGTGCCCGGCATTCAGGATCGCCTGCGTATTCCCATTGGATTTCGCGTAATCCCCCACGCCGCCATAGCCGTTCCAATCGTCCTCTTTCGACTGGCCCAGCAATTCCCCGGGAGCCGCCGAACTGAGCAGCGCCGCCCCTGAAGCAATCAGCGTGGAATTCAGAAAGTCACGCCGTGTAATTCCCTCATCCATCCCCAGTTCTTTGTCGCCCTTTTTACTCATTTTTATTCCTGGCCCACCCTCTCCGTTATCCACTCGGCACACTCGAGCGTGCCCATCGTTCCGCCTACATCCACGGTTGTCTTCTTCTGCCGCACGGCTTCCAGAACCGCGCCCTCGATCGTCGCCGCCTCACTCCCAAATCCAAGATGCGCCAGCATCATCGCGCCGGTCAGAATGGCGCCCATTGGATTCGCCACATTCTTCCCGGCAATCGGCGGCGCCGATCCATGCACCGGCTCGAACATCGACGTCCTTCCCGGATGTATATTCCCGCTCGCCGCCATCCCCAACCCGCCCTGCAGCGCCGCGGCCAGATCCGTGACAATGTCGCCAAACATATTGTTGGTCACGATCACATCCAGCGATTTCGGCTCCCTCACCATCTGCAGGCACAGCGCATCCACGTACATGTGCTGTGTCTGAATCTCCGGATAGTCCTTCGCAACTTCCTTGAACACTCGCTGCCACAGCCCGCCCGCATACGTCATGACATTCGATTTGTCAGACATCAGCACTTTCTTGCGGCCATTCGACTTCGCGTACTCGAACGCAAATCGAATCACGCGCTCCACACCCTTGCGCGTGTTGATGTCCTCCTGTGTCGCCACTTCGTCCGGCGTGCCCCCCTTGAACAGACCGCCCATGTCCATATACACGCCTTCCGTGTTCTCACGGATCACCACAAAGTCCACGTCCTCCGGCTTCGCGTTCTTCAGCGGACACAGGCTCTCATCCAGCAGCTTCACCGGACGCACATTCGCGTACAGATCCATCTTGAAGCGCATGCCCAGCAGAATTTCTTTCGCATGAATATTGGTGGGAACTCGCGGATCGCCTAGCGCCCCCACGAAAATGGCGTCGTAATCCCGCACCAGCATCTGGAAGCCATCTGCCGGAATCGTCGTCCGGTCTTTCAGATACCGGTCCGCGCCCCAGTCGAACTCAGTGAACTCCACGGGCGCGCCGGTCGCCTGAATCACGCTAACCGCTTGCGGGATCACTTCTTTCCCAATCCCATCTCCCGGCACTACTGCGATTCGTTTTTTGTTTGGCACGGCAGACAAGATATCAGAATAGCCGGACAACGAGCGCGTGAGCCGGCGCAAGCGACTCACCCGCATCTCCTGCACGCTATAATCATCTGTTGTCTTATGGTGCGTACTCCACTCTATGACCAACTGGCCGCCGCTGGCGCCGACTTCGCCGAGTACTGCGGCGCCGAGACCGCTCGCTCCTTCGGCGATGCACCGGCGGAATACCACGCGCTCGTTTCCGGGGCTGGTGTGTACGACCTTGGCTGGCGCGCGAAGATCGTGCTCACCGGCTCTGACCGTGTCCGCTGGACCAACGGCATGGTCACAAATAACGTGCGCGACCTCCAGCAGGACCACGGCAATTACAACTTCATCCTGAACCCGCAGGGCCGCATCCAGGGCGATCTCTACATCTACAACTTCGGCGACCACCTGCTCGTTGACACCGAACTCTGGCAAGCCGAGCGCCTCAAAGACATCTTCGACAAGTACATCATCATGGACGATGTCGAAGTCGCCGACGTGAGCGAGAAGCTCACCGGCATGGCGGTCCAGGGTCCAAAAGCATTGCAGATCCTCCGCAGCATCGGTCTCACCATCGCCGACGACGTCGAGCCTCTGAAAGTCGAGCGCTCCGTCTGGCAGGAAGTTGGCATCTCCGTAACTCGCATGGCCAGCGACATCGCCCAGACGTACGAAATCTGGCTCGCCCCGGAGAACGCCCCCAATCTCTGGAACGCCATCGTCGCCGCTGGAGCCAAGCCCGTCGGCACTGACGCCATCGAGATCTTCCGCCTGGCCGCCGGCGTTCCTCGTTACGGTGTGGACATTCGCGAACGCGACCTTCCACAGGAAACCGGCCAGAGCCAGGCCCTCCACTTCACCAAGGGATGCTACGTTGGCCAGGAGATTGTCGAACGCATACATTCGCGTGGCAATGTACATCGCCAGTTCGTGGGATTCGTAGTCAAGGGCACGCAGCCCGAACCGGGCGCCAAGATTGAAGCCAATGGAAAAGAAGTTGGCGAGATCACGAGTTCGAACCAGCTTCCCACTGACAGCGGCACCGAAATCGTCGCGCTCGGCTACATTCGAAAAGAAGCAGGCGAGCCCGGCAAGACTGTACAAGTGAGTGGTTCGCCCGCAGTCGTAGTTCGGCCGCCGTTCAAAGAAGCGCTCACGCCAGCGTAGGTGTAGGACAGGCGATCCCGCCTGTCAGGCCCTCGCGGAGCGAGGACTGCTGGCGAAACTTTGAATTTAGTTCAGAAACTCTCGACGCAGCATCACATTTCTATGCCAGACAAGAAGAATGAACCCGAATTTACCGTCACCGATCGTCGCCGCTTCACCGACGACGATGAAGCTCATCCTGTAACTCCAACCGAAGAACGAGAACCGACCGCGTCTTCGCAGCCGAGTGCCTCACCCTCGCAAACCGAGACGGCGCAATCGACGGAACAGAGCGCCTCTCCCGCGCAGGAAGCTCCCCCGCCTCCTACTGCCGAAGAGCAGAAAGCGAGCCAGGACGCGTTCAACGCATCCTCCAAAGCTCTCGACGATCAGATCAGCTCTCAGCTGGGCCGCAGCGCCAAAGAGTTCGAGATGACGTTCGACCGCTTCATCGCCTCGCTCTACATGACGGCGTTGATGCAGCTCGGACTCGTTCACCAGCAGAACGAGCAGCCGCGGGTCGATCTGATCGGTGCGCGCCAGACCATCGACACTATGTCCTTGCTCCGCGACAAAACCAAGGGCAATCTCACCCCGGCAGAGGAGAACCTCATGCAGAATTCCCTCTACGAAGTGCAGATGGCCTACGTCGATGTGACCAACGCGCTCACCCGCGCGGTTCAGCCCGCTTCGGCTGTTCCCGGCTCGAACCCGTTCACCACCGGCGGCCCGGTCGATCCCTTTAAGACCGGTGGAGGCAATCCCTTCAAGAAATGAAGGCGACACTCACAGTGCTTGGGAGCGGCACCTCCATGGGCGTGCCCACCATCGGATGCGTGTGCGAAGTCTGCAGCTCTGTCGATCCGCACGACAGCCGCACGCGTCCCTCGATCATGCTCGAATACGATGGGCGCGTGGTCCTCATCGACACTACTCCTGATTTCCGCGCCCAGGCTATCCGGGAAAAAATTCGGCGGCTCGACGCCGTACTCTACACACACGCTCACGCCGATCACATTCTTGGACTCGACGATCTGCGCCCGCTCACTTTCCAGCGCGAGGGCAAGATCCCGCTTTATGCAGACGCGGTCACTCTTGAGCGGGTGCGCGACATGTTTGCCTATATCTTCGCTGGAAACTACAAGTACGGCGGATTAGCTCGAGTAGAACTTCATTCCATCGATGGACCTGTAAAGTTGTGGGGAGCCTGTTTCCTCCCCATCAAGATCCTTCATGGCGACGCTGAAATCCTTGGCTTTCGTTTCGGCTCTGCCGCGTATCTCACGGACTTCAGCGAGGTCCCTGAGTCGTCCCTCGAGCAGTTGCACGATCTCGATATTCTGTTTCTTGACGCCTTGCGCCACAAGCCTCACCCAACGCATTCCACTGTCGCCAACTCGCTGCAGATCGTTGACCGCCTGAAACCCAAACGCACTTTCTTCACCCACATCGCGCATGATCTCCCCCATGCCGCAACCAACGCCGCGTTACCGCCCGATGTCCGGCTGGCTTACGACGGGTTGAAACTCGAATTTGAAATCTGACCGCACGATGAACGTCTATCGCGATCTCGAACAGATACCGGCAAACTTCGGCCCTTCCATCGTGAGTGTCGGCAACTTCGACGGCGTCCACCTGGCGCATCAGGCGGTGCTCAAGCAGGTGGTCAAGCGTGCTCGCGAAACAGACTCAAAAGCCGTGGTCGTCACTTTCGATCCGCATCCCGTGCGCATCCTCCATCCCGACAAAGACCTCAAGCTCATCACTCCCGGCGAGACTCGCATTCGTCTGCTCGCTGACACTGGAATCGATGCTGCGCTCATCCTTCCCTTCACCCGCGATCTCTCCGTAATGAGCGCACACCATTTCGTCGAGAAGATTCTTGTGGACAAACTGCACGTGCGGGAAATTCACGAAGGCTTCAACTTCCATTTCGGACACAAAGCCAAAGGAAACGTTCAGCTTCTCGAGGAACTGGCGCCTCGTTACGCCTTCGAGGTGAAGGTCTATCCGGAGATGAAGATCCGTGGCCCCGCCGTTTCCAGCAGCGAAATTCGCAAGCTCATTCAGGCAGGGCAAGTCAGTCGCGTGCGTCATCTCATCGGACGCGTTTTCTCCATCCACTCAACGCCCGGACGCGGCCGCGGGTACGGACACAAATACACGGTGCCGACGATCAATTTGAGCCGCTATGACGAACTCATCCCGCAGAACGGCGTCTACATCACCCGCTCGCAGATTGGTGACGAATGCTTCGACTCCGTCACTAACGTTGGCGTCCGGCCGACGTTTGGCGCCGACTCATTTGCAATCGAAAGCCATCTGCTGAATTTCCATCCCATCGAGCTCACCGCCGAAACCCCGGTTGAGCTTTCGTTCCTGAAGCATCTTCGTCCGGAGATGAAGTTCCCTTCTGTCGAAGACCTCCGCGAACAAATCTCGCGCGACGTACACCGCGCTCGCCGCTACTTCCATTTGCTCAAACTCCAATCACCTGGCGCGTGATGAAGATTGCTGTCCTGCAAATCTTAATTTTTGTCATCACGAGCGGACCTAGTCCGCGAGGGATCTGCAGTCGTTCTGCAGTTGTTTTCTCGCCCCGCCGAGATGCTTCCGTACCGCCGAAGTCATGTTGAGCGAAGCGAAACATCCATGTATTTCGCTTTCTCGTGCATTCAGTCAGTGGAGCATGTAGGACCAGGGTCCGTCATCCTCGCGCAGCGGAGGATCTGTCATGTCGAGCGCACGAGGCATCCCTATTCCGCCAAAACGTTGTCAATGGGCGAAATCCACGCAAACCGCTTCAACTCCCTCATTTCGCACGGAAAATAAACTCCGCGAAAGTGTCCAGTAGGTCCCCCTCAATTTGTCACAATGGAAATAGCAGTCTGACAAC
>CAZBCQ010000110.1:4124-13928 GCA_964490255.1 uncultured Terriglobales bacterium | reverse complement strand
TTCCTTCCAGATTGGTCATCGCAAATCGCCAGATTGTATGATGTTGCGCGCGAACGCTGGTTACTCCGGCGTGCTGCGCAGGCGAATTCTTCATTATCCCAAGGAGTTTCATGAGCCAGCAGACAGCTGCTGTTCGGCGTGCTCTTCTCTTCTTTTCATTTTCAATCCTCATGTTGGCGCTTGCGGCGCAGGCGCAGATTCCGGTCACCAATAATCCGCCCTATTACGGTCCATACAATGCAGTGTTCTTGCCGGATGGCGACGGTCTGACAAAGCCGCTAGTCAAAGATGACACCGTGCTCAAGGCGGACTCTCCGTGGTCGCTCTATGCGTGGGTGCGGATGGAAGAGCAGCCGACCACGATCACGCTGGTGGCGGGAGTGGGCGATCCCGGCGAGGAGTATCCGCGGTTTCTCGCGTATGACGGCACCAAGGTTTCGCTGTGGATGGGCGAAGACAACAGCCTGGCGGGTCCGGCTACATTGCAAATGGGCAAATGGCATCTGTTGGCGGCGACGTTCGACGGCAGGGACTTCCGTTTGTATAGCGACGGAGCGCAGGTTGCGGCCGGCAAACTGGAACTGGGGAGCGTGAGTCCGGTGCTGACGATGGCACCGCCCATGGTACCTCCGCCGCTGCCGTTCTCGCCGTTTGGTCTAGCGGCAGCTTCTTCCGGCACGCCGCCCTCATTCGTGCAGTCCCACGAACCAACGTTGGTTTGGCAGCACTTCGGCGGGAAGATCGCTGGACTCACTCTGCTGCGCAGCGCGTTGAGCGCGGCAGAGATCAAGCAACTGAATGACAACCCGCAGGATTTTTCGCTGGCGCTCTTCGAGCAGGGATCGAAGTCATGGGGAGTGCAGACGAGGGGGCAGGCAGGATATCGCGCACCCCAGGATCCGGATACCATGCCGCGGAGCAAAGCGCCATTTTCCAAGCCAGTCGCAACAAAGCCGCCATCGTTGACCATTTTGCAGGAGACCGCGAAGAACCAGTGGACGATCAATGGCTGGATGCTGAAGGAAGCGCCGAAGGTGACGGCAGACGCAGCGCAGATCGCACAGACCGGATTCAGTACTAAGGAGTGGATGATAGCGACCGTGCCGGGGACAGTGCTAACAACAATGATTGATCGCGGCGTGTATCCCGATCCGGATTATGGGCTCAACAATCTGGCAATCCCCGAGAGCCTGAACAAGCAGGACTACTGGTATCGAACGGAGTTCAAGACGCCGAAGGTGGCGAACGGCGAGCGGCTGACTCTCACCTTCCAAGGAATCAATTACAAAGCTGATGTGTGGCTGAATGGTCAGGAGTTGGGGACGATTACAGGCGCGTTTATTCGCGGTGTATTCGATGTCACCGAGATGATGAAGCCGGGGCAGGGGAATGTGCTCGCGGTAAGGATTTCGCCGCCGCCGCATCCGGGGATTCCGCACGAGCAGTCTATCAAGGGTGGGCCGGGAGAGAACGGCGGCATCATGTGCCTGGACGGGCCGACCTTTGTTGCGACCGAAGGGTGGGACTGGATTCCCGCGATTCGCGATCGCGATACCGGACTGTGGCAGAAGGTGGTGCTGACCGCGACGGGTTCGGTGAAGATCGGCGACGCACAGGTGGTGACGTCGTTGCCGCTGCCGGACACGAGCAAGGCCGATGTGGAGATCACCGTACCACTGGAGAACAGTGGTGATGCGCCAGTGAGTGGAACGCTGACGGCATCGTTCGATCAGACCACGGTCACGAAAAATGTGACGGTAGCTCCGGGCGGAAGCACGGTGAAGCTGAGTCCTGCGGAGTTCTCGCAATTGACGGTGCAGAATCCGCGGCTGTGGTGGCCGAACGGATACGGCAAGCAGGAACTCTACACGCTGAACCTGACGTTTGCGGAGAATGGAAACACATCCGATACGAAGCACGTGCGCTTCGGCATACGCGAGATCACGTACGAGTTGAGCTTGTTCGATCAGTTTGGCCATCTGCGGCGCGTGGATTTCTCGCCGACCAAGGCGCGCGCATTGAATCAGCGCGTGGTGAACGTCACACATGCCGGGATGATCGAGACGCCGTCGAAGGATCCGATGCCGGCAGGGATTCCGGATCAATATAAGGAATACTTCAAACGGTGGGCGGCGTCGCTGATGCCGGGCATGGAGTCTTCTGCGGCACTGAAGCCCGGAACTGATCCGGAGGCTGCGCCCTACCTGGTGATCAAAGTGAATGGGGTGAAAATCGCCTGCCGTGGCGGAAATTGGGGCATGGACGACTCGCGCAAGCGCGTCTCGCGGGAGAAACTGGAGCCCTACTTCCGGCTGCACCACGATGCCAACCTGAACATCATCCGCAACTGGCAGGGTCAGAATACTGAAGAGACGTTCTACGATCTCGCTGACGAATACGGGCTGCTGGTGTGGAACGATTTCTGGGAGGCCACAGAAGATTACAACATCGAGGCGGAAGATCCCGCGCTGTTTCTGAAGAACGCGCGAGACGTCATCCTACGCTTCCGGAATCATCCGTCGATCGTGGTGTGGTGCGGCCGCAATGAGGGCGTGCCGCAACCGGCGATCAACCTGGGACTGGATGAATTGACGCGCACGCTGGATGGGACCCGGTACTACTCGCCGAGTTCAAATCGCGTGAACCTACAGGGCAGCGGGCCGTACAGATATATGGATCCGCAGTTGTACTACACGCTGCTGAACCGTGGATTTTCGGTGGAGACCGGCACACCGTCGATGTCGACACTGGAGTCCTTCAAAGCGTGGATACCGGAGCAGGATCAGTGGCCGGTCAGCGACGACTGGGCCTATCACGACTGGCACCAGAGCGGGAACGGTGAGGTCGCGCCGTTCATGGCACAGATGCAGTCGGAGTTCGGCGCGCCCACCAGCCTGCAAGATTTTGAGCGCAAGGCGCAGATGCTGAACTACGTGCAGCATCGGGCGATCTTCGAGGGAATGAACGCGCACCTTTGGGCTCCGAACAGCGGACGCCTGTTATGGATGACGCAACCGGCGTGGCCGAGCACGATGTGGCAGATCTTAAGCTCGGATTACGATACACAGGCGTCCTTCTACGGCACGAAGAAAGCGTGTGAGCCGCTGCATGTGCAACTGGATCTTTCCAACAACAATGTGGACGTGGTGAATACAACCAATGCGGTGCAGCCGGGACTGACTGTGACCGCAAACGTCTATTCGCTTGATAACAAGCTGCTGCTGCATCGCGAAGAGAAGAAGGATGTGGCGGCGGATGCAGAGGCGAATGCTTTCCAGCTTGAACTTGCACCGTATCTGAAAACGGGCATGGTGATCGTGAAGCTCGAACTGCGAAACGCTGGTGGCCAGTCAGTCTCAGACAATCTGTATTGGCTGGGTGGAACGAACTCGCAGTACCGGCAGCTGAATCATTTGGCAGCTGCGACGCTGACGGCGAGCGCGAGTTCAACCCGCGCCGATTCAACGGTGCATGTGCGCGTTCAGTTGAAGAACACAGGGAACGACGTTGCGGTGGAGAACAAGCTGACATTGCTGAACACCAATGGCACGCGCATTCTGCCCGCGTACTATAGCGACAATTATGTGTCGTTGCTGCCGGGCGAGACGAAGGAGATCGATATCGAGTACCCGGCATCGGCGGGAACTGGGGCGGCACAGATAGCGATCCGCGGGTGGAATGCGACTCCGCAGAAGGTGCCGGTGCAGTAAAAGGACCGTCTGGCGCAGCAATTCGGTAACTGCACCTTGGTAACTTCGGGATTCCTCGACGGTCAGTCAAACTGATCTGCAGCCAGGCTGCGCGGTTTCTATCCGCGCAACTACATCGGGGCGTTTTCAAAAACCTAAACAGCGAGCTGCGTTCTGCTACGAGGCAGGCCTGCGCCCGCGCCAGTCTGCAATGACAAGTTGGGAGGACATATCACAATGGTGAAGCATTGGTTGTTGGCAGGAATTGTTGTGCTGTGCGCCGCATGTTTGTCGGCGCAGGAGCCTGGTCTGCGCGGGAAATCTGCGCCAGGCGGGTCGAGCATCACGGTTGCGCTTGATGGACTGAGTTGCACCACTCCGGCAGGGCCGGGCACGTTCGCCGCATTGTCTTGGTCATTCGGGGCGAATCAGACAGGCACAACGGGAAGCGCCAGTTCCGGCGCAGGCGCCGGGAAAGCCAGCGCCAGTCTGACCAGTTTGAATGTTACGAAACGCGCGGACAGCTGCAGCCCGGTGCTCTTCGGCGACGTCGTTTCAGGGAAGTTCTTGAAAAGTGTAACCCTTACCCAACAGGACACTGCAAAAGACGATGTCTTCACCGTCACGCTGACGAATGTGCTGGTGGGTTCCTATGAATTGGGAGGCGAACAATCCAGCGAGATTCCGACAGAGCAGATTTCATTTACGTTCAGCAAAATCTGCGTATCGGATACCCAGAGCGGAACGAAATTCTGCTGGGATGCCACTACCAACCGGGCATTCTGAGCGGTTCTAAAGGCGGGCTCAGACGCCCGCCTAACACTCCAACCTCGTTTGAATTACTGGTTTACGACTCGCAACACCATTTGGGTGCCGCTATCGAGATGCACGCTTTTGCCCGTTGAAGAGATCATGCTGCCTTGAGCGGAATTCGCAGCCGCAGATTCCAGCGAAAGCCCATGAAGTCCAACTACGCCGGTGCTGGAAGAGTTCAAGCCGCCCTGCAGCGCACGGCCAGAACCGGCGACCGAACCTACCGTTGAATTCGTAGCGCCTGCAACGCTGCCGGTGTTCGCTACGACGCTCGTAGCGGCGCCAGCTGTGGATCCGACACCTCCGAGAAGGCCTCCGCCAGACCGCACGGCTCCCGTACCTGTGGCGGCAGTGCTTCCCATTGCATTGAGGTCTTCATCGCCCACTGCAGAGGACGCATTTGCCTGTCCGGCCGCGAGCGCCTGCACCACGCTATGCACTGGAATTTCCTGTCCATTCTTAAGCACGGCGTGATCGAACACAATGCCGAGAGAAGAATTCGACGCACCTTCACTGCGTGCCTGCGCCTGGGTGACATGGCCGATCAGCTTGGAGCCGTTAGGAATTACCACCGACCCGTCTGATTTCACATTCTGCGTCGTCTTTGCCAGGACTGGATCGCCGGGTTTGCAGTTCTTCGAGTCGACGGGCTTCACGAGGGCAGCGTTAATAGTGGACCCGGTATTCAGAGCAGACGCAGAAGATGCGCTCGCGCCTTTTTGATTGCCATCATCCTTCCGGTCCTTTTGTTTCTGAGGTTGGTTCTGCTGTCCTGGCACGCTGAGAGAGCTCTGGGTCGACGCATTTCCCGATGTGCTGGACTGCGCGTTAGCACCTGACTTTTGAGCCGACACGCTAGTGCTACTGGAAGCCGATGCCTCTGTGGAACTGTTGATCTGCTGAGCACTGGCTATACCAACAAGGGTCGACAGTGCCGCCATCATTACAAGCTTCTTGTTCATCCTCACCCTCCAAAAACATCAACGGCGATATGGCACGTGAGTTGCCAGCGGCGTTTTCGGTCGAGTCACGTGACTATCTGTCACAGATCCAGGTACTTACGATTTTGGTTGTATGAAGCGACACTCGGAAGTAACCAAGAAAAGTTTGCCAACCTGCCGTGCGCAATTGGAAATTTCTACAAAGAAGGGATTGAAAACCTTGTCTGGTTATAGCTTTTCAGTGTTGCGGCCGCAATGCGCTAGCAGCCAAGCCGCGATTTGAATTCGCGGGCACGGTCGCGGGCGACTGTCAGGTCGGTCCCGTTCGCGTCGCGCAAGCGGACGTTCAGGCCTCCGCCAGGGAGTGCGGCGACTTCTTTGATCCACGCGACATGCACCATCGTACCGCGATGGATACGCAGGAACTTCCTCGGATCTAGCTTCTGTTCGAGATCGGCGATGGTGTAGTCGACGCAATAGGCCTTGCCATCCGCGACCGCGTAGGTGAGTTTGTCTTCCGCGTAAAAGTGAGTGACGCGGGCCAGATCGATAAACCAAAGGCGCTCGCCGAGACGCGAAGCAATGCGCTCGAGATATTCGGGCTGTGATTTGCGCAACGAATCAGCCAAGGAAGCGATCAAGGCCTGCAGGTCAGGATGCGTTGCTGCGCCATTTCCGCGCAGGCGTTCGATTTTGTTGAGCGCGCGCTCGAGTTGCTCCGGATCGACAGGCTTGAGCAGGTAGTCGATGGAGTTGACCTCGAAGGCCTTGAGCGCGTACTGATCGTAGGCGGTGGTGAAAATCACCAGCGGCTGAACGGGCAGGCGCGACAGCACTTCAAAGCCATTCAGGCGCGGCATCTGGATATCGAGAAAGACGAGGTCAACCGGATTGCTGGTCAAGGCGGTGACGGCTTCTTCCGGCTCCGTGCTGCTTCCAATGATTTCGACACGACCGGAATGAGCGAGCAGACGGCGCATGCGCTCGAGCGCGAGCGGTTCGTCGTCGACTAGATAAGCGCGAACTTTCATGAGCGTGGCAACACCATTTCTACTACGCAGTGGCCCTCGCGGCGTGTGACATTCAAACGTGCGTCGGAGCCGAAGATGGCGTCCAGGCGTCCTACAAGGTTGTCGAGGCCGTGCCCGGCAGGAATCGCTGCGAGATCGAATCCGGGGCCGCTGTCTGAGACCTCGACATGCAAAGAACCGTTTTGCGCGAAGGCGCTCACACGAAGTTCTCCACCCCCTTTCTGCGGTGTGATCCCATACTTCACCGCATTTTCTACCAGGGATTGAACCGCCAATGGAGGCACCTTCGCCTCGTGTAAATCGGGAGGGATCGTAATCTGGCTGCGGAGCTTGTTGCCAAAGCGGGCCTTCTCGATGTCCACGTAATCCTCTACGATGGCCATCTCCTTCTCGAGCGGGATCAGGGGCTGGTTGCTGCTATCGAGCGAAGCGCGAAGCAGTGCAGCAAGGCGGCCGACGATCTGCTCGGCGCGGGCGGGATCGTTGGGAATCAGAGAACTGATGGAGTTGAGCGTGTTGAACAGAAAGTGCGGGTGAATGCGGGATTCAAGCCAACGGAGGCGCGCTTCCGCTTCCAGCTTGCGCGTGCGTTCCTCGGCTATTTCTTTCTCGTGGAGTTTCTGCTCGGTTTCTCGCAGACGCTCGCGCATGGAGCCGTAGAAAAATCCCCCCAGTCCAAAAACGACCGAAAAGAGCGCGGCAAAGCGAAGCGTGAAGTAGTAATCGTGCCAGAAGGTCTGCCGTGAAGCGAACCCGAGAAGGACCATCAGGTTCTGAGCCAGAAGGCAGCCGACGGCGGTAACACAAACGAAGCCGACGATCAGAACGGGCAGCGTTGGCAGTTTCCGTTGCAGGAGTTTCTCGACGAGCGGCGGCAGGAAGGCCACGGCGGGAATGCCGGTCGTATTCGCAAAGATCATCGCGTAGACCAGCATGTGCCATAGCTCTCTCCCGCCGACCTTGTTCACCATGACCTGGAAGAGCACCACGAACAGTACCGTCAGGTTGATGAGGACCAGCGACAACGTCCATCTGCGCTCGATGCGAGCCATATTGACCTACTTTGTGACCGGTTCGAAGGTGCCCGTCCGGACGACGTCCATCACCTGCATGGGCTGGCCGGGGAGCGTCAATTCGCCAAGGACATCTTCGTACAAGGTAGCGTATTCAATCTGCTTGGTCGCGAGCGACACCCAGATCAGCCCCCAGTAATTGCTGCGTCCTTTCAATAGCAAGCCGCCATTGGAGATGTCCAGAGGATTGAACAAAGCACGATACTCGATGACGGCGCAGTCTTGTCCATGCATTTGCGAGCGGCCGGTCCAGACGAGCACGACGTCGCTGTTTTTGAAATTGCCGACGCCGGGCATTTTGGTGTCCTGGTTGGTGATGTAGTGAAAGGGCTCGTTCAGCTTGAGATGAGCGAATTGCTCCTGGCCGAAGAGTTCGAACATGCCAGTGTCCCATACGAGATTGCGTTCCATCACGGCGGTCGGCGGGAAGGCTTTGAAGAAGTCGGGCTTCATCGTGTCGCCGAGATCGTTGTGATAGCGGAAGCCTTCCATGAAGCCAACCTTTTCCGGCGTGGGAAACGGATCGGTCCCGCTGTTTACCGCAGCATCCGTTACGTTTTTCCAGATGACGTCACCGCCGGGAAGTCCGCGCGTGTATTCGCCGGTGAGGCGCTGGCGGCGAACAATTTCGCCGCGAGTATTGGCGGTGTTGTAGTCGACAACGAAACGATACGTGCGCGGGCCGCTGTCCTTAACGGAAGTGTCCTGCGGGAGAGACCAGGTTTGCGCCATAAGACTGACCGCGAGAAATGGGACCGTGCCGAGAATTTGAATTGCAGTACGTAGGGTGATCATGAGTACGCCTCCTGCAGGCAGTGTGGAGCTTACGGTAAATGTGGGCACGTGATCTGTGATGAAGGGCCGGAATAGCGGATGGAGGGCGGGTTGGAGGAGATGAGCGATTGGCCAAAAGTTCAATTTGGGACGAGATGGAAAGAAACAGAGACTAGTGGGGTGCGAAAGCAATGACATTCGTCCCAAGCGGTCGTCTAAAGTAGCCAAATGAAAATCTCTCGCTTGGTGCTTACTGTCGTTTTGTGCGGCTTAGCGGTAGCGCAGGATACGTCGATGTTTCGCGGCAATCCGCAACATACGGGCGTCTACGAAAGCCGGCCGCTGATGGCCTTCCAACAAGTTCAATGGAAATTTCAAGCTGGCGGGCAGATCGCATCGTCGCCTGCCGTGGTGAAGGACACGGTTTATTTCGGCAGTCTCGATAACAATTTTTATGCAATCAATCGAAGCACGGGAGCATTGAAGTGGAAGTTTGAGACGAGAAGCCGGGTAGCGTCTTCGCCGGCCGTGGTTGACGGCATGGTGTACTTCGACAGCTTTGACGGCAGTTTTTACGCGTTGGACGCGGCGACTGGTCAGCAGAAATGGAAGTTCGATACCGCTGGTGAGCGGCGCTTCGCGGGTAAGCACCTGCATGGCGCGCTTCCGGCGGGCGAAACCATGCCTGATCCGTACGACTGCTATTTGTCATCTCCCGTAGTCTGGGATGGCGCGGTGTACTTCGGGAGTGGCGACGGGAACGTCTACGCGCTCGATGCAAAAACGGGTGCCTTGAAGTGGAAATTCCAAACCGGTGATGTGGTGCACGCGTCTCCGGCGATCGCAGATGGCAATCTTTTCATCGGAAGCTGGGATAGTTATTTCTATGCCATCGACGCGAAATCGGGCAAAGAGGTTTGGCGATTCAAGACGGGCGAGGACGCGGAGATACACAACCAGGTCGGAATCCAATCGTCGGCAGCTGTGGCGGACGGGGTCGTGTATTTCGGATGCCGCGATTCGAATTTGTATGCAGTGGACGCGAAGACTGGTCAGAAAAAATGGGCCTTCAATAATAAAGGATCGTGGGTGATTGGTTCGCCAGCTGTGCGCGACGGCAAAGTGTATTTCTCGACCTCGGACTCGGGCTTACTGTATGCGCTGGACGCGAAAACGGGAGCCGGTGGGACGCTATTGAGCTCGAACAAATGGCCGATGTTTTCGTCGCCCGCACTCGCGGGCAACATGCTGTATATCGGGTCAGACGAAGGGAAGCTATTCGCAGTCGATCTGCCGAGCCAGAAACAGGCATGGGTGTTCCAGACGAATGGGTCGAAGCAGACTGGCTCGAAGTACACGAAAGCGGATGGGACTCCGAACTACGAAGCGGCGTTCGGCGGTTTTTTCTACGATGACGTCATGGTTGGCTATAGCCGACTGATGAGCGTTGGAGCGATCCTGTCCTCGCCGGTTGTGGCGGATG
>CAZBCQ010000110.1:2021-4024 GCA_964490255.1 uncultured Terriglobales bacterium | reverse complement strand
TATAGCCGACTGATGAGCGTTGGAGCGATCCTGTCCTCGCCGGTTGTGGCGGATGGAGTGGTGTACGTCGGAAGCACGGATGGGAATCTGTACGCGTTGCAGTGAAGTGGTATTGGGGTAGCTGGTGGCTTAAGGTCCCTCTTGGGGCTAGGCACGGGCGAGGCACCCGCGCTGTCAATGCAAATGCAGATCCCTCGCTGCGCTCGTGATGACAACAAGATCCCCCTCGTAATGGCAACCAAGATCACCCACCCACGCCAAGAGAAGGCGAGGGTGGGGCACCCGTAAACCATTCCTGATGCGCTAGAACAAATCGACGTGGAATTTGGAGAGGCGCTCGCCGGTCGGTGAGAACACTTCAAGCACGATGCGATCCTCAATGGGAATGTGGCCAACATTGAAGCGGATGCGGTAGATGCGCTCGTCGTACGAGACATCGGCGGGCATTCCGATCGGTTCCACCACAGCCGGACGCACAATGCGCCACTCTATACCGTGAAAGACCTTCAGCCGGAATCGCAGATGCAGCAGGTAATCGTTGATCGGAATGCTGCTGGCGATAGTGAAGGGCTGATTGTCGAGCATTTTCTCGTGGGTGCTGGCAGTGATGCGAAACTGCAACTCTTCCGGATAGGTTCGAACCGGTTGTCCGCTGGCGTCGACAAGGTGGCTGTGGTCATGGAGCGTAATCTTTTGCCATCCTTCGAACTTGGGGCTTTCCACTGTTCCCAAAAGATAGAAGCAGACTCCTGAAGAACTTACTTTGAAGCTTTCCCATCCGAGAGGGACGCGCGCCTGATAGCGGATTACGCCGTCCAACGGATACGTCAGGTTGCGATTGTCCGCGGAATAGAGGGTGGCGTTGCCGATGAATAAGCAAGCAACCAGCGCAATTGGCACAAACAGGGAGCGCTTACGAGAAAGGGCGAACATGACGTGCGTGCCTCCCGAAGTCGGCAAGCGGGAGGACTTGCTCTTTATAAGACGCGAATACAAAAGTCGGGAGTTGGCATCGAATTCGCGACGGGGGTGGATTCCTGCTCCCAAGGTAAACTGGGTTGGACAGGAGAGACATGTTCCGATTCCTTTGTGTTACCGCACATCCGGATGACGAAGTAGGAGGTTTTGGAGGGTCGCTGCGGTTATACGCTTTGCGGGGAGTAGAAATCAGCGTGATCTGCCTGACAGCAGGAACTGCGGCGAGCAACCGCGGAGGAGCGACGAGCGATGCAGAACTGGCGGCCATGAGGCGCAATGAGTTCGCCAGGGCCTGCGAGATGCTGAACGTAAGCCGCTGTGAGGTATGGGATCTGCCCGACGGGGCGCTGGACCGCGTGAATTTTTACGACACGGTGGGCCGGCTTACGCGTCGAGTCCGGGAACTGAAACCGCATGTGATGCTGACATTTGGAATGGAAGGAGCGGTGACAGCACATCCGGATCATTCGATGGCCGGTTTGTTTGCCACAATGGCTTTTCACTGGGCGAGCCGCGCGAATCGATACCTAGAGCACATGGCAGAGGGGCTGGCGCCGCATCGCACCCAAAAGCTCTATTACGCGACAGCGAATTTCACGCTGCCGGACCGCCAGCCGGTGGCGATGCCACCAACGACTACCATCATTGATATAGGCGATTCCCTGGAAATCAAGATTGCTGCGTTCCGCGCGCATACCAGTCAGAATCCTCTGCTGCCGCGATTCGAACAAACGATGAGGGAACGGGCCTGGCAGGAACGATACCATCTCGCAGCGAGCGCAGAGTTTCGGGAGATTGACCACATTGAGACGGATCTGCTGGAGGGAGTGGTGGAGTAGGTTCTAGATTTTGTTAACCCACCCACGCCAAAAGAGGGCGAGGGTGGGGCACCCGCCGGGTTCCGTTCGCGTCCCACACATCCAACAACAGGATGTGTGGGGCACCCGCATATTCCCTACTTAATGGGTAACGTGCGGCCTCAGGATGTCGCTCAGCAGATCGGGCTGAGAGTTGCGCTCCAGATG
>CAZBCQ010000110.1:0-1921 GCA_964490255.1 uncultured Terriglobales bacterium | reverse complement strand
CGTGCGGCCTCAGGATGTCGCTCAGCAGATCGGGCTGAGAGTTGCGCTCCAGATGCGGGTAGCGCTCACCGCCGTGATAGTCGATGCGAACCGTTTTGAAGTAGTCAGCATTCTTCACAATCAACTCGAGTGGCTCCTTGCTGCTCTTGCTGGCGCGCAGAGCGTCGTGAAGAGAATCGGCGTTGAACGCGCGACCGTTGACGGCGATGATCTGCATTCCTGGCATCACGCCGGCTTTGGCGGCAGGCATGAGGAGATTGGCATCCTGCACCAGTCCGGTGTCCGAGAGTTGCAGTCCCAGTGAGAATTGGGCGTCGATCTGTTTCCGGACTTCTTCATGAACGCGAATGCCGTCGGGCCTCACGTCGGTGTAGACGATGTGCCAACCGCTTCCCTCGATACCACCCACAGGGGCATGAGGCGCGGTGGTCCAGAGAATGTCGTTGAAGAACTTCCGCCAGTCGTAGGGTGCGACCTGATTCAAAGCCGTCACCAGATCGTCGAAAATGTATGGCTTGGGACCGGGGACCTGATCAAGAGGCAGACTGGGCGGACCGTAAAAAGCCTTGCAGAAGTCGTCGATTGATTTCGCGCCGTGAGTTTGCTGGCGAATGACGACGTCGACCCAAAGCCAGAGCATGGTGCCTTCGTCGTAGTAGTCGACGCTGCGGCGCCAGTTCGACCATGCGGTGGGGGCATCGTAGAGAATCTGAGCGGCAACTGCCGTATCGATGAGCGGACGCCAGGTTCGGCCCGACTCGAGATCGAGATAAGCGGAAGAGTTCGCCAGATCTTCGCGGAACTGTTCCGGGTTGAGCAGACCGCTGCGCGCCGTGAGCACCACGCCAAGGTAGTTAGTCAGACCCTCGTAAACCCAGAGCAATTCGCCCTTCATGGGAGTTTCGTAGTCTGGCGTGGTCAGGCCAGCGGGACGGCGATATTTGCCGTTCCAGGAGTGTACGTACTCATGCGGGAGCAGAGATGCGTCCAGGCGCGCCTCGTCGCTGTTGATCATGGCACGCTCGTAGGTGCGGCTGTCGTTGGACTCGTGGTGTTCGAGTCCGAAATGGGCGACGTGGTCGCTCAAAGAATAAAGGAAATGGTAGTCGCGGTAATGAGTGGCGCCGAACAGCGTGGTGGCCTCGGACACCAAGTTCTTGTAGGACGTCTCGAGCTGAGGCGGCATTTGCAATGCTGCGTCGCTATCGGCGGCAATGTCCATCTCGGCAGTAGGCGTTGCGGCCGGCGGCGTCAGGCGAACCTGACGGTAGTAATGGCCGCTGATGACCGGAGAGTCGACGAGCGTGTAGAGAGAAGCAGGCTTGAACTGGATTGTGTCTCCGGCTTCAAGAGCAACGGGCAACGCCGTTCCGTACTTCCAGCCAGCGGGCACTTTGAGGCTGGCACGGTAGGTGATCTGATCCGCGGGGTAGTCGGCGGGATAAAGCAAAGTCCAATTCCAGCTGACAAGTGCGAGCTGTGCGCTGGCGGTGGAACCCGCGCTAAATCCGGTCTCCTGCTCGATGGGCGACGTGTAGTCGAGAGTCGCTTCGAGCGTGGTCACTCCGTTAGGTACGTTGACGTGGATGGCGTACATGTTCACGTCGTCGCGGCGCCACTGGAGTCGCTCGCCGTTGGCGAAGATTTTGAGGCCGGTGAAATCGGCAATCGGACCGGTGGGTCCATGCTCTCCGGGAATCCACTGCGGGTAAAACAGGGTGAGCGGCCCGGGCTGCACAGGTATCGTCAACCGCGAATGGAAGAGGCGGCCAGGCGCTTCGCTGGCGTCGACGGCGACGGTGATTTCGCCAGGAAAATGTCGTGTCGCGGCGTTCTGTGCAAAGAGTGTGGCTGTAAGAGAGGTAGCCAGGAAAAACGAGCGAAGGGCGAACGATCTCATCTGGTTGTGGGTATCCTCACG
>CAZBCQ010000109.1:3157-13990 GCA_964490255.1 uncultured Terriglobales bacterium | reverse complement strand
TCGATAACCTTCACGCCGGTCTCGAACATCTCCGCCGTAGTCGCCTGCTCGTCAAAAGCGGGAGCCGGACGATGGATTGGCAGCATCAAATCCGAGTTGATCGGGCCAAGCCGATCCACCGGCTGGCCAATCACGTTCATCACGCGCCCCAGCGTCGGACGACCCACAGGCACCTTGATCGGACCGCCCAGGTCGATCACTTTCATGCCGCGCACCATGCCCTCGGTGGCTTCCATGGCGACGCAACGGACGCGCCCTTCGCCAAGGTGCTGCTGCACTTCAAGAATGACATTGATCGGTTCCGGTACGTCAAAGCCATCGCTGACGACGCGCAATGCCTCGTAGATGGGAGGCATGGTCGCTTCAGTGAACTGAACGTCGACCGCCGGACCTGCAATCTGAATAACTCTTCCGATATTTTCTGCCATATAAATCCGTTTCGACTTTCACGCTTCAGGTTTCGCGACCTCAGCTCCACTTTTGTGAAACTAGAAACGCGAAACGGTCTTTACAGCGCTGCTGCGCCGCTCACAATCTCGATAATCTCTTTGGTGATCGAGGCCTGCCGCACGCGGTTCATGCTCAGCGTGAGCGAGTCGATCATGTCGTTTGCATTGTTCGTTGCCGCATCCATCGCGGTCATGCGCGCCGCATGTTCCGCCGCAACCGATTCCAGCGCCGCACGCAACAATTGCACCGAGACATACTTTGGCAGCAAGCTTCGAAACAGCTCTTCCGGAGACTGTTCGTAGATGTAATCCACCTGCGCTGTCCCAAACTCCGCCGCGCGACGATCGATCTCCCGCGTGTCGGGCCCTCGCGGACTCACTCCGGCAGTCGCCGCAGCTTCCAGTTGCTGCTTGCGTTCGGCTGCCGCCGGCGCTTCTCCGTGAACCAGAGTCGTTTCCGCTACCTGCTCAATTGGAAGTACCTGCTCAACGACCAGACGCTGCGAAATCACCGACTTGAATTCGTTGTAGATGAGGTAAACCGAATCGATCTCTTCCTTCGTGTAGGCATCGATGATCACGCCCGCAACACGGTTCGCTTCCGCAAAATCCATGTGGCTCAGATAGTCGACCTGCTCGCCCAGAACCTGCACTTCTCCCGCACGCTCTTCGCCTCGCTTCACCACTGGATAGCGACGACGATAGTACTCGCGAGCCTTGCGCCCCACGGAAATGATGTCAATCGTCTTGCCAGCTTTCTCCTCGATGAATCGGGCAGCAGCCTTCAGAATGTTGGCATTGAAGGCGCCCGCCAAACCCTTGTCGCCGGTCAAGACGATCAGCAGGATGCGATTTTCCGGACGCCTGATCAGCAATGGATGCTTCGGCTGCCCGGTTTCGGGATCGTAAATATCCGCCCTCGACACCAGCGACTTCAACACGTTATTCAGCATCTGCGCGTAGGGACGTGCCGCCAGAGCGCGATCCTGCGCACGTCGCAATTTCGCCGCCGAGACCATCTTCATGGCCTTGGTGATCTGCCGCGTGCTGCGCACGCTCCGAATTCGCCGCCGAAGATCGAGTACGTTTGCCATGGTCTATTTCGCTGCTGCCGCCGCTACGGCCTCGCGCTCGTGAACGAATCGATCTTTGTACTCCTTTAAGACTTTGTTCATGTCAGCCTTGATCGCATCATCAAGCGCCTTCTTAGTCTCAATCGTCTCGAACAGTTTCGGATACGTCGCCTCTACGAATGGATACAGTCCCTTCTCGAAATCGCGGATCTGATTTACCGGGAGGTCGTCGAGATGACCATTCGTGCCCGCGTAGATGATCAGGATCTGCCGCGAGAAAGGCAGCGGATTGTACTGATCCTGCTTGAGGATCTCCGTCAGACGTTGTCCACGATTCAGCTGTGCCTGGCTGGCCTTATCGAGATCGCTGGCAAACATTGCGAACGCCGCCAACTCGCGGTACTGGGCAAGATCTAGCTTGAGGCTCGCGCCCACCTGCTTCATGGCCTTGATGGCCGCGGAGAATCCCACGCGGCTTACCGAGAGGCCTACGTTGACCGCCGGACGAATACCGGAGTTGAACAGATCGGTCTCAAGATAAATCTGGCCATCGGTAATCGAAATTACGTTAGTCGGAATGTACGCGGAAACGTCGCCTGCCTGCGTCTCGATCACCGGCAATGCCGTGAGCGAACCGCCGCCGTTCCTGTCGCTGAGCTTAGCCGAACGCTCGAGCAACCGGGAGTGAAGATAGAAAACATCTCCGGGATACGCTTCCCGTCCCGGTGGACGGCGCAGCAGCAGCGAGATTTCGCGATAAGCTGCCGCGTGTTTCGAAAGATCGTCGTAGATCACGAGCGCGTGACGCTTGGTATCGCGGAAGAACTCGCCAATGGCCGTCGCCGAATAGGGCGAAATGTACTGCATTGGCGCTGGCTCGGACGCCGACGCGACGACAACGATGGTGTAATCCATCGCACCATGATCTTCCAGAATCTTAACCACTTGGGCAACTGAAGAACGCTTCTGGCCAATGGCGCAGTAAACGCAAATCAGGTCTTTGCCTTTGCTGTTAATGATTGTGTCGAGAGCGATCGCGGTCTTTCCCGTCTGGCGGTCGCCGATGATCAGCTCGCGCTGTCCGCGGCCAATCGGGATCATCGCGTCGATCGCTTTCAAACCAGTCGCCATCGGCTCGCGCACGGGTTGACGATCGATAACGCCGGGAGCGAGCCGCTCGACCGGATTGAACTGCGTGGTCGCGATCGGACCTTTGTCGTCGATCGGCTCGCCGAGCGCGTTTACCACACGGCCGATCATCGCGTCGCCAACGGGCACGCTCATGATGCGACCAGTGCGGCGAACTTCATCGCCTTCTTTAATCTCGGTGTAGTCGCCGAGCAGCACCGAACCAACCTGGTCTTCTTCCAGGTTCATGGCGAGGCCGGCAACATTGTGCGGAAACTGCAGCAACTCGCCCGCCATTACCTTGTCGAGCCCATGCAGGCGCGCAATGCCATCACCGAGGGTGATCACGGTACCAACTTCGTCGACCGCGAGCTTCGACTCGTAGTTCTCGATCTGATCCCGGATTAACTTTGTAATCTCGTCTGCTTTGATTTGTGCCATAGAAACTTCGCTATTCTGTTTTTCGCTACGTACTTGGAATTCTCTGCTATGAAAACTGTTGCAGAACGAAACGCCGCTTACGCCATTACCAGTTCTTCTCGAAGCCGCTGCAACTGCCCGTGTACTGAGCCGTCGTAAATCGTGCTGCCCAGCTGCACAACTGCTCCGCCCAGCAATTTCGGATCGATCACGTACTTGGCCTTAACCAGTTTGCCGGTGAGCTGAGAAATCTGGCTTTCCAATTCGCGTTTCTCCGCCTCGTTCAGTTCGCGTGAGGTGCTGACTTCGGCCTCTGCGAATCCAAGGCGCTCATTGATCTCATGCTGAAACTCAGCAGCGATGTCATCGAGCTGCGCCATGCGCCGGTGGTCGATCAGCACCGCGAAGAAATTTCTCACCTGGCGCGAGGAGCCCAACCGCTGCACCAACCCATCCAGCACAGCACGCTTCTGCTCGGACGGAATCGAGGGATCCTCCCAAACACGCTGGAGTTCGATGTTGTCCTGCACCAGTTGCTGTAACGATTGCACTTCCGACAAAGTGCGATTCGGGTCCAGCTTCATGCTGAAAACCACGTCGGCAAAGGCGCGAGCATACCGGCTCCCGATGGCGGACATCAGCTGTTTTCCTTTCCGTTCCGTGACGATTCAGCCAATTGTTTGCCGAACCCGCGAACCAGCGCCTGATCCGTATTCGGATCGATCCGGATTTGTTTTTCTGCGAGCCCCACCGCCAGGTCGGCCGCAAAGCTCTTCAGCTGCGCACGCGCGGCCCGCGCGGCCGCATCAATTTCCTGCTCGGCTGATTCGATGATCTTCTTCTTGTCCTCTTCGACTGCCTGCTGGATTCGCAGCTCTTCTGCCTTCGCGGCTTCCTCAGCGGCTGCCTTCATCTTCCCGATCTCCGAATCGAGGCGCGCCAGTCTTGTTTCCACATCTTTCAGCCTGCGGTTTGCATCTTCGCTGGCTTTACGCGCGGTCTCCATGGACTTCAGGATCGCCTCAGTGCGGTTCCGAAAAGCAGTCGGCATCTTCGACCGCCAGAACCAGACGATCGCTGCCGCAACGATTGCGAAGTTAAGAACGATCAGCATCCAGTAAGCGCTGAAGACGCTGATTCCCAAATGGCGCGCAATGAACTTTACCGAAGGGGATTCCTTGAACTCCGCGTTTTCCGCCTCTTCACCAGCAGCCTCGTTAGACTCGGCGCTCAACTGGCTGCCAAGCCCCGTCCCGTTTCCCGGAGCGGCAGTTTCACCCTGCGAACTGCTCGGAGCAGTTTTGGGCGGCGGAGCCGAAGGATTCGTACTTTGCGTCGAAGTTGAGCTCTGCGCAACCGCGAACCAGCTCACCATGAAAAGGAGAGTTATTCCAAACGCGTAACGGAGCCGCCTCACTGGGCACCGCCTGCTGGCGTCTGCGCTACCGCGATCGGAGCCAGAATGCGCTCGATGATTTCCCGTGCGAGGCGCTCGCCTTCAGTCTGCAAAGTGCTCTTTGCGGCTTCCATCTCCTGCTCAAGCGAAGCCTTTGCTTGGGCTACCCGCGCATGTGCCGCGCTGCGTGCCTCGTGCTGAGCCTCTACGCGAGCCGCCAATGCGGCATTGCGACGGGCTTCCTGAGCACGAAACACCGCAACCTGAGCTTCCCGAATCCGCTGCTCGTATTCGGCCGCCTTTGCCTCCGCCGCGGCTACGTCCGCTCGAGCTTTCTCGAGTGCGCCCTCACTCCGATCATGCCGTTCCTGCAGCATGCGAACCAAGGGACGATGTACCAGAAAAACGTAACCGGCATACACGATCAGGAAAAGAACAATAGTAGGAATCGAGCGCAGTAGTAGGTCGCTGAGTTGGCGGAGCGTTTCTTCCATGATCGGGTGGGTATAACGGGTGCTTCAGTCGCTATAAGTAAGTGTAATGTATGGCGCTTAAACATTCTAAGCTAACACCCTGTTTTCGTGGGTGTCAATGACTCCCAGCACAGGAAATATAGGTGGCGACTGGCCTTGACTATTCCGATAACGGTCCTAAAATACTTCTATCACCTCCGATCCGATTCAGGATCGTATGGGCCGGTGATCAGGACATTAACCTGCATCCTGATTGTCGGCCCATTTAAATGCCGAAAACCTAAAATTTCTGGGCGGGATCTGCCGGTCGTGCTGCTAGGGGTTAACTACCCAATGCTTGAGCCGCCGCACTACGGACTCCGGAGCCTGCAGTTTCATCTCAACCGCTCCGTCGCGATAACGCCGCGAGAACACCCGAGCGCGCGCTTCGATGAGCGCGAGCACCTTCCCCTCGCTCTGCGGAACGGAAACTCGTACCTGGCTCAGGGCGTCTTCTGTGAGCCTCCGATCAATCGTTTCCAATAATGTGCCGAGACCCGACCCGCTTTTCCCCGAGACATAGACCGTGTCTTCCGAATTCCGTTTGTCCCCCAGTTCTTCCTCTGGTATCAGGTCGATCTTGTTAAGGACGTGTATCTGCGGCTTGTCCTGCGCTTCCAGTTCTTTCAAAACAGCTTCTACTTGCGCATCCTGCTCCGCCCGGCTCGGGCTGGTTACATCTGAGACATTCAGGATCAGCGACGCGCGCTGCACTTCTTCCAGAGTGGCGCGAAACGCGGAGACCAGCGTGTGTGGCAGATTCCGAATGAATCCCACGGTATCGGACAAGAGCACAGTGCGCTTCGAAGGCAGAGTCACAGCCCGAATCGTCGGATCGAGCGTGGCAAACATCTTGGAAGACTCCAGCACCTTCGCCTGCGTCACCGCATTGAATAGCGTCGACTTGCCGGCATTCGTATAACCCACTAGCGCAACCGTGGCGACCGGGGCCGATTCTCGCCTCTGCCGTTGCTGGCTGCGAATACGGCGCACATTTTCCAGTTGCTGCTCCACGTGCCGAATGCGGCGATAGATCTTGCGCCGGTCTGTTTCGAGCTGCGTTTCACCTGGACCGCGCGTGCCGATACCGCCGCCTAGCTGCGACATCTCAATGCCTCGTCCTGCGAGACGTGGGAGCAGATACCGGAGTTGTGCCAACTCTACCTGCAACTGACCTTCACGGGTGCGCGCGTGACGCGCAAAAATGTCGAGGATCAGCGCAGTGCGATCCACTACGCGGCAGTGCACTTCGCGCTCAATATTGCGTTGCTGGGAAGGCGTGAGTTCGTGATCGAAAATAAGCAGATCTGCGTGCGCCGAAGCCGCCGCCCCCGCAATCTCTTCCAGTTTGCCCCGGCCGATCAAAGTCGCAGGATCGGGCTTGTCGCGACGCTGTAGAAATTCGCCGGCGACCTCGGCTCCTGCGCTGAGTGTCAGTTCGCGCAACTCGGCGAGCGACTCTTCAGCGGAAAAGCGCTTGCCATGTGCATGGCCATCCGCACTCGCAGCGTGTGCCACAGATCGCGCTGCTTGCGCCTGCGCTGGAATGCTTTGGCGAGTTTCGCGCTTTGCCCCGGGTTCTTCTTTGATTCGATAATCGAGTCCTACCAGGAACGCTCTTTCGCTCGGATCCCTTGCAGGAACCGGGACAGAGCCCTCCCTGTGGGTTGAGAAAGAATTCCGTTGGACTTTTGAACTGCGCAAACCGGGCTGTTAGCCTTCCGTACCCGAAGGGCTGACGGCCGCGCCGCTTGGGTTGGCGGCGACAGCATTCGGTTTCGGCTCACTTCCCACCACTGCCGGACGCGACTCCGCTCCGTGCATTGACTTGGGCATGACCACCGTTGAAATCGCGTGTTTGAAGATCAACTGTTCCTGGTTGTTGGTTTCCAGTACTACTGAATACTTATCGAAAGAGCGGATCCGTCCTGTCAGTTTGACCCCGCTCATTAGATAGATCGTGATGTTTGTCTTTTCTTTGCGCGCAGTGTTCAGAAAAGAGTCTTGAATATTCTGTGCCGGCTTTGTGTCCATTGCCGATCTCCTCTTGTCCTTGGGTCAGAAATACTGCCCAGGTCTTGCTGCTACTTTCTTGCAATCGATCCTGACGCCTAAACACCCTCGCCGGGAGCAAGCAACAGTACAATACGGCGTCAAGTCGGCGTTTACAACCCTAAGATACAGTTTTTCGTAGGGTGTAAGTTCCATTTTCTCGGAACTGGAGCTCGTAGGGCCCGGTAGCTCTGGAGTCAGCGGCGAGAATGTATGCGGATCCCCACCCGGGCCACCCGTGGCGTACCGAGTGTCAGAATTGGGGTTCTCCCCACCTCAATAGCCCGGTCAAAGAGGTTCTCAGCGGCGGCGAACACCTCTACGTTGGCCCCCAGCTGATGAGAACCGTACACGTCGAAGCGCAAGAAACTGTGGAGCACGAATAGGTTCTGGTCGTCATCATATTGCCGCCCGCTGACGCGACCTTGCAGCGATAGCAATCCCCACTTCTGCTTGAAGACCCTGAGTTGCGCAGTTCCCATCTGCTGCGGAACCTGCGGAATCCAATTGCCCACCAGCGATGGTTTCTGGTCGAAACGCGTCACCGTCGCCTCGGCAAACTGGTAGCCCGCATTCACCGTCATCCAGGAAAGCAGTTGGGATTGATACTCAATATTGACGCCGCGACTGCGAATCTGACCAAGGTTGGCGCGCTGATTGATGATCTGCGTTGGAGACACAGAGATCGTCAGTGCCGTAATAGGCCGGTTTACCTCGGTCCAGAAATAGCTCCCCCGGATCACCGAATTCCGCGACGGTCTGGCAAGCTGAACGCCAACTTCCCATCCGGTTGCACGCTCCGACAGAAGGTTGGGATTCGCCAGCGTGATCTGCTGGGCCACCTGCCCTGTGCGGTAGAGCTCGTTCATCGTCGGCGCCCGGAATGCCCGGAATCCCGTTGCGGTGATGGCGACATTACTGGTGATCCGTCGCACCACGCCAAGCTTCGGGCTGGCGACTGTCTCGGAGCGGTTGGGAAGCGCTGCGATCGTGGCTGGTTTTGGGAACGTCTGGTTGATTGTTCGCGTGTCGAGATTGGTGAAGTAATCGCCGCGCAATGCTCCCGTGAACGTCCATTTTGAGAGTTGCACCAGAGCTTGTCCATAGAAGCCGGATATTCGCTGCCGCGAAGTGGTATCGACCACGCCGGAAATTGCTCCGGCAGTAACCGGATTCTCCAAGTCGGTCGCGCGAATGTCGTGCGTGTCAGCGCCTCCGACGACGGTTACCTTCGTGCCCAGGCTCTGTACCCACTTTGCGGATGCTCCCAATTCCTCCGTCGGGACCTGTTGCAAGCGCGTTAGACGCTCGAAAGTTCGCGTGGCGTTGACGGACGAAAAGCTCTGGCGATAATTCTCGGTGCTCCCAAATACACGCAGGGAAAATGCGCCCGTCTTAGTGGGGGTCCAATCCGCGCCCGTCGAATATCGCCAGAGACGAGTCGCGTTGGTCGTCAATGGCGTCCCGTTGTCGCGCGATTCGTCCAGTACGTTGCCGCGAAGGAATGCCGATCCACGCTGTCCGAGCAGACGGCGAATGTCTACGTGCGCGTTTTCGTAATCCACGTTGGCGGGAGTATCCACATGCCCGCGCTGGCTCGGAGTGACGGTGATGTAACCGTCTGTACGTAAGAACTCACCTGCCATTAATCCGCTCCAGGGCCCATGCGCGAGCGTACCTGAGAGCATTCCGTGAGGGGTGTTCTCCGATCCGTAATCGAACTCGGCATCGTAGGAAGCAGGTCCGGGAGACTGCTGGAGCAGGTCGATCACGCCGCCGATCGCGCTGCTGCCGTAAAGATCGGACGCGCCTCCGCGCAGCACTTCGACTTCCTGAATTGTTGTCTGCGGTATCTCGTCCCAGTGAATCCAGCCGCCAAATGGATCATTCTGCGGGATACTGTCCGCCAGGACGAGGGTTCGGCTTGCCGCAGTAGAGCCCAATCCGCGCAGCGAAACGCCCTGTGAAGTGGGATTCGCGACTCGCGAACTCGAGCGGCGAAACAGCTCCAATCCGGTCACTTGACGAAGCTTGTCGTCGAGAAATGCGCTGGAGGCTTCCCGAAGTTGCGTCGCCGTTACGAGTTTCACGCTGGCTGGACTGTCGATTTCCGCAACCGCTGTGCCCGCCGCGGAGACAATCACGTTTTGCGACACCGCCGCAGGGGAAAGCTTCAGCACGATAGGGTCCCCCGCCTGGATGCTTGCCTGCTGCGGAGCAAAACCCGAGACCTGAACCTGGACGATGGCACCGGGTCCGTACTCCAGATTGGCTGTGAAGTGCCCCGATTTGTCGGTCTCGGTGTGCGCAGTGTGCCCTTGGCAAGTGACGGCTACCGCCGCGCCTGCAACATCAAGATCCTGGGTATCGGTGACCAGTCCCGAATACTTGAACTCGGGCCGGACCTGAGCCGAGACGTGCGCAACCAGAAGAAGCATCGCCGCGACTCCAGAGACAATCCTTGCGCGTAGTTCGGTATCCATTCGTTTTCGCATGTTCCAGAGTAGAAATTGAAAGCTGACGGTTGCTGAAAATGCCCGATTCGTGGTTCGGCCTGGTTACGCCAACTGCTTGAATTGCAATGCCGGAGCTTGATCCTTTTTCGGGACGAAACGCACGATCTTATGGACTGAGGCTCGCTCGTGCATCTGAGAAGCAATCTGCCGGTAATGCAGATAGGCGCCGGCGAGCCGGCTCTCCTCTGCCGATCCGCGCATTGCCTCTGCTGCCATCTTGCAATACCCCATGCGAAAGATACTATAAGCGAGCAAATAAGCCGGTAGACGATGACCGGGATCATCGCCACTCTGACTGCGATAACAATCCACTAGCTGGTCTACGGCCGCCTCGTCCATCCCCCACTCCACAATGGTCCCCGCCAGGTCCCATGCGATGTCGGTCGGTCCCGGGAAGAAGTGATCGTCGCCATGGCTGGCATTGTCTATTTTTAGCAACTCGCCATTCGCTTTGCGCAGCCACTTGTGAGGCAACATGCGACCATCTGCAATTACCGGATGAACAACCTCCAGTTGGTGGGCGATTCCCTCCCCGCCAAATTCTTCAACGAAGTTGAAGTGCAACATGGTCTCCAACTCTTCGGAAGACGCGCCTTCGAACCGCAATTCAACTTTCCGAAACACGCAGTATTTGGCGATCCGAGTGATCACCTCCGACGAGAGCTTGCCAGGCAGCAGCGGCTCTCCTTTCACCAGTGGATAGATGCTGAATCCGCCTTCCACGGCCATCGGCGCCGCTCCGAATTGTCCGTCGCCGACAATCTGCGCTCTGGAGTGAACCTCTTTACCGAAGCGTCCAAAGCCTTCGAATTTAAGGAGTTGCTGCCCGTCGTTCGATAGAAACTTCAGCCTTTCCATCTGCGTCCACGAGGCAGGCCAATTTCGCTCGTCGCCAAAAACTTGTTTCCGCCAGATGCCACCCGCGATGAACTCGTCAGCTCCGCGGGGGAGACGCCTGTTGGCGGCAACGCAAACGCTTTCGAAAGCAGGCCAGCGCGTTGCGCCGTCGCGTACCGTCAAGGACGCCGGATTCGGAATCCGGCTGCATAGAAACGTGATCTTGTTGCGTGCGACGCCTGCCTGAAGTAAGGCGTCCCCGACTGATAGAAACGACGATCCACTCATCCCCGGCCCTTCGTCGACAACTAGAAAATGAGCGCCGGCCTGAGACTGCTGAGCGATCCAGCTCCTCTGGCCCTCCTCGAATTCGGTCACGCGGTTGTAGGGATGTCCGGTTGGACGCACGGTAATCCGGGCAGCATTGACCCCGGTCGAGATCAGCCCTGC
>CAZBCQ010000109.1:0-3057 GCA_964490255.1 uncultured Terriglobales bacterium | reverse complement strand
TGCACTGAGTGTTGTGCCGATGCTGCGGATTCCAATCACCGCAACGTCGCGAGATCGGAATCCGAGGTTGACGACGGCATCCACGTAGCTCAAAGGGTGCAAGGCGTAATACGCGAATCCCTCGGGAGGCGACACACTTACCGAGGCAGGCAGTTCCAGTCGTTCCAAATCGCGAAGGATTTGGGCCACAAATCCGTTATCCACAGAACCTTGCTGGTCTACCGAAACCAGGGCCGACGCCAGAACGTCGGTAAGATTCTCCAGCACTCGGCGGTAGGGTGAGCCCACGTCCGCCGCCGCACACTCTAGCTCTCCTGCGCGCAGCAGAGAGTCCAGTAACTCGGTTTGGTTGCTATGGGAAAAAACAAGACGCAAGCACTTTGCCAGTCCGGCTATAAGTTCAGCGCTCTTTTTTTCACTGCGCCCATTGCGGAAAATGTACATATTCCAGGCACTCTGACCGTGCATATTCGTACCTGACATTCACGTTAGGAAATCGAAATAAACTAAGTAAGGAGTTGGGTCCAGGTATGACTCACGTGTGGAATCAGGCCGCCTTCTTCTTTGTTCCTCTTGCGGATCGGGAGACATCGCCTTCCTTGTCGATAAAGTACAAGAACTGATTGTCGCGTTCCACGGCGTGCGGCACGAGCACCTTCGACTCGCCTTCCCCAGATTTCGGCTTCTGGCACACGTTTCCCTCGCCGTCGATGAAATAAAGATACTTTTTGTAGTCTCGCTGCAGATTTAGCTTTTTTATCTTTTCTGCCATGATGACTCCGACTAAAGCACTTGGATTCTGTCCGCGGGCTAGCCTGATGCCTACTTACCTTCAAGGGAAAAATATTTGCGTTGGGATGTTTCCAGGGTGGATGGAGAGGTACTAACGGTGATGCCTGGCTGAAGCCGACAGCTTGGCCGACGCCTTTAACTCGGCTTGCTTCTGTTCCTCTTCCGGGGAGAGCACGCGCTTCACGATCACCCCGCTCATGCGGTATTTGCGTTCGACCGGCTGATCCTCATCGTTACGAACCGTGAGCACGAAAATCGGCAGGTTACCCTCCTTGCCGAAGTCCTCGCTCCCTACTTTGACCGGGAACACACCATTCAGATTACGTTCCCTGTAAGCCGTCTCGTAACGATGCCGCTTCAGATTCCAGGTAAACACCCGGGCCATAGTGAAATCGTAAGGCAGACCGTCTTTGTTTTCACTCATGAGCACCAGGTACTGCGGAACTTTCTTGTCGGCGTCCTGCACCTGGTTCAGCACAAAGAATGCGACAATCCGCTGTCCTTCGGCGTACTGCGCCACGTCCATGGGTACGTCTATGTCCACCATACGCGCGAGCACCCAGCCGGCGTGCTTCTGCGAATCGCGAACCAGCCACCAGTCTTCAAGAACCGGACCCGGCGGAGGCGAGTTCTTCTTCATGCTCGTGGGCTGCACGACGGCTGAAGGCGCCGAACCCGGCTTTTCCGCCGTAGCTCTCTTCAGGATCTCCAGTTTCTCGCCTTCCTTCACCTGGTACAGATGGTCTGTATCCCGTCCCGGCGTGAGATGAAGATTCAAGCTGTTGCGCGCGCTCCCAGACGCCTGCGCTGGCGTGTTCACGTTTTCCACGCTTAGTTTTTCGAACTGCTCGAACGTAGAAGCGGGAATGGCATATCGTTCTTCAATCCACCCTTCCTCGCCAGCAGCGGTTCGCACCCGCAGGAATCGCTTCTTCCTTTCGAGTAGGTACACCTTTTCGCCATTGTGGACCAGACCCTTCTTCTCATAGATCGGCGCCAGACGGTCACGCAAATTCACTTGCGGCGCGGTCACGTACACAGCTTCCTTGGTGACGTTAGAAGCTCGATTGCATGCCACGGTCAGCGCAAGCAGCGGGAAAATGAGAACAAGAACTCGAATTGCACGCGCGACGCGTGGGGGCAGGGGGAAAGCGTACGACAGCGCGGAAGTCACTGGAACAGAAGGGGTCACGGCAACAGAAACAATATAGCAGGAGGTAAGTATGTTCTTTGTGACTTAGGTGAAATGTTTCGCGTTGCGAACAGCAACTGCAAGAACTCTCTCCCTGCACGTTCTTCTCGTGTGTCTGATCCAGCTATAATTCTGGAATCAAGACAAGCCCCAGCTCAAGCTGATCTACTGCTTAAGGAACAAGCATTTATGCCCCAGGACTCGCGCGGTCAGTACTATCGGATTTCTGCATTCTTTCTTTTGCTCATTCTGGCTGGCTGCAGCAACTTCTTCATCGGCCCTAACGATGTTGCCTCTTTCACCATCAGCCCTCTGAACACCTCGATCAAGCCTGCCGCGACTCAGCAGTACTCAGCGAGCGGAGTTTTCGGAGATGGCAGCACGCGAGACATCACGTCAACCGTTACCTGGGCCTCCTCGAATCCTGCCATTGCTACGATCGACGCCAATGGTTTGGCCACCGCGGTTGCCATCGGCAACACCACGATTACAGCCACTGACAACAGCATGAAGCAAAGCACCACGCTAACTGTAAGTAATAAAGTCGTTAGCTCGATAACCATCTCTCCGACGAACAGCACTGTCCTGACCGGTTCGACACAGCAGTTCACCGCGACCGCAACCTATTCCGACAACACCACCGCCACCGTGACAACTTCGGCGACCTGGACATCCAGCAACACTGCCGCGGCCACAATTAACAGCAGTGGACTGGCGACTGGCGTCGCCGCCGGAACCGCCACGATTACGGCCACGTTCAGCGGCGTAACGACCTCGACCACGTTGACCGTGCAGTAGAACCGCACAAACACGAAAAGGCGCTGCTTTTGGCAGCGCCTTTTTCATTTCAGATGGAAATTTCTAGTGGATGCTCTTGCCTCGGCCGCGCCTTCCCGCGTTGGCAATGCGCGCATCGATCACCTTACGTCCGGCAAATCCTTCCGTGGTGTTGTGCCAGTGGGTGATCGTCTCTTCACCCATCTTCCAGCACAGCAGGATCACTTCTCCATCCACCGTGCAGGGGAAATCCAGCAGTCCCGTATCCAGATCCTTGATCTGTACGCCCATGGCGC
>CAZBCQ010000108.1:0-14076 GCA_964490255.1 uncultured Terriglobales bacterium | reverse complement strand
GAGACCGGCATGAAAAAGGGTAGCACCGCAGCGGCAAAGCAGAGCAGGAATATATTCCAGCAAAAACTAACTATTGGATTGGATCTCGGAGACCGCAACAGTTGCTTTTGCGTCCTGAACGAAGCGGGCCAGGTGCAGACCGAGCAGCGAGTACATACAACAGAGAAAGCATTGCGCGAACTCTTCGAGAAAATGCCACGCAGCCGGATTGCTCTAGAAACGGGGACGCACTCGCCCTGGATCAGTCGCTTGCTCAGCCAGTTGGGACACGAAGTAATCGTGGCGAATGCGCGCAATGTGCGGCTGATCGGGGAGAGCCGCAAGAAAGATGATCGTCTAGATGCACAGACGCTAGCACGATTGGCCCGAATCGATCCTCAGTTGCTGTCTCCGGTGAAGCATCGCAGCGCTCAGGCACAAGCGGATCTGATGATGATTCGAGCGCGAGCGGGACTGGTACGAACTCGAACGGCGCTGACGAACACAGCCCGTGGGTTGGCCAAGAGCTATGGCGAGCGATTGCGTGGCTGCAAGGTGGGCAACATGAATCCGGAGAAAGCGGAAGGCTTGAGTCCGGAGCTGCAGCGAGCACTGGCGCCGTTATTGTCGGCCATCGAAGCGGTGAGCGAACGTATTGCGGAGTGCAACGAGCGGATCGAAGCCTTAGCACAGCAGAGCTATCCACAGGTGGCGCTGATGAAACAGATCAAGGGTGTAGGCACGCTGATCGCGCTGACGTTCTTGCTGACGCTGGAAGATCCGCATCGCTTTCGCAAGAGCCGCGATGTGGGCTGTTATGTGGGATTGCAGCCGGCACGGAGAAACTCCGGAGAGCGTGAGGCGCAGATGCACATCAGCAAGGAAGGCGATCCCTATCTGCGCACGCTGCTGATTCAAGGTGCACAGCACATCCTCGGACCCTTCGGTGTGGACTGCGATCTGCGCCGCTGGGGTCTGAAGTTGGCCGAACGCGGAGGGAAAAATGGAAAGAAGCGAGCGATCGTTGCGACGGCAAGAAAGCTGGCGGTATTACTGCATCACCTATGGGTGAGCGGAGAAGTGTACGAACCGCTCCACAACAACGCAAAGACAGTTGCGGCAGCCGCCTAAGAACGAGGACAAAAACAAAATCAAAACCCTTCTAATAAGAGAAAAGACAAAAGCCAAAGCCGAGTTTCGGTGACTGCGCCTAACGCCTGGGCCACGTTCCACCTCTTAAGTGGGACGACAGGTCGCTAAACAGATAGCAGCACCGGCTGAACCGAGGACGCCCAACTTGCACCGAGCGAAAGAATCGCTCCTCGAGAGTGCGGATGGAAGCATGGCGACAGTGGTTACTCGGCGAGAAAAGTCTTGCTCTCAGAACAAGAACGCAGCGTTTACTTGACTCCGACCGGTCTTCTCATGGAAGGCGTTTACACTCACGATATAGCCAGTGAGTGTGCATCTCATCGAGGCCTATTCTGCTCCGCATCCGCAAATCTTCCCTTCCACTCGCCTCCGCGCCTGCGCCAGAACCGAATTGCTGAGATGATCGTCGCCTCCAAATAGAAGATCGCTGCCAATGGCAAAGACAATGCCGCCAATGGATTGACCCGATATAGCCGCAATGTCGGTACGTAGGTGGTGAACATCAATACGCAGGTGGCTACACCGATCCACCCAGCGGCGCGATCTCCTGCAAAAACGCAAACCAGCGGCGCAACAAACGTAAGCAGCATTCCTGCGATGCAGAGGACCAGCAAGAGCGCCGAATGTCGAAGCTGATGAAAGGCGCTGCGCGCGATCATGTTGCGAATGTTTGCGAATGTCCTGTAGCCACGAATGCTGCGTGTTGAGTTCGTAATTCCCAGCCAAATTCGCCCACCAGCTTGCTTCACACGTGCAGCCAACGCGCAATCGTCGATGACGTTGCCGCGAATTGCAGAGAATCCACCTGCGCGTTCCAAAGCGTCAGAACGAATGAGGATGCATCCTCCGGCGGCACCGGCAATACGGGATCGCGGATTGCTGATGCGCGCAGGTGAATACAACAGGAAAAAGAAATAAATGAAAGCGGGGATCAAGAACTTCTCGGCGAGCGTGTCGGAGCGCAACTTGACCATGAGCGAAACGAGATCGAAGTTGCCGTGCTCGGCCTGAGCCACCATCCGCGCGAGGTTGTCGGATGCGTGCTCGATGTCGGCATCGGTCAACAGAAAGTAATCTGGATTCATCTGCGATGCGGCCTGCCAGCCTTGCTGCATCGCCCAAACCTTGCCGGTCCAGCCTGTCGCCAGCGGAGCACCGCTCATCACCGTAAGTCGATCGCTCGCGCCCAGCATCCCCGCTGCTGCTCGTGCAGCATTGGCGGTCCCGTCGTTGCTATTATCGTCCACCACGAATAAGCGCAGATCGTCGTCGAACTGTTGTGTGAGCAGCGATGTGACCGCACGACCGACTACATCAGCTTCGTTCCGCGCTGGAATAATTGCCGCAACTAGAGGATGCGTGGTGGAGGATTGGTTCGGAAGCTGGAATAAGCCCCCTCGCCAGAAGTTGCCATGAAGGAACGTCAGATAGATCCAGACGATCAGAACAAGGATAGAAAGTTCGAGCAAACCAAAATGATAATCTCCTGCTGGAAATATCAACACAATGGCGCGCACTGCATGTGGGAGAGTTCCTCCCGCTTAGGCCACCCCATTTCCAACCTGTTGCAAATCTTGCGCTCACTTCATTCCGCAGTGTCACCTCGAGCTCTTCGGCTAAGCCTCTGCAGCGTACTCTTACCGCTACCCACTTTCGCGCAAACCCCTAGATTTCAGACCGTCGGCTACTATGCCGAGCGCCACGCGGTTTCCGGCGACTATCCACTTAAGCAGCTAGCCGATAACGGTGCAGCAGGAATTCTTACTCGGCTCGATTATGCGTTCGGCAAAGTTGCGAAGAAGCGATGCGAGATTCCCAATCCTGACGTTGAGCTGAAGAAGATTTTCCCCGCCGATCAGAGCGTGGACGGAACGGCGGATTCCCCTGACCCGAATCTGCTTCGCGGAACCTTTCATCAGCTTCAGGAGCTCAAGAAGAAATTTCCCAAATTGAAAATCCTCATTTCGCTCGGTGGATGGGCGAATTCTGACGGATTTTCTGACGCGGCACAGCCGGCGAATGTGCGCGATTTTGTCCAGTCCTGCGTGGACATTTACATCAAAGGCAACTTCGCTCCGTACATCCATGCGCCTGGAGTTTTTGACGGCATCGACGTGGATTGGGAGTATCCGGTGGATGGAGGCATGATCGCCGGCCGTCCCGAGGACACCAAGAACATGAATGCAATGGCGGCGGAGTTTCGCCGTCAGCTTGACGCGGTTCGCCCTGGCCTGCTGCTCACGGCGGCGATTCCTGCCGGCTCCGAAGACTACAAGCACTTCGACGTCAAAACGCTCAGTCGCTACATGAACGATTTCGGGGTCATGGCTTACGACCTGCACTGGAATGGCGAGAAGACGACGAACCTGCACAGCGCGCTGTTTCACGATCCGGCAGATCCTTCCCAGCCTCCGATGGACACTCATTATGGAGCGCACGCAGCCCAAGACTTTCTTCGAGCGGGAGTTCCGCCGCACAAGATCATCTTCGGCGTTCCCTTTTACGGAAAGGGTTGGACGGGAGTGAGCGATACCAACCACGGTCTCTATCAATCGGCAAAAGATGCGTCCAAGCTTCCGCCTGAATATCGAAATATAAAGGCGCTGCCGGCAACTGCTGATCGCCAGTACTACGCCAAGCTGGCTACATGCTCGATCTGGAACGACAACGAATTTTTCAGCTATGACTGTCCGGAAGCGATGCGCGCAAAGCTGAGTTATGTGCGGCAGCACCATCTCGGAGGGGTGATGTTCTGGGAGATGGGCCAAGACACCATGGATGCAGAGCTGTTGCGAGCATTAACGGGCGGTGATCGGGCACGCGTCAGCAATCGCAATAGGCAATAGGCAATAGGCGATAGGCAATAGGCGATAGGCAGTAGGCGATAAGGCGAACACCACACCGTTCATCCGATCCTCTGTCCGCCTTTGAGCCTATTGCCTATCGCCAGTGCCAATGCCTCGGATAGGTTCACGCGGCGCGAGACACCGGTATGCACCACTTCTATTAGAATCAACGATTCATGCTTCGTTTCTGCACAGCCGGTGAGTCTCACGGGGAAGCCCTAATCGCAGTAATCTCGGGCGTTCCTGCCGGGATCGACATCGATCAGGAGTTCGTGAACCACGAACTCTGGCGGCGCCAGCAAGGCTACGGCCGCGGCGGACGCATGCGCATCGAGCGCGACACGGCACATTTCATCTCCGGCGTGCGACACGGCAAGACGATCGGTTCTCCGATCTCCGTGCGGATTGAAAATCGCGACTGGAAAAATTGGGAAGAGGCGCTGCCCGTTGGGGCCGGTGATCCGGCGAAGCACAAGCGTGTTGCTTCGCCTCGTCCCGGACACGCCGATTTAGCGGGTGCACTCAAGTACAACCTCCCCGAAGCGCGATATGTATTGGAACGCGCTTCGGCGCGCGAATCCACGGCTCGCGTTGCAGTTGGCGCCGTGGCAAAACTGCTGCTCAAGTCCATTGAAGTTGAAGTTCTGAGCCATGTGATTGCCGTCGGTAAGGCTAGTTACGACGGCATTCCCGATTGGGAACAGATGCAGGCTCTCGTGCGGAAAGAAGAAGTTTTGCTGGGGTGCGTAGATGCCGAAGCCGAGCAACGGATGAAGGCTGAAGTCGATCAGGCGCTGCGCACCGGCGATTCGGTTGGCGGCATCTTCGAGGTGATCGGGCATCACGTTCCTCCCGGATTGGGAACCTATGCCAATTGGGACGAGCGTCTCGATGCGCAGCTTGCGGCTGCCGTGATGTCGTTGCAGGCCGTTAAAGCTGTTGAAATCGGACGCGGTGTCACGGCGGCCGGTTCGTTTGGATCGCAAGTCCACGATGCGATCGGCTACGCCGCTGAGAAGAATGGCGATGATCGTTTTACTCAGTTCACGCGCGCACGCAATAACGCGGGAGGAATCGAAGGGGGCATCTCAAATGGAGAGGACGTCGTCGTGCGCGGCTACTTGAAGCCGATTTCGACGCTTCGTCGGCCGCTCGAGTCGGTCGATTTCGCCACGCGCGAGCCAGTCAAAGCTGCTTATGAACGTTCCGACGTCTGCGTGGTTCCCGCAGCAGGAGTTGCCGCAGAAGCTATGGTCGCGCTGACTCTCGCGCGAGTCGCGCTGGAAAAATTCGGTGGCGATTCCGCTACCGAACTCGAACGGAACTACAAGTCCTATTGCAAGCAGATCGCGGAGTACTGAGCAAACACGACGAATGATCTATCCCATCGTGAAGTATGGCGATCCCGTTCTGGAAAAGCCCGCCGCCACAGTCAAAGTCTTTGACGAAGAGCTGAAGAAACTGATCGAAGACATGTTCGAGTCGATGTATGCCGCCCACGGCGTAGGACTCGCCGCGCCGCAAATTGGCATCTCCAAGCGCATCGCCGTGATTGACTGCTCATTTAAAGAAGATCCGGGGGCGAAGCTGGTGATTATCAATCCTGAGATCATCCGCAAAGAAGGCCGCCAGACGCACAGCGAAGGCTGCCTCAGCCTGCCGGATTTTCGCGAGAATGTGACGCGCGCGATGAAATGCACAGTTCGCGCCCAGGACGCTGAAGGCAAGTGGTTCGAATCCGATGGCGAAGAGTTGCTCGCGCGCGCCATGCAGCACGAAACCGATCACCTGAATGGAAAGTTGTTTATCTCACACGTCAGTGCGCTCAAGCGCGACCTCATCAAGCGCAAAATCAGAAAGCTGAAGAAAGCCGGCGAGTGGTAGCGCTGTTCTTGCTCTTTATCGTCCGATTTTGCTCGACTCTCGTCCGGGCGGATTGCAAACTGATGGGCAGCTCATACGTCTTTTAACCTATGCAGACGAGCAGCTCAGTTCTCCTGTCGCCGATTCCCGGACGCGAGATTCTCTTTACATCTTCGACCGACCGGGTTCGTGTGACCTTAATGTCCGATGAGCCTGGGCTGGTGGAATTTGGCGGCTCCGCTCGGACGATTGTTTCGATCCATGTTGGGCCTGCTGCCGTCATGACCTGCCGCCGCGGTGGCGTGTCCCATACCGGGAATGCTGTCCACGGAGATATCGACGTAATCCCGCCATTTCTGCCGGGCACTTGGGAACTGAAGCACAAGGACACCGCGCTCGTAGTTGGGCTTGAGCCGGAGCTTCTGCAGCGTGCGGCGCAGGAGCTTGACGCTGATCCCAGCAGAGTTGAAATCAGAAACCGCTTTCAGACTCGCGATTCGGGCCTGGAGCACATCGCTTGGGCGCTGAAGACGGAGATGGAAAATGGATGTCCGGGCGGGCGCCTGTACATGGACAGCCTGGCGACGGCAATGGCCTCGCAACTGGTGACCAACCATAGCTCACTGCAGACTTCTCCGAACCTAAACGGCGGTCTATCGCCGCACAAGCTCAAACAGGTTTTGGCGTTTGTTGAAGAGAACCTGGGAGCCGATCTTTCGCTGCAATCGATTGCCGATGTCGCCGGGCTCAGCGTCTCTCACTGCAAGGTTTTATTTCGCAAGGCGGTCGGCGTGCCTGTGCACCAGTACGTAATCCGGCGCAGGATCGATCGCGCTGCAGAGCTGCTGCGCAAAAGCGACTTGCCGGTCAGCCAGGTGGCGGTCGAGACGGGGTTCGCGCACCAGAGCCATTTGGCCGCGCAGATGAAACGAATCCTCGGTGTCTCACCGAAGACTCTGAAGCGATAGTTTTCGTCTGAATCTGTTTGTTTTTGAGCTGATTTTGTGCGACCGCGGCAGAGCTTTTGTTCATGCTGTGCGACATGGGGCAGAGCTGAGCGCGTGAGGCGCTGCGCAGGAGCGCCTGCGCGCTCGCTCGGGCTCCGAACGAGGACGCTTGAACATGAGCGCCAATAGCAACGATCGTCCTAGAATGGGAATGGCGATCCTCTGGGGCGGCCTCGTTTGCGCAGTCCTGGACATCGCTTACGCCTTCGCGCTATTTGGCGCACTCGGGATCGCACCAGCGCGCCTGCTGCGCGGCATTGCCCGCGGGCTGCTTGGTTCTGCGGCGCTTCAGGGCGGCATCGGAACCGCCCTGCTCGGATTGCTTCTGCACTTCACCATCGCGTTCGGCGCAGCGAGCACCTATTGCGTTGCCAGTCGGAAACTTACGTGGATGATCCGCCGCCCGTTCTTCTCAGGTCTACTATTCGGCATTGCTGTTTACTTCTTCATGAACTTCGTCGTAATTCCGCTGTCTGCAATCCATAGATTGCCGGTGATTGGAACGTTGTTCTTCGTGAACCTGGTCGAGCACATGTTCATTGTCGGGCTGCCCATCGCGCTTGCAGCTCGCAGGTTTATGGGAAGCACAGGCGCGGAGACTGCTTCCGGCACGAGGCTTCGCGCGTCACAATCCGCCTGAACGGCGTTCCGCCCGCAAGTAAGCTTTCGCTTCAGGTTCCACGTCCCTGCCGCGATAGACTTGAAGGATGCTCGACTATCTCAAGTTGCCGCTCGGCGAGAAGGCTCCGGAAGTTGTGAACGTTGTAGTGGAAATTCCACTGCAATCGATTAACAAATACGAGTACGACAAGAAGCTCCACGTGTTCCGTCTCGACCGCAATCTGTATTCGCCAGTGCACTTTCCCGGCGATTACGGGTTTCTTCCCAGCACCTTGAGCCACGATGGTGATCCGTTGGATGTGCTCGTGCTCGTCGATAGCCCGAGTTTCACCGGCTGCGTAATGGAAGTTCGTCCCATCGGCGTGCTCGACATGCTCGATCAGGGTATCCACGACGAGAAGCTGCTGGCGGTCGGAAAAAGTAATCCCAGGTACAAAGATGTTTGGAACTACTCAGAGATCTACCCGCACATTTTGCGCGAGATCACACATTTCTTCTCGATATACAAGGACTTGGAAGGAAAGCGCGTGGAACCCAAAGGCTGGCTGGACGCTTCCATGGCTCGGCAGCTCATCGTAGAGAGTCAGAGAGCTTTTGATCGACAACAGAGCCGCGAAGCTGCGGCTAGCGATGTTGTCGAACCAATTTCGAAATAGAACGAAAGAGAATTCTGTCCCATCCAGTTCGTACCTGAAGCCGCTATTCAACAGCTCACGAACTTAGAATCTTCTCCAATTCGCGGAGGAGAAATCATGCAGTCCGAACGCATCTCTATTACAACGTGCAGGCTTTTGTGCGCGTTGGCTGTGGTAGCTGTCTTAACCAGCTTTTCGCTCGCCCAACAGTATCAACAGACAAACCTTGATTCCGATATTGCTGGCTTGGCCTTAAATCCCCAGGGGCCTGACGTCCTGCTGTGCAATCCGTGGGGAATGGCCACGGCGCCGGGCTCACCGGTGTGGGTGGCAAACAATAACTCGGGAACCTCTACGCTCTACAATGTCGCCGGCAATTTGAAGTCGCTGATGGTCAAGATTCCGCCGACCACGGTCTTCAAAAAGAATTGCTCGGATAGCTCAACCAGTAGCACTCCGACGGGAATCGCGTTTACCGGCGCAGCCGGGTTTACCATTCCGGGAACGAATCCACCGCAGGCAGCCCTGTTCACGTTTGTCACGGAAGATGGCACGATCTCCGCCTGGAATTTTGCGAATGGCAATAATGCAACCCCGATTCTTGACAATTCCAAGGTGGGGCCTGGCGCAGTGTACAAGGGCGCGACCGTCGCTGCCAACGGAACCCAAATGCTGTTGTATGTGACTAATTTTCGTGCCGGTACCATCGAGACCTACGATACGAATTTCAAACCTGTAACGCTGGACGGCGATGGTGACGGCGACGGAGATGGCGCATTTCGCGATCGCGCGATTCCGCGCGGCTTTGCTCCGTTTAACGTGCAGGCAGTCAAGGGCAATCTGTACGTGACCTACGCGAAGCAGAATGCCGATAAGCACGACGATTTTGACGCTTCCGGATTGGGATTTGTCGATAAGTTCTCGCCCAGCGGCAAGCTATTACAGCGACTCGAGCCTGGTCCATGGCTGGATGCTCCGTGGGGAGTAGCGCTTGCACCAGCCGCGTCGACTACGCCAAATTTCGGCTTCTACAGCGGACATCTTCTGATCGGCAATGCCGGGAGTGGGCAGATTGCTGTGTATGACCCGGACAGCGGTCGATTCGACGGACTACTGCGCGACCAGAACGGACATGCACTGCAGAATCAGCGGCTCTGGGCCTTGTATTTCTCTGACGGCATTTCCAGCAAGCCCGGAATCCCTCCAACCCAGGGTCCACCGAATACTCTCTTCTTCACCGCCGGTGTGAACGATGAAGCCGATGGACTCTTCGGGATCATCACTCCCGCAGACAACGCGAAGCCGGAGCAGGATCGCGACGATCACTGATTCCCAATTTGGTCTTTTTTGTCGTGGGTGGCGAGATCTCAACTCGTCACCCTTTTATAATCCTTGCAGCAGTTCATCCCTCTGTTGTGAGGCCATTTTGAAGAAGTTGTTTTGGGCTATTTCCCTTGTCCTGGTGTTTTCAACTATCTCTGCTGCGCAATCGAACGAGATCGGCGTTCTGGCCGGGGGCATGTTCACCTCTGATGCACCACCCCAGTCCATCGCCTGTCCTGTTGGCATCACGTGTCCACCACCGACAGCGACCCACTCGCCTACCCGCATCGCTTATGAAGGCGTTGTAGCGCATCGGCTCGTAAATTTTCATCTAGCGGGCATCCACCTGGAGTTGCCGGTAGTGGGCGTACCAACGCGATCGCTGGTCGCGGCTGGATTGCGCCAGGACTTCTCTACCCTATATTTCACTCCCGGGATTCGGCTACAGGTCGGATTACCCTTCGTCTCGCCTTTTATCGCGGCTGGCGGAGGTCTCGCCCATTACTCAGGAACTGCTTCAGTCGCAAGTAGCACGGTGGGAGCATTTCAAGTGGGCGGGGGGTTCGACTTCAACATGATCCCGCTGCTCAGGTTCCGCGCGGAGCTTCGCGAGTTTCACAATGGCACACCCAATTTTAATGTTGGCCAGAATAATGTCTTTGCCGGTGCGGGCCTGATTTTGAAATTCTGAGAGCAATTTTGGCGTACGAAGCAGGGCCACCTCGCATCCGCCGAAGCCAGATTACTGCAGCCTGAACCTTTCGTTCAGCAATCGCTGAAATCTGGGCCGATAGATCAGATCGTATGCAAGTTCCTTATCGGGAAACATGGCGAGCGCCGCTGTCTTGGCATTGGCGATCATCTCTGACGCCTGCTCGAGCGTCAGGTCCTCATCCTGCGCGAGGACAGACATTACCATGTTCATCATCAATTGCAGCCGGCGGATCTTTCGGTTTTCTTCTTCCTGCTCGATCTCGAGCTGACTGCGTTTTTCCGGTTCTTTCTTTTGTCCCGTAGGATTCATTCGTATCTCCCGAAACCTGCACCGCCGAGCTCCACCTCATGTTGTGCCAGAATCGCCACTGATTCCGGCCCTGATTTCGGGTAGGCTACTTGGCCCGACTTTCCCTGCAGGAGCGTTTCCTGATTGGATGGAATTGGGGGAAGGGTGCGTTGCGCAAAAAATTCAGCGAAGCAGTCTCGTTCCGCGGATCCTGAGCGCATGCAGCGGATAATACACCCGTTTTCTGCCGGCTCAACTCTGCGGAGTACACTGAAAGGTACTTAAGTGCATCTAAGCTGTTTGCACTCTCGCGGGACGGATGAAGCAAGCGTCGGGAGGAGAGATGGCCACCAATCCGAACTACAAAGCTGTGCCCATCGAAAGAGAACGCGAACTTGTCACGGTGTTCGATACTGCGGATGAGGCCGAGGCGCTCGTCGTGCAGGGACTGCTCGAATCGAACGGCATCGAAGCGCTACGAACGTACCGGGATGCGCCTCAAGATGTTCTTCCCGGGGTAGGTGGCATCGTGCTCCGAGTTCGACCGAGCGATGCGGAGGAAGCCCGCAGCATCATCGACGAGCAGCGCAATGCCCCGCCTGAGAGCGAGGAGTCCAGCGATCTGGAACTGCCATAACTGCCTGCTCACGTCCCCAGCGAATCTGATCGACTCCGTCCCGATTCAGGAAGAAACTTGTGGCGCCAGTGACGTCGGTGCGGTAAGTGCACGTGTTCTCGGATCTTAGGCGCTCGAGGACTTCTGCTCGCGGATGTCCGTAGCGATTGAATTTTCCCACCGAAATAATGGCAAACTCGGGTTGAGTTCTTGCGAGCAGCTCTGGAGTCGAAGAAGTAGCGCTGCCATGATGGGCGACTTTGAGCAGGCTTATGTGTCCAAGCTCAGGGGTGATAATGCGCTCGGTTTTCTTTTCTGCATCACCTTCCAGCAAGACTGAGGCTTTGCCGAACGTAGTCTCGATGACCATCGAATCGTCATTGTCGCGTACTGTTGTCGGTGCATCATCCGCGAAGGGAGCCAACACCGTGAACGCCGCACCACCGAAGTTGAATTGTCTGCCGGCACTGTACTCCGAAACAGGAATTCCGAATCGGGACGCTTCCGCTCTGAGGGCTTCGAGAGCGGGCGTTTGTGGCCCAGGAGCAATCCAGAGAGCGCCTGGATGAAAGTTGGCGAGCACCGCAGGCAGGCCGCCGATGTGATCCCCATGGGCGTGCGACAGCGCAACTGCATCGAGGCGCGAGAAGCCCCGTGACCAGAGATAAGATGAGACCACTTCTTCGCCGATGTCGAATCCAGACATATTTACGCCGAGAGTGCCTCCGCCGTCGATCAAAAGAGCTTTACCTTGCGGCGTCACTACCAACAGAGAGTCTCCCTGGCCAACATCAATCGCGGTTACTTCCAGCTTGCCGTGAACGATGTCTGGCTTGCGAGCATATAGAACACACAAGTCACTGGCGCCGAATACCAGCAGTGAACTAAACAACAGCAGGTAACGTCTCCGCGCGGCGATAAGGCATAGCGCGATTGCCAGCAGGCAAAAACAAGCTGCCCAAGTGGACGGAGTCGGCACTCGGATATCCGCTGCTCGGAAGTGCGAAAAGGTAAACACGGCGGAGCTAACGAAATGAAGCAGCAAAGCTGTGATCACTTTGGGAACCATCGCCACCCATGCCCCGCCGTAACTGCATAACGTTGCCACCACTGCCACTGGCAGCAGCATGCTCATCACCGGGACCACAGCGACGTTCGCCGGCAACGCCAGGGTGTTTGCACGGTGAAAGTACACTGCCATCGGCAAAGCCAAGGCAGCCTGCATGACGGCGGAGATGAGGAAGATTTCTGCGAGCCGGAGTAGTACGCGTATGCCTCCGAACAGGCCAACTCGAGCGAGCCATTTTGGAATGAGTCGCTCGAGACGAACAAGGATCATTCGCAAGTTGAGGCGGAATTGCGCCTGGATCGGATGCAGATGCAAGTCGTAACTCGTCGAGCCGGGTTGATAAAGCGCCTTTCTGTAAACCGCAGTTGTGCGTTCTAGAACGGGACCTGCAATGCCGGCGATGGCGATCACGGCCAGAAAGGTCATCTGGAACCCTGCATCGAACAGAGAAGCTGGGGCGATGGCCAGCGCAGCTAAACCGGCGAAGCCAATTGCATTCAGCACGTCCCGTTCTCGATAAAAGAGCCGGGCGAGCATGTAGACGCCGCACATCAGCGCGGCACGCTGAACCGGAGCACCGAGATCGGTGATCGTGACGTATAGAGCAATGAAGATCACACTTAGAATCGTTGCCCCAATTTCCGGCATGTGGCACAGCCGGCAAATCCAGAAGACCGCAAACGCTAGAATCGCGACCGCCATTCCCGATACGACAAGCAAGTGGTAGGAGCCGGTTCGTTGAAAGTCCTGTTTGACGCGCTGATCGAGCAACGACCGCTCGCCCAGGATCATCGCCGCGAGTAAGCCTGCATCTGTGCGACTGATTCCGAATAACCGCCAGTGAGGATCCGCATCGGACTGCAACCCAAGGATATGTGTCAGCAGACTCTCGCGAACCTGTGCTCGCCACCGTCCCGGGCGGGTGCCTCCCATTCCGGGAAGCACTTCGATGTCATTTCCTTTCGCGTTTACGACAGCCACAATGCCTTGCTGCCGCAGGTATGCTCTGCGGTCGAAAACTCCGGGATCGTTGAAGACTTGAGGAGAACGGATGCGGCCGTGAATCCGAAGTCGTTGCCCGTAGTGGAACGAGATACGCGCTGTGCCTAGTAATTCGACAGATTGCGTCTCCGCACCGTAGACGCTCACTCGCGCTCCGAACGCTTGCGTCAACTGTGGTGCGGGTGCATCTTGGCGGGACACTTGATCGACCTGAAGATCGAGTTGTTGGTACGTCTCGGCGTCTCCTTCAGCATTGCCGTTGTCCATCGCGCGCTCAAGAACCGGTAGGGACGCTCGTGTGACAAAGCCTTCAATCACAACCTCCTGATTCTCAAGTTCCGTCCGAAACAGTACTACTGGATGGGGTGTTCCGAGAGAGAACTGTGCCGCGCCTGTTGCCGCAAACGCTAGAAATGCCGCTGCCCAGGCGAGGCGCGGAGGTACTCGCAGCAGAATCGCGATTCCGCCTAGCGCAATGAGCAGCAGCGCGGCGACGATTTGCCAATTCGGAGGCGCCCACTGTCCGACGGCGACAGTGAGCTTCGCCCAGGCAATTCCTCCAGCGTAGGCGAGAGCAGCAAAGAAGAGCGGATGAGGAATGGCTGCAGCAGTAGGCTTCGGAGTCGAGGATGGGGTAACTGCAGGAGCCGCGGCAGCCACGGGGTAAGCAGTGTAACCCAGAGCCGAGCGATCAACTGACTCTCACGCGTGATTCGCAGAGCGTCTGTTGGTCCAATGGAAAAGTGTTAACCTGAAAGTTGGGGCTCGGCTGCAACGGCCGCCCTTAGAAGCTGGCTTTCATGGACCATCGGGCATTCTTCTTTCAAAAACTAGGACTTACGAGCCGCGACTTGGAGCGCTACCTGGCTGAGGCTCTCTCAGCGGGAGGCGATTATGCCGATCTCTACTTCGAGTACCACACCTCGACTTCCCTGAGCTTGGACGAGTCGCTGATCAAGT
>CAZBCQ010000107.1:4917-14194 GCA_964490255.1 uncultured Terriglobales bacterium | reverse complement strand
CGGCATCGTTCACGGCGACGATGGGATACTTCAGCACCCCGTCTTTCGCCATGGCGCGAAGGCGGATCACGCCGGTAGTTGTTTCCTCGGTGCCGCCGATGATGCCGTCTATGACATCGGTGCGCTTGGTAAGCGCGATGCTGACCAGGTCAGCGCCGTCATCCATGGTGATATGCGGTTTGTGATCGAGCGCGGACATGATGTGCGAGTAGTAGGTGTCGTTGTCCTCGCCTTTGATCGCGAATACGGGGATGTTGTAGTCGCGGACCAGGCAAGCAGCTACGTCGTCCTGCGTGGAGAGCGGGTTCGAGGCGCAGAGCGCGACATCGGCGCCGCCATCGCGGAGGGTGATCATCAGGTTGGCGGTCTCGGCGGTTACGTGAAGGCAAGCCGAGATGCGAATGTCTTTGAGTGGCTGGTTCTTGATGAAGTCCTTGCGGATAATCTGCAGAACCTTCATCGACTGGTTGGCCCACTCGATGCGCTTCTTACCCAGATCCGCTACTTCGAAATTCTTAACGTCACAGGGAATGTTGGTGGTTGTGCTTGCCATAATCTCCTATTTAACAACAGCTCGGGGGCCGTGGGAATCATTGCCGTAAGTCGGACGGGGATTGTTTCTGACACCACCCTAGCCAAAAGAAGCCTAGGATGGGCCACCCAAAATCTTCGTGGGGGTTGGGCGCACACATGGTGCGCCCGTTTCACACCATCTCCCCTCAGGTCCATCCGGACCGGGGGAGCGCTGCAAGGTCGTTAATTCTTCGCGTGCGCGGCAGCTTCTGAACCAACTGCTGAGTGCAGGGCAGCCGCTTTGTCAGTAGCTTCCCAGGTGAAGTCGCGATCGTTGCGGCCGAAGTGACCGTAGGCGGCCGTCTTCCTATAGATCGGACGGCGGAGTTTCAGCGACTCGATGATGCCCTTCGGGGTCAGATGGAAGTTCGCGCGAATTGCCTCGGCGATCTTCTCGTCGGAAACCTTACCGGTTCCGAATGTCTCAACCAGCACACTAACCGGATCTGCCACACCGATCGCGTAGGCAAGCTGAACTTCACAGCGGTCCGCAAGCCCAGCAGCTACAACGTTCTTGGCAATGTAGCGGGCCATATAGGCAGCGGAACGATCAACCTTGGTCGGATCCTTGCCACTGAATGCACCACCACCGTGACGTCCCATGCCGCCGTAGGTGTCCACGATGATCTTGCGCCCGGTAAGACCGGTGTCGCCCATGGGGCCACCGATCACGAACCGTCCGGTTGGGTTGATGTGGTACTTGGTGTCGGCGTCGAGCAGTTCGGCGGGGATGGTCGCCTGGATCACGTGTTTCAGAATGTCGGCGCGCAGTTCCTCGCTTGAGATGGTCTCGGCGTGCTGCGTAGAAATGACTACGGCGTCCACGCGGTAGGGTTTGCCGTTTTCGTCGTATTCCACTGTGACTTGGGATTTGCCGTCGGGCCGGAGGTAAGGAAGTGTGCCGTTCTTGCGAACTTCAGTGAGCCTTAGCGTGAGCTTGTGAGCCAGAGAGATTGGGGCTGGCATCAGCTCGGCTGTCTCGTTCGTGGCGTAACCGAACATCATGCCCTGGTCACCGGCGCCGCCCACGTCCACGCCCATGGCGATATCACCGGACTGCTTGTTGATGGTCGAGATCACGGCGCAGGTGTTGGAGTCGAAGCCGTAGAGGGCATTGTCATAGCCGATCGCGGCTACTACACCACGAACCAGACTCTGGAAATCTACGTAGGCTTTGGTGGTAATTTCGCCGGCGATGACGACGAGGCCGGTGGCGGTCAGGGTTTCACAGGCCACGCGACTGTACGGATCCTGGTCGATACAAGCATCTAGGATGGCATCGGAAATCTGATCGGCGATCTTGTCCGGGTGACCTTCGGTCACGGATTCGGACGTAAATAAGTACCGCTTCTTGGAAGACAAAGCTTGCTTCCTCCTGAATGACTTTGGACGCTACAACAGAGAGGAACTTACAGCGTAGGCCGCAAAATCGAATTAAGCGTCTTCCAACTTACCAGAGAACTCGGGCGAACTCAATCAGTTCTTACGCCTGCAACAGCTTACAAGTGAACAGAAGTTGCACTTCGTACCATTTAACGGCGCATTTTTACATGGAAACGCCTGCTCTCCGGAGTGAACGGGGAGGCGTTCTCTATTGCTCTTCCGACTGAAATTCGAACTTGCTGGGGCTGAAGACAATGGTGCGGACCTTGCCGGGACCCCCGATGTCGGGGAGGGTCGCGCCGTTGTAGGTTACTTCGACTCCGCCGGCATTTCCCACCGTCAGAGTGATTCGGCGCGCAGCAGTCACATGCTTTTCGGAGGCGGCCTGGAGGGTCTCCGAAAACACCGTCTTTCCGTCGGCGACGGCCTGCACCCAGGATTCTTCATTGGCGTGGATTACCAAATCGACCGCTGGCTTTTGCGCAGCCTCGGTCGACTCGGTTTTTAATGCTGCCGGACTCGCGGTGCTTGCTGGCACCCCGTCGGCGGTGATCGGTGCGGCAGAGCTGGATGAAGCTTTCAGGTTGGCGACTGGCTGTTTCGGCGTGGTGGTTTCGACTTTCGGCTCGGGCGTGGACGATTCTGGTGGAACAGTGCTCGGGGTAGTAACCGCTGCGGTGGTTGCGCGGCTCTCCCTTTCCGCCTTGCGATGGTTGTGGTAGGTCCATCCGCCGTACCCAACGGCAACGAGCAGGACCAGTATGACAATCGTGTTCCAGGAAACGGTTCCTTCTTCATCCAGCTGCCGCGCGGGCTTTTCCGGGATATCGGCAATCTGCGGGATGTTGTTGATGGGTTCTTCCGGACCGCTGGCCGCAACATAGTCGGCTATAGCCTGATCCTCATCCATGCCGAGGAATTTCGCGTAAGCGCGAATGAATCCCTTATTGAAGATGCCGCCGGGGAGGAGTTCGAATTTCTCCTCCTCAAGCGCTTTCAGCATCCGCGTGCTGATCTTGGTGGCAGTCGCAATCTGGTCTAGCGAGATTTTGCGTAGCTCGCGTTCACGCCGCAGTTTTTCACCAAAACCGGCCAAAAAACCCCTCTTGCGACTGTTAAAGTGGAATGCACCCAGATGATAGGTACTGACTTTGCCAGTGTCAAACACACAAGCTCACTGCATGTTACTGAAATCTAAGGTATTGGTGACTGACCCAAAGAGTGACATCGGTAACTTACCTGTATTGCTGTGGGACTAGACCGAAAATATAATTCGCCGAATAGCCCGGAACATGGGCCCGGATCCCCATTGATGATGCAAAGCGCGGAAGTCCAAAGAAAGCGACATCTTCACGAGCTGAACATATTCCACGATGTCGCCAAGGCGCTGACGTCATCCCTGAACCTCGACTCGATCCTGCAAACCATCATGGAAAAGGTAGCGGAGTATTTCAAGCCGGATACCTGGTCCCTGTTGATGGCCGATGACGCGAAAGACGAACTCTATTTCGCAATCGCCGTGGGCGACGCCGCCGACACGCTCAAGGCTGTCCGGTTGAAGATGGGCGAAGGAATTGCCGGTTGGGTCGCACGGCACGGGGAACCGCTGATCGTGCCGGATGTATATAACGATCCGCGTTTCGCTAAGCGCATTGACGAGATGACGAAGTGGAAGACGCGGTCGATCATCTGCATGCCGCTGAAGTCACGCCAGCGCGTGCTGGGCGTGATCCAGCTAATCAATGTGAGCATGGGCCAGTTCGAAGAGAACGAGATGTTCTTCCTGCAGGCGCTGTGCGACTACGCGGCCATTGCCATCGAAAATGCACGTGCAGTTGAGAAGATCCAGGAACTGACGATTACGGACGACTGCACCGGCCTCTACAATGCGCGTCACCTTTATAAGACGCTCGAAGCAGAGGTCTACCGTTCAGCACGTTTCGGATATGAGTTCACGGTGCTGTTCATCGATCTCGACCGCTTCAAGATGGTGAACGACACCTATGGGCACCTGATCGGCAGCAAGCTGCTGGCTGAGATCGGATATGCGGTGAAATCCCACCTGCGCTTGATCGATTACGCGTTCCGCTACGGTGGAGACGAATTCGTCATTCTTCTTCCGCAGACGAGCAAGGAATCGGCGACTGTGGTTGCGCGCAGACTGCTCGAATATTTCCGACGGACTGCGTGGCTAAAGGGCGATGGACTAAACCTGAATGTGCGTGCGAGCTTTGGCTTGGCGTCTTACCCAGAAGATGCGAAGAGTGCACACGAGATCATTCGTCAGGCTGACGAGATGATGTACGTGGTGAAGAACTCGACGCGAGACAACATTGGGATCGCCCAGCAGGGGCTGCTGAAGTAGAGACCTTCCTTCCTGTACGTATCAGTTTCATTTTCGGGATGGGGTAGCTTGTAGCTGGTAGCTGGCTCGTATGACTACAAGCTACTAGCTACGCTCTTCAGCGAAGAGCTTCAGGCCTGCACGAGCTGAACCCTTGGTGCGTTAGAATCATCCAAGTGACCAGATAACAAGGAGCGAGCCATGAGCTGCGGCAATCCAGTTACGCCCCAACCCGATAATGAACCGGTAACGCGCACAGTGTTCTGTGTGAAGTTTCAGCGTGAGATGCCGGGACTGGATGAGCCGCCGTTCGAAGGCGAACTGGGCCAGCGCATCTTCAATAATGTTTCGCGAGAAGCCTGGAAGATGTGGGCCGAACACTGCAAGATGATTCTGAACGAATATCGCCTGAACCCGGCGAATAAGTCGGATCAGGAGATCCTGGTAAAGCAGATGGAAGAGTACTTCTTTGGCGAGAATGCCGCGCTCCCGCCAGGATTTGTGCCGCAGAAGACGAAGCAGTAGATCAGTTATTCAGTACATCAGTTCTTCAGTACATCAGTGTAGAGGCACGAATATCCGTTTGGACTGACTTACTGAAATACTGATGTACTGACGTACTTAAATCAAACCACCTTCAACTCCGCCGAAATCTGAAAGTGCAATTTCGCGTGCGCCTGTCGCAGCGCCCGCTCGACGAACGCCGGCGATGAACCGCGAGCGAAAATGAATCCAAGGTAGCTCGCACCTTCTGGCAGTGGAATCAGTTTTTGCTGCAGCTTGGCCGTGATTTCGATCGATTCGATGCCTTCAACTTTTTCAGCAGCGGCCACATTCTCGACCCCCTCGTAAACTCCAGCCGAAGGGATGGGGATCATCATGACTCCCGAAGCTGCATTTTCTCTCTGCACTTGGCTTATTTGTTCTCTGAGCGCGTGGCGGATAATGAGTTCTTCCAGCGACATGCCGGAATCAAAGCGCAACGCTTTCGCGCAAAGTCCGCCAATGGGTCGCGCCGCTACTTCAAGAACCCAAGACCCCTGTTCGTTGAAGCGAAATTCGGCGTGAATCGGGCCGTGCTGAAGCCCGAGAGCGGCTACGGCACGCTGTGCGTAATCGAAAATCGCCTGCTGATCGCGCGCGGACAATCGCGAAGGAGTCACGTAGATTGTCTCTTCGAAAAGAGGCCCTTCGAGCGGATCGGGCTTGTCGAACAGCGCCAGAGTCTTCAGTTCACCGTGCGAGACGAGTCCTTCGAGCGCGAATTCCTCTCCAGGAATATAGCTTTCCACTTGAATCCACTGCGTCGAATCGAGGCGACTGATGCGGACGTCTGCCAATTCAAGCAGCTTAGTTATGCGCTCGAACGCTGCAACGAACTCTTGCTCGTGATTGGCGCGAATCACCCCGCGACTGGCTGACAGACCAAGCGGCTTGAGTACGCACGGGAAGGGAACTTCATCGGCTGCCATCGCGGGGGCGTAGTCGGTCGGAAATCGCCGGTACCAGGGCACTGCCAATCCGGCGGCCTTGAAACGTTCGCGTGCGATCCACTTGTTGCGGCAAGCATCCACAGCGTGCGGCGGGTGAAACGGAAGTCCAAGCCGCTCAGCGGCGAAGGCCGCAGTCATGGTCGGTGCGTCTCCAATCGCGACGATGCCTTTAAGAGGATTGCGTCGCGCAAAATCGGTTATGTTGTCGGCAGATTCCTGCGGCTCGTCAAATCTGACTGGAAGCGCCCCATCTTCCCATGGATCTTCGAGCACATGGCACCGATCGGTGGCCAGTGCGATGGAGACTCCCATGCGCTCGGCTGCTGTCTTGAAGGCATTCGCCTGGTAGCCGGTGGTGTTCGAAAGGAGCAGAATCCGTGACATGCCACATCATTTTATGTTGAGCGAACGCCGTATGGCGACTTGGCACTCCTATCCGCTTCGACAGCAGGGCCCACTCGGGGGCGAGTGAACTCCATTCGGGCTTGCTTGTGCGCGCTCATCCAGCTCTACACGATATAATGCCGCGCAGGTTTCCTGGGAGAGAGAATGCAACCGTTGCGACTCGCGTTAGTTGCACTACTGATCTTTTCACTGTTGCCGCTTCAAATCGCTACCGCCCAAAACGCTCCCCTGGCTGGGTACTCCCAGCAATCATCCGCCTCTGAGCGCGATTGGGAACAGAAGTTCCGCCAGCTTCCTGCCGCCGACAATATCCGACAGTACAATCAGCGGCTTTCTGCGCGCCCGCATAACGTTGGATCGCCTTACGATAAAGACAACGCGGAATGGATCCTCTCTCAATTCAAGAGCTGGGGACTGGACGCCCACATTGAGACGTTCACCGTTCTTTATCCCACGCCGAAGTCGCGCAAGCTGGAACTGCTGGGGCCGAAGCCGTATACGGCGAAACTGGTGGAACCTGCGGTTCCCGGTGATCCGACCTCGAGCCAGCAGTCGGAGCAACTGCCTACGTACAACGCATATTCGATCGATGGGGACGTGACCGCGCCGCTGGTCTATGTGAACTACGGGATTCCCGAGGATTACGACCAACTCGATCGCATGGGTATTTCTGTGAAGGGCGCAATCGTCATTGCGCGTTACGGGAATTCGTGGCGCGGGATTAAGCCAAAAGTTGCGGCTGAGCACGGAGCGGTTGGCTGCATCATCTATTCCGATCCGCGGGATGATGGATATTTTGAGGGCGACGTTTTCCCCAAGGGAGCCTATCGGAATTCGAATGGCGTCCAACGCGGCAGCGTAATGGACATGCCTATTCATCCCGGAGACCCGGAAACGCCCGGGGTGGGGTCAACCGCAGACGCGAAGCGCCTCGACCTGAAGGACGTCAAGGTCCTGACGAAAATTCCGGTTCTGCCAATCTCCTATGGCGACGCGCAGCCCCTGCTCGAACAATTGACCGGTCCGGTTGCTCCTGAGAATTGGCGTGGCGCGCTGCCCATTACGTATCACGTCGGTCCCGGACCGGCGAAGGTTCATCTCGCGGTGAGCTTCAACTGGGATCACAAGCCTATCTACGATGTGATCGCGCGTATTCCGGGTTCGATGTATCCCGATGAGTGGGTGCTTCGCGGGAACCATCACGATGCGTGGGTGAATGGATCGCAGGATCCGGTATCCGGCACGTCGCCGGAGTTGGAAGAAGCGCGGGCGTTCGGTGAGTTGTTGAAGCAGGGATGGAAGCCAAAGCGCACCGTAATTCTTGCCACGTGGGATGGCGAAGAGCCAGGCCTGCTTGGATCGACTGAATGGGCCGAGACGCACGCTGATGAACTACGCCAGCATGCGGTGGCTTACGTCAACTCCGATTCGAACAGCGGCGGCTTTTTATATACAGGAGCGTCCCACTCGCTGCAGACACTTCTGAACGACGTGGCGCGCGATATCCAGGATCCCGAAAAGCAGATGTCGGTCTGGCAGCGGAGGCACGCGCGAGACATTGTGGAGGCGAAGTCAGACGAGGAAAAGAGGAAGGTGCGTGACCGCAAGTATGTGCAGGTTAGCGCGCTCGGTTCAGGTTCGGACTACACCGTGTTCCTTGACCATCTCGGGGTGGCTTCCGTGAACCTCGGATTCGAGGGTGAAGACGGTGGCGGAATTTATCACTCTATCTACGACGATTTTTACTGGTACACGCACTTCGACGATCCGCAATTCGTCTATGGTGTTGCGCTGGCTCAAACGGGCGGGACTACGGTAATGCGCCTCGCCGACTCGGACCTCATTCCCCTCGACTTCACCGCGTTAACTGACACCGTGAAGCGATATGCGGAAGAAGTGGAGAAGTTGGCGACAGATGAGCGCAACCAGATCATCGAGCAGAACAAGGAGTTGGAAGAAGGCGACCAGCTGGCTGCGGCCGATCCGACCAAGACCTACGTCCCACCGGCACGCGAGGCGGTTCCGCCCTACCTGAACTTCGCGCCTTTGAAGAACGCTCTCGATGCGCTGACCCACGGTACAGAACGCTATCAACGTGCTTTCACACAAGCCGAGCAAAATGGCGGCGCAGCACTTGCGAAGGGCTCCCTTACGGCCGTCAATGCCAAGCTCATTGGAGCGGAGCGAGCGCTAACCGCCGAGCAGGGACTGCCGAATCGTCCGTGGTTCAAACACCAGATCTACGCTCCTGGCTTTTACACGGGCTATGGTGTGAAGACGCTGCCTGGGATTCGCGAAGCGATCGAACAGAAGAAGTGGCAGGAAGCTGATGCCGAAATCGTGGTGGTGGCGAACACGCTGCAGAATGAGGCGAGCGTGATCGATGCGGCGGCTGCGGAGTTGGAGAACGTAGGGAAGTAGTCGTTGAAGCTCGGAACAATTGCCTTATGCCCCAGATTAGCGTCCGCAACAAGGACGCTCACCTGGGTTTAGCAATCAGAATTCGGCCTTCGCGGTCTGCACCGCAATGGGCCCGTTTTCCGTCGAGATCTTCAGGATGGGTGATCCAGTTCCGTATTCAATGCGGCGCGTCCGGTCGTCCCAAGTTTTGCGGGCTTGATCGCACACGGTGGCTTTGCAGCTCATCGGCGCATGTTCGCTGGCTTCGACCAGAAACGCCGATTGGAATCCTTCGGGAACTGCCAGCAGGATCGGCCCGTTCTCTGAGTGCGCTTCGACCTCCCCACCGGTCCACGCATTGCCGCGTACTTTCACTTCGACAGGCCCGTTCGTCGCTTTCAGGATAGCCGAACCACTTGTTCCAACCAGTTGGATGGGTCCGTTCTGCGCCGTAGCCTTCAACTGGCCGGAGCAGTTGCGCAGTGCCAACGGACCATTTTCGGCTTCTATTGTCAGGGTTCCGGAGACTTCACGCGCCTCGATGGGTCCATTCTTGGCGTGCATATCCAGATTCACATTTCTGGGCGCATGAATAATCAGGAACGCATTCCAGCGTTCACCGATCGGGCCTTCGACGCTGAGTTGATCGCCATTCAACACCATTTTTATCTGCGCGACG
>CAZBCQ010000107.1:0-4817 GCA_964490255.1 uncultured Terriglobales bacterium | reverse complement strand
CGGGCCTTCGACGCTGAGTTGATCGCCATTCAACACCATTTTTATCTGCGCGACGTGCTGCTGCGCATCGGCGTCATCTTTGCCCGCGGCTGCCTTACACGCCAAAACTTCGTAATGATCTCCATCCCATCCGCTCACCTGGATGCCACCATTTCTGGCCGCATTCACGTGGAGCATGCTGATCGAATTGGCGGGGATTGACAGGCGTTGTTCGCCTTCAGCAGTGGCTTCGTCCCACCAGTTGGAGTTCATCGAATGGCACGTGAGTTCGCTGGCGTGCGCTGTCGAAGTCAAAACAAGAACTGCAGCCGTAAAACTGGATAAGAGCAGAGGTAGAATTCGATTCCGCATCACGTGCCTCCACGGGCAGTCTGCGGATTAGACGGGCCACTCACGAAACGTTAGCAGCGCATGTTTGAAATTTCTTCGCAGTCCGAGGTTAGCCCCAACGGAAGGACGCGACCCTGGGCACCGTGCGGATCAGGTCTTTTGTACCTGCCAGAGCATAAAGGCGTATTCGAACGCTGTTTCGCGCAGCAGGTCGTAACGTCCGGACGCGCCTCCGTGTCCGGCAGCCATGTTGGTTTTCAGAAGCAGCGGATTCGAGTCGGTCTTCAGCGTGCGCAATTTAGCAACATACTTAGCCGGCTCCCAGTACATCACCTGACTGTCGTTGAACGACGTTTTCACCAGCAACGCCGGATATGCTTTAGCTTGCAACTGATCGTACGGCGAATAGGACAGCATGTAGTCGTAAGCTGATTTCTCGTTGGGATTGCCCCATTCCTCATACTCGGGAACCGTCAACGGCAACGATTCGTCCAGCATGGTGTTGATCACGTCGAGGAATGGCACGCGCGCAATTACCGCTTTGAAAAGATCAGGACGCATGTTCGCGATTGCTCCCATCAGGAGGCCGCCCGCGCTGGTACCGGTCACGATCAGCCGATCGCTCGACGTGTAACGCTCATCCACAAGAAACTGCGCAGCCGCGATGAAGTCGGTGAACGTGTTCTTCTTGTTCATCATGCGGCCCTGGTCATGCCAAACCTTGCCGAGGTCACCGCCGCCGCGAATATGCGCAACCGCAAAAGAGAAGCCACGATCCAGCAAGCTCAAAATGTTGGAACTGAAGTTCACCGGATAGGTGTAGCCATAGGCTCCATAACCGGTGAGGAGCATGGGATGGGATCCGTCACGCTGGAATCCCTCGCGATAGACGAGCGAAATTGGAATGCGCGCACCGTCGGACGCAACAGCGTAGATACGCTCGGCCTGGTACTGCGATTGGTCGTAGCCGGGAACTTCGGTGCGCTTCAGCAGCGTCGAGCGCCGGTCCTGAACGTCGTAGTCGTAAACAGAGTTCGGGGTGACCATCGACTGATACGCGTATCGAAACTTTGTCGTCTTCCATTCGCGGTTCTGCGCGGGGAAGGCCGAATATGCGGGCTCCGGGAAGTCCATGCGGTGCCATTCGTTGCTGGCAAAGTCCGTGATGCGAAAGTGCGGCAACCCGTCTTGCCGTTCGAGCAAGACGAAGAAGTCGGCGAACAACTCCATCCCGGCGAGCATTACTTCGGCGCGGTGAGGAATCAGTTCTTTCCAGTTTTCGCGTCCGGGAGCGTGCAGTGGAGCAGTTACTAGCCGGAAATTTCGCCCCGTGTCGTTCACGCGGATGAAGAACTCATCCCCGTGATGTTCGACCTGGTACTCCTGATCCTGCACGCGCGGCGCGATCACATTCCATTCGCCTTCTGGCTGATCGGCACGCAGGTACCGCCATTCGGAAGTCGTATGGCTTCCGCTTTCGATTAAGAGATATTCGCGACTTCGCGTCAGTTCGACGCCAACATTGAAACGCTCATCCGGATCTTCGTAGACGAGCACATCATTGGCCGGATTCGTCCCTAGTTTGTGCCGGTACACGCGATAGTGGCGCTTGGTGCTCTCTTCTTCGACTGTGTAGAAGAGACTGCGATTGTCGGACGCCCAAGCGAAGGAACCGGTCTTCTCGATGCGTTCAGGGGAAAGCTCTCCGGTGTCCAGGTTCTTGATGTAAAGAGCGTATTCGCGGAAGCCGGTATTGTCGGTTGAGTAGGCCAGCAGGTCGCCGTTTCCGCTTACGCTCATGCCGCCGAGCGACATGAATTTCTGTCCTTCAGCGAGCTGATTCTGATCGAGAATAACTTCTTCTGGGGCGCCTTCTCTGATCACCTCACCAGTCGCCTGCTTGCGGCAGAAGATCGGGTACTGCTTCCCAGTCTCGGTGCGCGCGTAATAGAAGTAGTCGCCTTCGCGATAGGGCACACCGATATCGGTTTCCTTGATGTGACTGACCATCTCGCGGTAAAGCTGCTCCTGAAGAGCGCTGGTTTCGCTCATCAGCGCGTCAGCGTAGGCGTTCTCCGCTTCCAGATAGCGCGCAACATCGGGATTCTCTTTGTCGCGCAGCCAGAAATAGTCGTCAATACGGGTCTCGCCGTGTGCGACGTCGGTCTTTGGGACTTTCTGTGCGATGGGCGGCTGAGGAGTTTCGGTTTCAGCAGCAGTGCGGACGGGATCAGGTCGACTTGTCATCTCAACAGTATTCGAAGGGGTTTCGTTCAAAAATGCAAATCGGTTAGGTAAATGCAATTGCTAACAAATGCAAATAGCTCGGAAGGCGTTCTTGCGATGTGCCGATGCACGCCTTATGCGACGTGGTACTCGCTGGTGACCATTCCGTTGGCATAGTTCTTGGTGCAGATGTGCCGCAGCTTGACGTCGGACGGTAGCGGACCGAACAAAGGAATTCCCTCGCCAATCAGCACAGGCACACGCGTTATTACGAAGCGGTTGATCAGTCCAGCGCGCAGGAACTGCTGAATCGTGATCCCGCCATCAACATAGAGGTTGTGCGCGCCCGTGGCGGCGAGCCGCTCCACGATCTGTGCCGGACTGCCCGACATCTGTTCGACGGCCCCTCCCTTAATAGAAGAAAGATCGACCGGTTTGCTGCTCAGGACGACCACGCGCTTCTTTCCGTAATACCAATGCGGTTGCATACCCAGAACGACCTCGAACGTCTTGCGACCAATCACGATGGCATCCACGCCGGCCACGAATTCCTCACCCGTGCGGTTCGCCTTCGAAAGGGATGAGAAAGTCGAACGTGCCATTCGGGCGGGCAAGGAATCCGTCGACACTGGTTCCCACAAAAACAGAGATCATGGAATGCGCCTCCTTGGCGGGTCGTCATGCGGCCGTTGGGACTTCCCAAGACTCCCGTCAATTCTGTCATCGCTCTAAGATTCGAAAGGCTTTCGCCGTAAAAAGCAAACGAGTCTTGGGACAACTCGCAATCAGGATTGCAATTCACAAATACGGCGTCTCAGTTCGCGCTCCCGGCAATTGAAATTCCATTCCTCCGTTTGTACGACAACATTCCTTCAGGAATAGGAGAGCATTGTGGCCGTCGCTCGACGAAAAGCAATCGAGAAGCAGGAACAAATTCAAAAGATGATTTCCAAAAGAGGGCAGACAGGCCTAATCGTCCACTCCAGCGATGGTCGCCTGTTTTTCTTATCAACCAAAGATGTCCGGCGCGCGAAGATTTCCCCCAGAGATACCCGTTCGATCGAAAAGATGTTGAGCAAACAGGATGGTCGCGGTCGCCGATCAGAGGAAGGCTCCTCAGGCTGCACAAAAACGCTTCGCTGGTTGCTGACTCACAATCCTAAGTCGATCAATTGGAGAAAAGTGAGCGTCTGGTGGATGAAAAACTGTTGAATTGAGGGCAGTCCCTCACATAGATGGTTTCCATGCAGCCACCCTGCGATGAGTAGCAAAAAGTGGCGGAGACCCGATGAGACCCCCGCCCATAAGTTGTTCAGGTTGGGTTATTCAATTGTGCCGGGGTTGAGGAAGCATCCATGCGCCGAGAAACCCCGGAGAAAGCCATGGCGCGTGTTCACGCTGACGGTTATCAGCGCAAAATCAGAATCTTGTCGCCCTGCAGATTAGACGTCATTTGGCTGCAGCCGTGAGCGGTGCGTGACTTCCACCCCAAACATCTGCTTGCAGCGTGAGCGGAAGCTTCTCGCGTCTCTTTTCCGGCAGCGAGCAGTAAGGCAGTTGGCCTTCCCGCAGTCGTCTTCCTACTGCATCCGCCTTGTACTCGTCTTTGAATCCGCAAAGCGCGTGTCCCATCTCATGGGTGACAGCCAAGTCGATCAACTTCGGCAACGGCATCTCAAATTTGCGAAGCAATTCGGCCCGTCGTCGCGCATCTTTCTGGGCCAGCATTGATTCATCGATTAAAGTCATACGGTCTTCGATGGACGTGTAGGCAGGTGACTCCGAGTCGAGCCCCAGATCTTTGCCGAGATCGTTCCACCGATCCGAGGGAACAATCACCCAGGTCCATGCGCCGAGCTGGCTGACCGGATATGCCTGGAGATGCGTCTTCAGGATCTCGGTCTCTTGCTTGCAGTCTTCCAGCGCGAGTCTAGTCTCGCAAAGGATTGTGTACGTTCCTCCATTTCCCGCCGTGTACACGCGCATAACGGACTTCTGTTGTGCGAAACTCCACAATGGCCACGTCGCCGTAAAGACAATCGTCAGTAACGAGGTAGCCAGTCTTTTCCAGATATGCCGGGAAGCATCCATCTTGCATGTCCTTGCCGCTTAATTGCAGTCCCAGTAGGCCTTTTCACCGTTGCTCGACATCACCTTGGGGCACTTAAAGAAACGTTTTAGACAAGGACTTGTTGTGGGTTCCCGAATTAATGTTGCGGATAATGCCAGCAGCGGGAGAGCTTGTCAAATCAAAATTTGAA
>CAZBCQ010000106.1:11016-14214 GCA_964490255.1 uncultured Terriglobales bacterium | reverse complement strand
AAGCGCTTGTGGCGCACGTGGTCGCCGATCTGGAAGAGCTCGCGCTCGTTCAATGTTTCCTGCAGAAACTCAGGCAGCTCCTGCGGATTTCCCATCAGCGTCAGTTCCGGGCTGGTCTCGGGGGCAGCCGCCGTTTCGGATTCGCGGAGCTTGCCATTCGCACGGCGGCGGCAGTTATCGCAGTGCCGGCACTCTGCGCCGGGATCTTCGCCAAAGTATTCGCGCATGTAGCGCATGCGGCAGGAGGCGGTTTCGGCGTAGCGCATCATGGCCTGCAGGCGTTCGCGGTCATCGGTATGGCGGTGTTCGTAGTCGGTGAGGAAGCGCTCGAGCTCTTCCGGGCTGGAGAAGTCGCGCAGCTTGCGGAGTCCGGTGCGGCGGCGATCGAGGATTCCCGCGCTTTCCAGTTGCGCGACGATGACTTTCACGCGGCGTTGGGGGATTCCACTGGCCGCTATCAGGTCGGCCGTCTTTACGCCCGCAGTGCGCTCGGGCTGCTGCGCAAGGTCCGAAAGCGTCTGGAAGACTTTTTGCGAGTGCTCGCGACGCGGGTACTTGCCGCCAAGAAAATATCCCTGTATGCGGCGATCTTCAAGCCGATAGAGAAGTGCGCAGCGGGCGGGCTTGCCGTCGCGTCCGGCGCGGCCAGCTTCCTGGTAGTAGCTCTCCAGCGAGTCGGGAAAGTTGTAATGGATGATGAAGCGGATATCCGGCTTGTCGATACCGAGTCCAAATGCCTTGGTCGCGACGATCGCCCTGAATTCGTTGTTCATGAAACGTTGTTGCACGTCTTCGCGTTCTCTAGGCTTCATCTGTCCGTGATAGCGCTCGACGGCGATGCCGTCGTCTTTCAGCCAGGAGCAGAGTTCATTGGCCGCGCGCACCGTGGCCGTGTAGATGATGCCGCTGCCTTCAGTTTCGCGCAGAATGCGGCGAATGGCGCCGAGCTTCTCTTCGCTGTTCACTGTGCGAAGCACTTGAAGAAACAAGTTGGGGCGATCGATGCCGGTGTTCACGATGGCGGGCGACTTCAGGCCCAGCTGGCGCACGATATCTTCTTCCACCTGCGGAGTGGCCGTGGCGGTCAGCGCGAGAACAGGAGGATGGCCCAACGCCTGAATAGCGTCTCGAAGGCCGAGATAAGCGGGACGGAAGTCGTGCCCCCATTGCGAAATGCAGTGCGCTTCGTCTACCACGAACAACGAGACGCCTGCTTTCTTGAGCAGATCGAGGTACTCGGGATGCTCCAGCCGCTCGGGAGTTACATAGATGAGCCGATGCTCACCTTCGCGGATCTCTGCTTCGGTCTCGCGCTCTTCCGAACGGGTGAGAGTTGAATTCAGCTTGGCAGCTTCGATGTCAGCCTCTTCGGCCTTTTCCTGCTGGTCCTGCATGAGCGAGATGAGAGGAGAGACGACGACCGTGCTTTTCGGCAAAAGCAGTGCCGGCAGTTGGAACGTGAGCGACTTACCGGAGCCGGTCGGCATAACGCCAAGGACATCGCGTCCGCTGAGAACTGCTTCTATGATCTCGCGCTGACCGGGACGGAATTGCCGTATGTTGAAGCGCTCGGCCTCGCGACGCAAGCGGCGCCAGTCGATGCTGGGTTCGGGTTTCTTTGTACGTGAGGATCTGGGCTGAGGCACTGCGGTTAGTTGCGCGGGAGATGGTGGTTCGTTGCCTGTCCCGCTACTCGAGAACTGCAGATCCCTCGCTTCGCTCGTGATGACAACCAACAAATCCGTGATGACAACCAGAAATCCGTGATGACAACCAGAAATCCGTCATGACAGCCAGAAATCAAGGAGCGGAGTAGATTTCCCTGGCGGCAGCGACGGTGTTGGCATGAATGGTCACAGTGTCTTCGACGTTGCGGGCGTAGCCGCCGGCATACGCCACCATAATGGGAATGTTTCTCTCGCGCGCGGTGCGGAAGACGAATTCGTCGCGCCGCTTCAGGCCAGGAATCGTCAGGTCGAGGCCGCCAAGCTGATCTTCGCGATAGGGGTCGGCGCCAGCTATGTAGCACAGAAGATCGGGCTGGAATTGCTCGAGTCCGGTGGTGAGTGCCTTGTCGAGCCAGGAAAGGTAGTCTTCGTCTTTGCAATGATCGGGCAAGTTCACGTCGATCGAGGAAGGCGGTTTCCAATGCGGATAGTTGTTCTCCTGATGAAGGGAGATGGTGAAGACATCCTCGGGCGGAACTTCGCTGGTGGTGAGAGTTCCGAGAGAGGGAATCCTGACCGCGATGCGTGAGGCAATCTGCCCGGGCTCGGTACGTTGCGGCGCAAAAATGTAGGCGGTGCCGTTGCCCTGGTGGACGTCGCAATCGATGGTCATGGCGCGCTGGATTTTGTTGTCCTTCTGCATGCGGCGGATGGCAACCGCGACGTCGTGGATCATGCAAAAGCCTTCGCCATGGTTCGGGAAGGCGTGATGGAAGCCTCCGCCGATGTTGAAGCCAACTCCGTCCTTGAGCGCGCGTTCCGCAGCAAGGATGGAACCGCCCGCTGCCAGCCAGAATGCGTCCACGAGTTCGTAGGAGTAGGGGATTTCCATCAACAATTCTTCTTTGGCTGAGAGGGTCCCGTTCTGCAATTTGTAGACGTATTCGCTGGTGTGTACGCGGAGGATATCGCGGTCCTCGGCGGGCTTAGGTTCGAGGAAGTCGGCTGGCTCGGCAACACGCGACATCAACAGACGGTCATGGATGTGGCGGTATTTCTCGGCTGGGAAAACATGTTCGCCGATTGGCAGGAAATAGCGGTCGCTGTAAACGAGTTTGAAGGGCAGCATGGACGCCGACCTGGTCCGAGTCTCCCCGGCACCAAGCTGCAACAGAAGAGATTACGTCTCCCGGTAGGTTTGCGAAAGCAAAATTCGGCAGACCGCTCCCCGCAGAACGGCTGTTGGCGAGGGCAGCGGCATCTAATCTTTGGGAGTAAAAATGGAGACTCAGAGCGAGTACTCGAAACATCCGAATGATGCGGAAGAGGAAGGCTACTTTCCGCTGTCTGAAGATGAGCAATTGGCAGTGAGGATTTTGGAGTCGATCGCCGGGCCCAAGGGAACGGAGTCGCCAGATCCGCGGCCGGAACTCGTGAATTCGGAACCGATCATCGCAGCCGGAGATGAAGGGGAGGATACCGCGGCGCCCGAACAGCCTCTTGATGAACGCGAGACAAAGATTCCGCGACC
>CAZBCQ010000106.1:0-10916 GCA_964490255.1 uncultured Terriglobales bacterium | reverse complement strand
ATACCGCGGCGCCCGAACAGCCTCTTGATGAACGCGAGACAAAGATTCCGCGACCGATAGTTTCCGTCAATGGCAAAGATGTGGAGAAGCCGGAGAAACCGGAGGATAAGAAGAGAGCGGCGTAGCACTAGTCCCACCCACGCCAAAAGGGCGAGGGCGGGGCACCCAAATTTCGTAAGAAGTTTTTCTACTCCCACCCAAGCCAAAAGAAGGCTAGGGTGGGGCACCCGCAGTTTTTCAACTCGCAAGTAGCTAGGGTTCGCGGCGGCGCTGCCTGGAAGCGATCAAGTCCGACAGGCGAAATCGGGGCTGGCGACGAAGATCGCGCACCAGATCGTCGGCTTCTTCGGGCGAATCGAAGGGACCGTAGCTCAAGCGGTTCGAGACGGGCCGTCCATCGGATGAGTTGTTGGGAGCAAGTTCTTCGATGAACCACAGATACTCGGGGTCAGGCATGAGCGCAATGTAGCAGCGCGCGGTAAATGGTGAATCAGAGAAACGCCTGAGTGATTCACGAGTAAATCTGGTGGGACGGAAACAAACAAGGTCACATCCAGTATTCAACATAAAGTGGGCCGCTGCGTACGGCTGCTACTAATAGTGGTCTCTGCTACGAATCTGCGAAAACCTACAATCCTCTGAGCTGCTGGAAGTTGAAGTCTACGGAATTGCTGGCTATCCTACGGGCCTCTGCGATCTTTTGGGGTGATTGCTCATGGCGAGTACTGTCTGGAAGGGCCATCTTACGTTTGGCCTGGTTTCGTTGCCGGTGCGCCTGTTCAGTGCGGCGCGCGGTGAAAGCATCAGTTTCAACCAGCTGCACAAAAGCGACAACTCGCGGGTGAAGCAGGTGCTCTTCTGTCAACTCGAGGACAAACCTGTGCCTCGCGAAGAGCTGGTGAAAGGCTACGAGTACGAGAAGGGCAAGTACGTCGTCGTCGACGAAGAAGAGATCAAGGCGGTTGCGCCGGAGACTTCGCGGACGATGCAGATCCTGGAATTCGTGAAGATGCAGGAGGTGGATCCCGTCTACCTGGATGCATCGTACTACGTTGCACCGGACGAAGGCGGCGAGACGCCGTATGCGCTGATGTTCGAAGCGCTGCGCAAGAGCGGATACGCGGCGATCGCAAAGGTCTCGATGCACAACCGCGAGCACGTGGTGGTTTTGCGTCCGGGCTCGAAGGGAATCTTTCTGCATACGATGTATTACGCGGACGAAGTTCGCGCGGTCGATGAGTTCCGCACGGATACGAGCCTGATCAAGGATAAAGAGCTGGAACTGGCGACGATGCTGATCAGCTCACTGGCAGCGCCGTTCGAACCGGCGAAGTATCGCGATACATATCGCGATAACATCAAGTCGCTGATCGAGGCGAAGGTGCGAGGCCAGCAGGTGGTCCAGCCCACAACCGTGGAGCATCGCGCGCCGGTCATTAATATTATGGACGCGCTGAAGCAGAGCCTGGATCAGATGAAGAAGAAGCCCGCGCAGTCTGTGACCGCGGAACCGGCGCCTGCTCCCGCGAAGAAAGCGGCAAGCGGAAATGGAAAGCGTTCGCGCAAGGTGTCGGCGGGTGAGAACGCATGAGCGGCAAAGAAAATTGCGAGAACACGAAGCTCGTTGGATACGATCCCACGGGCGAGTCGGCGGTACTGTGCAATGAGCCTGGCGAATACTGCGCGGAATGCGAGATGGTGCTTTGTGCGACCTGCCATGCGGAAGTCGCTAGCCATGCGATCGCACTGAAGAAACCACCAGCGCGCGTGACGTCGGAATTGGAGCGAGAGGTCAGAAAATCGCGGTAGCAGTCGCAGGGTGCAGTCTTAGAACAGAAACTGCAGATGCCTCCGCTTCGCTGCGCTCAGCGTCGTCATGACAAAACACTAAACTCCCACCCAGACCAAAAGAAGGCCAGGGTGGGGCACCCGATTATCAACTACGCCACCCTGTCGAGCACTCAATCCAGAGTTCATCAAATCTTATTAAAGTTTTAACCCCCCAGTAACGAGAGCCCACTAGCGTCATCCAGAGTTCGATTCGTCACCGAGGATGGGACGAATCCGAAACGCATTTTCCCGTAAAAGGTGAATAAAGATGAAGCGACAGATTGCGATTCTGGTCGTGTTGGCCGCTGCTTTGACGAGCGCGGCGTTCGCTGGAGAAGACCACGACGCAAAAGACAGGGATTTTCCCCGGCTCGACCATGTGTTTCTCATCATGATGGAGAATCACGGTTACAGCCAGATTATCAACAACCCGAACGCGCCCTTCACGAATCAATGGGCGAAATCCGCGAACCTGGCGACGAACTATTTCGCGGTGGCTCATCCGAGCCTGACGAATTACCTGGAGATTGTAGGCGGCTCGAATTTTGCCGTGCTGAACGATCATGCTCCGGATTGGGGCAATACCAGCTGCTCGCCCAATATCGTTGCGGATACCGTCTCGCTGGATACAAAAGCATTCCCGAACATCTGCCCGATTTGGGGCACAGGAACGGATGCAGCAACTCCCGTTCTCGATCCCTCCAATGAAGCCGCAGATGCACAACACCCCGTCGTGGAGATTGACGGCGTTCACTCCATTCCCGCGAGCAGCAATATCGTAGGAAAGACGATCGCTGACCAACTGGTTGAAAAAGGGCGTTCGTGGAAGAGCTACCAGGAGAGCATTCCTCTGGGCAGCCTCTACGGGGTGAATTATTCCGACGGATTCTTCAGCAATCTGACGGACTTCACCAAGGTGAATCCGCAACTGACCCCGGCACTGACGAACGGCAACATCGTCAACTTGTATGCCGTAAAACACAACCCGTTTGCATATTTCCGCAATGTGCAGGAAGGGCAAGATCCGCACAACAGCCTGAAGAATGTTGTTGGATTCGACGCTCTGTATGCCGATCTTGGGTCAGGGCACGTGCCTTCGCTCTCCTTCATCGCGCCGAACCAATGCGACGACCAGCATGGACAGGGGAATGCCGGGCCATTCTGCAACTATGATCCGAATGATGACGGTTCGCAGGCAGGGCTGAATCCAGCGCTGATCTATCAGGGCGATGTAACACTGCAACGACTCGTTACGGCGATCAAGAAGTCTCCGGCATGGCGCGATGGAAACAACGCGATCGTGGTGGTTTGGGATGAAAATGATTACAGTGCGATTCCGAACACGAATCAAGTTGTGCTTATCGTCGATACGAATCACGGACCTCACGGAGTACAGAGCGACCAGTTCTACACTCACTTCTCGCTGCTCAAGTCGATCGAAGCGGGATTGGGTCTGCCTTGCCTGAATCACGCATGCGACAGCGGGTCGAAGGTCATGTCCGACCTGTTTGGCAGCAATTAGTTCGCAGAGTTAACCACTGCAACACCCGGGCAGCCCCAACCAGGGCTGCCCGTTCTTTTTGGCGAGTCTGATCAGTTTGGCGCTGGCGACGGTCGATGCGCATCCATAAACTTAGAGTTGGAATTGCTGTAGTTCATACAGGAACGGAAAAACACGAATGGAATATGTACGTCTGGGAGCGACTGGACTGAAGGTCTCGCGTTTATGCCTGGGAACCATGACCTATGGCTCGAGCAAATGGCGGCCATGGGTTCTGGACGAAGAACAAAGCCGGCCATTCATTAGGCGCGCGCTGGAGTTGGGATTGAACTTCTTCGACACTGCGGACATGTATTCGCTGGGCGGCAGCGAGGAAGTGTTGGGACGCGCGCTGAAGGACTTTGGTCCGTCACGCGACAAAGTGGTGATCGCGACCAAGGTTTTCTTTCCGTTGGGAGATGATCCCAACCAGCGAGGCTTATCGCGGAAGCACATCCATCACGCGATTAACGACAGCTTGCGAAGGCTTGGAACCGACTACATCGATCTGTACCAGATTCACCGGTTCGACTACGAAACCCCAATTGAAGAAACGATGCAGGCGTTGGACGAAGTGGTTCGAGCTGGGAAAGCGCTCTACATCGGTGCGTCGTCAATGTTCGCATGGCAATTTGCGAAGATGCTTCAGACCTCCGAGCGCCTGGGCCTGGGCCGCTTTGTTTCAATGCAGAATCACTACAACCTGATCTATCGCGAGGAAGAGCGGGAGATGAATCCGTTGTGCCGAGCCGAAGGGGTCGGGCTGATTCCGTGGAGTCCGCTGGCGCGTGAATTCCTGGCAGGCAATCGGCGCAAAGAGGATTATGGCGAAACCGTTCGTGCGAAAACCGATGACTACGGTCAGAAGCTCTATTATCGCGACACGGATTTCAAAGTCGTGGAGCGCGTGAGCGAGGTAGCCAAAAAGCATGGAGTCTCAAACATGCAGGCTGCCTTGGCATGGCTGTTGCACAAGCCGGGCGTAAGCGCGCCCATCATTGGGGCCAGCAAACTAAATCATCTGGAAGAAGCCGTAGCGGCGGTGAATCTGAAACTCGATCCGGAGGACGTGAAGGCACTGGAAGAGCCGTATGAGCCGCATCCGGTGTTGGGGCATAACTAAGAATCAGTGGCTAGTGGTTAGTTGGACGAGCGCGGGCGAGGGCGCCCGCGCCACCACTTCGCGCCGCCACTCTCTTCTGCAACTTTTTATTGCAATTCGTCCAGGATTCCGTTCAATGGAATGCGAACCCAGTCCGGACGGTTCTCCAGTTCGTACTCCACTTCGATCAACGCCTTTTCCAGCGTATAGGCCTGAAGCAGCGCAGCGATCTCCTGCTGAGTGGCAGGAATGAAACTGGCGTTGCCTGCCGTTGTCAGATAACCGCGAAGAAAGAGCGCGCTGACCCACTGATACCAGATCTTGGCCCAGCGCTCCAGTTGCGGATGGCTCTCGCGTCCGGAAACAATTCCTGGGACGTGGTTGAACAGCACCGCATGGGAGACATAGTGGAAGGAACGGATCATGCAGGCGACGTCGCGGAAGGCAGACCTCTTGATGCGACGCTCGCTCATGGGTTTGCTGATATCACCTTCGAAGTTCTGGACGAGAAAATCTCTGCCGGTATAGAGAATATTGCCAAGGTGATAATCACCTTGATGACGAATACGCGTACAGGAGATACGCGTGTCGCGGAGGATCAGCATACGCGAGCGCAGCAGGGATTCGCGCTCGAGTACAGCGCGAGCCTCTGGCTGCACTATTTCCGGAAGAGTGCTGACCCGGGCGCGCAACGCATCCAGCGAGCGGCTCATGTGGGAAATCATTCCGTGGAAGATCCCAAGACGATAGAACTCGGTGAAGGGCTCCGGCGCGAAGTCGGGAATGTCGGGGCGGCTGCTGAGCGCGAGATGTAATTCGGCGGTTCGTTGTCCCAGCAACTCTGGACTCTCGCCATGGCCGGCGAGCAGTTCAGCCACGACCGCAGGAACGGGGCGGTTCAGCAGGTTTAATGGCGTTCCAGTTACGAGGTCCTTCAATCGCGGATCATGCTCGGCTATCGCAAGGGCGCGCTCAAAATAGAGGCCCAGGTGATCGAGTGTATAGGTCCACGCATTCGCGGAATTTGGCACGTAATTGTTGAGGATCCCGAGGGTGTTGACTTCCGTGATTTCATCGACCACTCGGCGATATTCGATGGCACCGAGCGCGAGGATCGCATTCTGAAAATTGGTGTGGTTCACCAGAAAATCACCGATCTCCCGATCGGGATTAATGCCAGGCTCGATCTTGCGATAGAGCTTGAGAATGAAATCGTCACCAAGCTTGATAAAGGTGTTGGGCCCGATGGTATTGGCGGTGGGTTCGAGGTTCGACCTAACAGCGCCCCACGCTTTACGAAAGGCCCGTGTGTGACTGCCGAGCAGTTCACCGTTTTCACCTTTGATTCGACGGCGCCGGACGATGGCTTTCAACAAAGCATCACTGAAGTTTCTATCGAAGATGGCGCCGTAGAAAAGTGCGGCGGTGTCAGGAATTCCCTCAACCCGGCATAACACGTTCTGAGGACGGTCGCGGAGGACGGCTTCGGCATTCTCGCCAGTCGCGAGTGACAAAGGCGCCATGTAGGTTTCCGGTTCTCCGTCACTCATGTCGACGCGAATCAGCACGATGTTTGCGAACGTGTTCGGGAGCGGGATCACTTCGTCAATCGTCACCTGGCGTATGGTCCGGTTTTTCGGGAACCAGGGGCGTGTGCGCAAAACGCGGGCGGTAATGCGCGACAGCGCGCGTCGTGTGCTGGCGGAGAACAAATTAGCCGGCTCGACGGTAATCACTGGCAGGTGATCGGTGCCGGGTACCGCTAAAGCTTCTTCGCTCGGTTGCTGCGGCTGCAAGTGGAACCATTGGAAAGCATGCGGTCCAAGCGAAAGCGTGTAGGTCTGATCCGTCACAGCCGGAAACCGGGTTCTGCCGAAGATCTCCGTTGGCACAGATCCTGCGTGCTTGGCCAAGTCGAGTTCTGCAAACTGCGTGAACCGCGAAAGGTTGGCGACTACCAGTATCTTCTCGTCCTCAAACTGACGCACGAAGGCCAGGACTTTGCGATTGTTCGGGAAGAGGAGTTCGAAACTGCCCCGACCAAACGACGGATGCTGTTTGCGTTGCGCAATCATGCGCTTCATGTACCAGAGCAGCGAGTGCGAATTGTTCTGCTGCGTCTCGACATTGATGGCTTCGTAGTGATATTCCGGATCAATGTTGACTGGTAGATACAGCTTCTGCGGGTTAGCACGTGAGAATCCCGCATTGCGATCGGGAGCCCACTGCATGGGAGTTCGTACACCGTTGCGATCGCCTAAATAGATGTTGTCGCCCATGCCGATTTCGTCGCCGTAATACACGACCGGAGTTCCGGGAAGCGAGAGCAGCAGGGCATTCATCAGCTCGATGCGGCGGCGGTCGTTCTCCAGCAAAGGCGCGAGCCGCCGGCGAATGCCGAGATTGATACGCATCTCGCGATCATGCGCATAGGAGCGGTACATGTAGTCGCGCTCTTCGTCGGTGACCATTTCGAGCGTGAGCTCATCGTGGTTTCGCAAGAACATCGCCCACTGGCAGTTCTCGGGGATGGGCGGCGTGAGGCGCAGTATTTCGGTGATGGGCGCGCGATCTTCCATGCGCAGTGCCATGAACAGGCGGGGCATGATGGGGAAGTGGAACGCCATTTGGCATTCGTCGCCCTCACCGAAATACGCGACGGCATCGTCGGGCCACTGGTTGGCTTCCGCCAGCAACATTCGGTCGCGATATTTCTCCTCGACATGCTTGCGCAGATCTTTCAGGGCGGCATGCGTTTCCGGTAGATTCTCGCAGTTGGTACCTTCGCGCTCGAAGAGGTAAGGAACTGCGTCGAGCCGGAGGCCATCGACCCCCATGTCGAACCAGAAGTCGACGGCAGCGAACATCGCTTTGCGTACTTCGGGATTGGCCCAGTTCAAGTCCGGCTGATGCGAGTAGAACCTGTGCCAGTAATAAGCCTTGGCGACAGGGTCCCAGGCCCAGTTAGAGGTTTCGAAGTCCTTAAAGATGATGCGAGCGTCGCAATACTTGTTCGGCGTATCGCTCCAGACGTAAAAATCCCGCCACGGACTGCCCGGGGGTGCGTGGCGCGAGCGCTGAAACCATACGTGCTGGTCGGATGTATGGTTGAGCACTAATTCGGTGATGACCCGAATGCCTCGGGTGTGCGCCTCCCGCAGGAACTTCTGGAAATCCTTGAGCGTTCCATAAGAAGGATGGACGTTGGTGTAGTCGGAAATGTCATAGCCATCATCCTTCAACGGAGAAGGACAAAAGGGAAGCAGCCAGATAGCTGTGACACCGAGATCTTCCAGATAGGGAAGCTTCTGGGTAAGGCCTCCGAAATCACCGATTCCATCGGTCACGCTGTCGTAGAACGCACGAACGTGAACTTCGTAAATAATGGCATCTTTGTACCAGGTAGCGCTTACAGGCAATGTCATGAATGCGTGTGAGAACTCAACAACAGGATGAACTCGTCAATATACTGATGCAAATTCCGAGCTGGTCGTAGCACGTTTTAAACGATGCTGGGGCGACGCTGATGGCGGGGTCGAGCGAGAGGGTGAAACTGGAAAGTAACGTCACATGTCGCAACGAAAGTTCCGCGAAGACGTCGAATAGGTCTAGAGTGCAGAGTACGGGGAGGAGGCGACGTGTGGGCAGGCGGTTGTTGATCGTTGACGACGACGCCCGAGTGACAGAGCTATTGTCCCGCTATCTTGCGTCCGTCGGATACCTGACGTTTTGCTCCCTGGATGCCGCCACGGCGATTCAGTTAATCAACGAACATGATTTCGATCTGCTGGTGGTGGATTCCCTTCCTAATTTTGCCAGTCGCGAAGTGATCACTCGATTCCGCCAGAAATCCAGCAAGGCGCCAGTCATTCTTTTCACAGGGAATGTCAGCTCGGAGGCGCTGCGGGTAGCCCTGGAGGCGGGGGCCAATCTCTTACTGGAAAAGCCGCTCGGCATGCCTGAATTCAGCAAAGAGGTGGAACGGTTACTGGCGAATGCGGCCGCAACAAAGCCGCAAGCCTGAGGAATCAGGCAGCCCGGTCATTTTCCTTTTCCTTCCCCGCGAGAGACTCTGCTTCAAAGAATATTCGTTTTACGTCCGGGAAATGCTGGCTTATGGTTCGCTCGAGTTGGTCGACCGTGTTTTCCAGTTCTGTGATGGACAGCCCGCGGCGAAAACGGATGGCCATGTTCAGCAGGACTTCGCTTGGGCCGAGCTGCATGGTCAGCGGACGTTCCATTTTTTCCACGTTTGGGTTCGCCTCCACCAGTCGCCTGATCTCATCAATTTTCTGACTATCTGCGCTTTCGCCTAGGAGCAGCCCTTTGGTTTCCCTCGCCAGGACGAAAGACACGGCGGCCAGCAACAGGCCAATCACAATGGTGGCGGTGGGATCTGCAAGTGGCTTGTGCCAAGTGTGAGCGATAAAGACCCCGAGAAATGCAACGACAACTCCGACGAGCGCAGCTACATCCTCGAACATCACCGTGTAGACGCTGGGGTCCTTACTTCTGCGAAATGTTGCCCAGACACTCTCGTCGCCGCGGCGCTCCCGCCGAAACCTTCGCAGGCTGACGACCAGCGAGGCTGTTCCGAAAACTGCTGAGATCCCCAAAACCACGTAGTTCCAGGTCGCATCCTCCGGCGAGCCGCCGCGTCGGATCCGCGCAATTCCTTCGAAAACAGAGACTCCTCCTCCGATTGCAAACGTCATGATGGCCACCATGAGGGACCAGAAATAGTTTTCTCGACCGTAGCCAAACGGGTGAGCGTGATCCGCGGGTTTTCTCGCGCGATGAATTCCAAAGAGCAGGAGCAGGGAGTTGATGGTGTCAATAGAGGAGTGAATGCCCTCCGCTAACATCGCGGAGCTGCGGGTGACACCGGCGGCTACGAACTTGGACGCGGCAATGACAGCATCTGCAGCAATGGCCACATAAACAAAATGGTTGGCTCGCCGTATGGTGTCCTGAGAAGGCATACGCGGATGGCAACCTATGCAGTTGCGCTTCCTGTTACTTGTTTCGCGAGGTGGGTTGAGGATCTGCGAAACGAGTGGGGGTGCGAAGTGTTGTGGGGATTTAGGCTTGGTTCTCTAATCGCTCGAAGTGGTTTGTACAGGTTCTCTCGGTTGAACAGCACCAGCGCTTAGATGCCTGTCGCAAGCGGGAAAGAAAGTTCTTAATGCTGGGGTTACAGCTCAGTCCGGGAGCATCTTCTCCAGCGCCACCCAGAAGCCACTCGGTTTTGCAGTTTCAGTTTTGAATTGGACTATCTTGATTGCCCCATGCGGTTTCTGCTTCGGTGGCCTGAAACTTGTCGGAACATAGAACGCAATCACGCGCGCCATCGACCTGCTCCAATGCTGAACTGAGTACCTGACTGAATGTAGCTCGTCTTGCAACAAACTCACTGTGACCGAAAAGCGCGCCGGATGTGACTTTTGACCAATTCGTCAAAACGAACTGGACCCGTTCAGAGCGAGCGACTTCAGCTTGAAGAGAACCTTGCGGTGGACTACCGTGAGTTCGAGGATTCTGATGAAGGCGATACATGTTCTGCTTGCACTGTTCCTGCTGGTTGCCAGTGCCCGGCCGGAAGAACTGCTGGTGGCAGCTGCGGCGGATCTCAACCAGGTACTGCCAGTGGTAGCGGAGCGTTTCGAGCGTGAATCAAAGACTCCGGTAAAGATCTCGTTCGGTTCATCGGGGAACTTCTTCGCGCAGATTCAGAATGGAGCTCCGTTTGATGTGTTCTTTTCCGCCGATATCGATTTTCCCAAGCGGCTGGAAAGCGCAGGCTTAGCTGAGCCGGGATCCTTATACGAATACGCGGTCGGAAAGATTGTGCTATGGGTGCCGAAAGACTCTCGTCTCAACGTAGATCGGGGATTATCGCTTCTGCTCGAACCGGATGTGCGCAAGATCGCAATTGCGAATCCGGTGCACGCTCCTTATGGAAAGGCGGCGATGGCAGCCCTTCAGCACGACCACTCCTATGAGCGAGTCAAAGACAAGATTGTGCTAGGTGAGAATGTTTCTCAGACTTTCGAACTGGTGCACAGCGGCAATGCCGATGTTGGCATCGTTGCCCTATCGCTTGCGATGGCACCCAAAGCAAAGGATGCCGGCAGATTTTTCGTAATCCCTACAAGCTCGTACCCGCCGCTGCGGCAGGGCGCAATCGTTGTCAAAGCTTCGCAACATAAAGACGCTGCAAAGGCCTTCCTCGAGTATCTGAAACGGCCGGACGTCGTTGCGCTGTTGGAGCAGTATGGGTTCCAGGTGCCGTCGAAATAGTAAGTGCGAAGACGGGTGCCCGTTCGCGTTTGCTATAATCGATGTGCGGCAAAGCAGTTCCTGCCTGCGCGTTGAAGCGCAGCCGCACGCGTCGGGGAGTGGCTCAGCCTGGTAGAGCACCTGGTTCGGGACCAGGGGGTCGGA
>CAZBCQ010000105.1:6081-14769 GCA_964490255.1 uncultured Terriglobales bacterium | reverse complement strand
TGCACCATGGTTCGCGAGGCAGGAATGAAATCTTTTTCGCCGATGTGATGTCGCTCTTCTTTTTGGTCGACCACTTTGCGGATGAAATCAGAGAGCTGTGTGTCACTGGCTCCATGCCGCATCTGCGCCACGATGTCGTGCTCGAATACCGAGAATAGGCAGGTGCGAATCTTGCCGTCGGAAGTCAGCCGCACGCGGCTGCAATGCCCGCAGAACGGATGCGACACGGGCGCAATGATCCCAATCTCGCCGATCCCGTCGTCAAATACATATTTGCGGGCCGTTTCACTGAATCCGCGCTGAACTTCAGTCAGCGGGCGGAATTTGCTCATTTCGCGCACAATCTCGTTGAGCGTGACCACCACATCCGGCGACCACACCCGATCTTCTTCCAGCGGCATGAACTCGATGAAGCGCACGGCGATGCCCTCGTCGCGTGCGAATTTGCCGAACGGGATAATCTGATCTTCATTGAAACCGCGCAGCAGCACGCAGTTCACTTTCACCGGCTCCAGGCCCGCTTTCTTTGCGGCACGAACACCAGCCAGCACTGCCTCGAAGCTACGCGGAACGCGCGTCACTCGCTCGAAGGTCGCAGCGTCGACAGCGTCCATGCTCACCGTGATGCGTCGCAAGCCCGCATCGTGTAAGGGCTGCGCCATATCGGCCAGCAGATGCCCATTCGTCGTAATCGCCAGGTCCAGCGCTTCGCCGTCCAAGGTGCGCAAGTTAGACAGCTCACGGATAAAATCGACCACGCCTTTGCGCAACAGCGGCTCGCCGCCAGTTACGCGCACCTTCTCGATCCCAAGCTCCGCAAAAACGCGCGCAATGCGCAAATACTCGGAAAACGGCAGCTCGCCAAACTGAGCGCCGTCGTTCCCCGTCCGGCAGTAGACACACCGATAGTTGCACCGATCCGTAATTGCGATCCGCAGGTCTGTGATGTTGCGCCCGTATTTGTCTTTCAGTCTCATGCGCCGCGTTAAATGGAGGGACTCTGGAACGCGCGGCACTCCCGTGGGCTGGCATCATGGTTCTTGGTTTGGGTTTTCAGTTACCTATCACCCGATTACCAATTGCCAATCAGCTCGTTTCCTTTCCAAGCACGGGAGGCACAGGCGTTTCCCCCTGTACCCTCGGTTCGGATCGTCGATCCGAACACCGCCTGGCGTGGCCACGGTATTCCGGCAGGCCGCCCAGGTCGGAAACAGCACTAGGTTAATAGATTCGGCCCTCACTTGAAAGGGTGACCTTTTTCATCAAGATTTCACCCTTCGGGCCCTCATTCTTTTTTGAATCACAGCCGGGAATGGGGCATCATGGACAAAGCCGCCCGATCCCATGTGTCAGCCGCATGCCAAGCCGAGCTGTGGATTTACTTGAATCCTCTCCTAAACGCCCGGCGGCCGTTCCCTTTCTAACCTAAAAGCTCCAGGAGAAAGCTCACCATGATGTCGCGTAGAGTCGGTCTCACTCTGGTCGCGCTGCTCGCGTTCGCGATCGCTGCCCAGGCGCAGAATTCTCGTCACTTCACCTTTCACTACGAATTCACGGTTAAATCCGTCGACGCAGGCCAACCGCTTCGAGTATGGATTCCCCTCGCGCATTCCGATCGATGGCAGACCGTTCGCGTCACCAACATGCAAGGTGATCTGCCACTGAAAAAGACGCAGGAGAAGCGTTTCGGTAACTCGATGCTGTATGCAATTACGGCAAAAGCTACGAAACCCGACTACCACTTCATTATTGAGTACGACGTGGTTCGTCTCGAGCGGGTCGACCTCACCGAAGCGCAGCGCAAGGCGTCTGAACAAGCAGGTCCGTCCGCGGCCACTGTGAAACCAGCGAATTACGACATGTCGGTGCGACGTTACCTTGCGGCCGACAAACTCGTACCTGTTACGGGAGTGCCGGCCCAACTCGCAATGCAGACTGTCCAAGGTAAATCGGGCGAACTGCAGCAGGCACGCGCGATCTACGATTACGTGCTGGCCAATATGAAGTACGACAAATCGGGCAGCGGCTGGGGCCGCGGCGACACCCTATGGGCCTGCGACTCGAAGCGCGGCAACTGCACCGACTTCCATTCGCTTTTCATGTCCATGGCGCGCTCGCAAGGCATTCCCGCACGCTTCGAAATCGGATTCCCTATTCCCGCAGCCAAAACGAACGGCGAGATCCCTGGCTATCATTGCTGGTCGGAGTTCTATCTCAACGGCAAAGGCTGGGTGCCGGTCGATATCTCCGAAGCGTGGAAGAATCAGGCCAAGAAAGACTACTACTTCGGCTCCTATGATCCGAACCGTGTGCAGTTTACGCTGGGCCGCGACCTTGTTTTGAGTCCGGCCCAATCAGGCGAGCCGCTGAACTACTTCATCTATCCCTACATCGAAGTGGGTGGAAAGAAGTATGACAACGTGCTGAACGCTTTCTCTTTTGCCGACGTGAACGCTTCGAATCAGAAGGTCGCCGAAAACGCTTCGGGGAAATAGCGAATGTCTGGGTGCCCCATCCTAGCCTTCTGTTGGCTAGGGTGGGACTCCCCTGCCACAAACAATTTCGCTCCTCTCGTCCTCTGCTCTTCATCTCATCAACCGAGCAAGCCCTCATGAATCTCCTCGACTACTTCCGCCGCATGTTCACCTACGACGACTGGGCTAACCGGGAAACGATCGCGTCACTTCGTAAGAATGAATGTGCCTCGCATTTCGCATTCAAGGTGATGTCACACATCATCGCGACTGAGCGCGTCTGGCTGGCACGCCTCGAAAGCCGCCCAAATCCAGAGGTCTGGCCCGAATGGACGCTGGACGAAAACGACCAGCAGCGGGCCGAAAACGCCGGGGAATGGCAGCAATATCTGGACGCACTCACTCCCGCGAAACTGGAAGAAGAGATTTCCTATCGCAACACAAAAGGCGAGTCCTTCCGCAGCATGGTGCAGGACGTCATCACGCACGTCTTGATGCACTCCGCCTACCATCGTGGCCAGATCGCCAGCGACCTGCGCTCGTCCGGCGGAACGCCACCGTACACCGACTTCATTCATGCCGTAAGGCAAGGCTACGTAGACGAAGAGTGACTTAGTGGCGCGGGCGCCCTCGCCCGCGCGGTAGCAGTCGCCAGAGAGCTCACAGCGCATCCGCCAACTGAAACCCGCATTTAAGAATTCTTAAGATTCCTCTCAGGGCGGTTCACCACTTTCCTGCGGCAACTCTCCCTTGGATGTGCTACAAAGCCGCTTTACTTCGGAGACTCACCTCATGCCTTCTGATGGAATCAACCGCCGTAGCTTCGTGAAATCCACCGCCGGAATTGCCGGCGCTGCCATGCTTTCGCGCACCGGCCTGTTCGCGCTGAATGCTGCCGACCCTTCACCTAACACAACGGAACCCATCCACGTCACTCCCGTGGATTTCCCCAAGGACTTTCTCTGGGGCAGCGCCACCGCCTCGTATCAGGTCGAAGGCGCATGGAACGAAGATGGCAAGGGCGAATCTATATGGGACCGCTGGTCGCACACGGTCGGCCGCGTGAAGGGCGGCGACACCGGCGACGTCGCCTGCGACATGTATCACCGCTACAAGCAGGACATCGCGCTGATGAAAGAGATGGGCCTGAAGAGCTGCCGTTTTTCTATCGCATGGCCGCGCATTCAGCCCACCGGAACTGGCGCCGCGAATCAGAAAGGTCTCGACTTCTACAATCGCCTGACCGACACCATCCTTGCAGCCGGTATCCGCCCACTGCCGACGCTCTATCACTGGGATCTGCCGCAGGCTCTCGAAGATAAAGGCGGCTGGCCGAATCGCGACATGGTCGGCTACTTCACCGATTACTCCCAGATCGTCGTTAAATCGCTCGGCGATCGGATTACGAACTGGTCCATCTTCAACGAGCCCTGGGTCTTCACGGTGCTCGGATATTGGTGGGGCATTCACGCCCCTGGACGCACCGAGGAAAAAGACTTCTGGCACTCCGTCCATGTCGTGAACATGGCACAAGGGCAGGCCTTCAAGGCCATAAAAACGATCAATCCGAAATTGAAGGTTGGCACCGCTTTCAGCGTGAGCAACTGCGAACCGAAAACGGATACCGCTGCCGATCGCGCCGCCGCCGAGCGCGTGAATGCGTTCAACAACATTCTTTTCCTGGAACCTGCGATGCACGGTCGCTACCCGAAGTTCACGCCCGACGACTCCTGCGAAAAGTTGCTCGATATCCGCTCCGGTGACATGGAGATGATCAAGGCGCCACTCGATTTCATCGGACTGAACTATTACGTGCGCACCATCGTGGAAGATGGTGAGAGCGAGAGGTACGGACCGATCCACGCGAAAACCAGCGGGGGCACGCAGGGCCCCATCACCGACTTCGCCTGGGAAGTTTGGCCCGACAGCTTCCACGCCCTGATCATGCGCATCAGCAAGGAGTATCCGAACATCCCGATCGAGATCACCGAGAATGGCTGCTCGTACGGGGATACGCCGATGGTCGACGGCAGCGTTCCCGATAAGCGTCGCACAGACTTCTACCGCGGATACATCAGCGCCGTCGGCCGCGCGATCAAAGATGGCGCCGACATTCGCGGCTATCATGCCTGGAGCATTCTGGATAACTTCGAGTGGGCTGAGGGATACTCGCAGCGCTTCGGATTGGTGTACGTCGACTTCCGCACCCAGAAGCGCTACATCAAAGATTCGGGAAAATGGTACTCGCGCCTGGCAACGACAGGAAGACTGACCTAAACACTTCAGCCACGGATTACACAGATGTTCACGGATTTTCTTTCAGAAGAATCATCCGTGATCGTCCCTGAAATCCGTGGCTGGTTGTCTATCAACTAACGACTGACAACTAACAACTGGTCTTACTTCGCCTGCTCTAAACGCTTGTTGATCTCGTCCCAGTTGACCACGTTCCACCAAGCCTTCAGATACTCGGCGCGACGATTCTGGTACTTCAAGTAATACGCGTGCTCCCACACGTCATTACCCATGATCGGGAAGTGACCGTCCATAAGCGGACTATCCTGGTTCGCGGTACTCAAGATTTCGAACTGGCCGGCTTTGCTGCGTACGAGCCACGCCCAGCCGCTTCCGAAACGCTTCACGCCGGCGTCGTTGAACTTTTCTTTGAACGCGTCGAAGCCGCCAAGACCATTAATCACTTCGGCAATGCGGCCCGTCGGTGCGCCGCCGCCATTCGGCTTCATGATCTGCCAGAACATGCTGTGGTTCACATGTCCGCCCACGTTGTTGCGCACTGCGGTGCGGATGTCTTCCGGAACGCTGTTGATGTTCTTCAAAATCTCTTCAGGCGACTTGTTTTGCCAATCCGAGTGCTTCGCGAGCGCCGCGTTGGCATTATCCACATACGCCTGGTGGTGCTTGTCATGATGCAAATGCATCGTTTGCTCATCAATGTACGGTTCCAGTGCGATATACGCATACGGCAAAGCTGGGACTTCAAGTGTGACTGCGATGGCCATTACTCTTCCTCCAAAGAATTGTCACTTAGGATTCCGGAACTGCCCCTGGCAGACAACGTAAATGAGATGCAAACTAGCCCGCTCCGATTCAGGGAAACGGAGCTAAACCGACTAGTCGCTACAAATCGGGAAAGCACACACTTTGGCGAAGCACGAGCAAACCCCACATGCTGGTCGCATCTATTTTCTCACTTCGCTGACATGGTTGTCTTTCCGAGCGCAGCGAGATCCTGTCGTGCCGAACGCGGTGAGGCATCCCTATCGGCACCACGACTATTCTACGGGTGCTCTAAACAGCCCTTTTGATCGATTATGTGGATTGGTAAAATCTAATTGTCATCATCCTCTTTCGCAGACGCAGGTAGCACATTGTGCTGCGGCTTCGGCTCCGGACGCTCGCCCATGCGATCACGCCACAGAATGCGATTCAGCTTCGCCGTATCAACGGCATCAGCATGGCTGAAGTCCATCTTCATCGACTCCTTCGCGCCCTGACCATGGGGGGGATTCGCCGTGTAGATCAAATCATTTTCCTGATTCCGATAATCGGCTTTGAATGCCGGTTGATTTCCGCTTCCCGTGAATAGCGGAGCCATGACGGCGGCCTGCGCATCATTGTTGTTCATCGCCGGCACGCCGAGCAGCACTTCCATCGTGTGAATCGTGTTCACTGTCGTGTAGAAGTTGTGATCTACGAACGGCTTTTGCACTGAAGAAGGCGAGTACTTGCTGATCACCAGCGTAATGCTGCGATGCGCGTCGACGTGATCGGCGCCGTTCTGAGCATCATCTTCCAGTACGAATATTGCCGTGTCATTCCAATAAGAGCTGTGCGAAATGGCTTCCGCCACTCGCCCTACCGCGAGGTCGTTGTCTGCAACTGATGCGCTCGGCGTCGGCATTCCGGGCCGCGTGCCCGCCGTGTGATCGTTCGGCAATCGCAAAAGGATGAACTGCGGCATCGAATCTGCTTTGCCGTTCTTGCGCTGATCGACCCAGCCATTGAACTCGCGCAGGAATTCATCGGTTCGCAATTGGTCGGGAAAGTCCAGCCGGAAGTCGGGATAGTTGGGATCGAAGTGACCTTCCAACTCCGGTTTGGTCGCAACGTTTTCCGCTAACAGCGGCACATTCCAGTGATACGGATTCGGCGGACCCTGCGCAACCCCCAGTGCTGAAGGCAAGGGCTGCCCGGGCTTCGATAGCTCCTGAGCACATTGTTCCGGCAGCGGAATCGGCGTGCCTTCTTGCGGCGGAAGATCGGCGTCGCCACCATGATCGCAGAAGTGGCTGGAAACATACTCGCCGTAATGACGGTACGTGATCCCGTGCTTCGCCATGTTGGTCCACAGGTACCCGGTTCCCGGCTCGTTCACGTCCGCGATTCCCTCTTTGATCGGATACTGGTTCGCCACCGCGCCTTCAAAGTCGTAGGTATGCTCTCTGCTCCGATATGCGATTTGCCACGTACGCTCCGTGTAGTCGCTGGTGATCGCTGCCGTTGACCACACATGCCCGTCGCCGGAAACTTCGCCACTATCATAGAAGTTGTCGAGTACGCCAAATTGTCGCGCCAGTTTGTGCTGGTTGGGCGTGATGTCCGCGCCATACATTGCGAGCGAAGGATCGTCATCACCCGCGCCCAGATCACCGAATACCTGATCGTAAGTGCGGTTCTCCTTGATGATGTAAATCACGTGGTGAATCGGATTCTTGCCGCTCTTGAATGGAATTGCATTCGCGCGGCCATTCATCAAGTTGCTGTCGAGCACCTCTTGCGTAAGCGCTGGAAGATTCTTTTCAGTCTCGGGGATCTTGATGCGCGCGACCGATCCATGCAGCAACGTAGCAATGTATTGGTGCGGAGCATGCCAGCGATCGTATGCCTCTGGCTTAGGCGCATTCGGCCCGGTGCCCTGCGCTTTGCCACTAACGACTAGAAGTTCGTCACCGTGAACGGCGAGCGCCGTGGGATACCACTCGGTGGGGATGAAACCGAGGGGCTTACCATCCACTATCATGGTGTGGTCTGCCGACGTGGAATGTCCGGTGACGCGGTCGAACTCCTTCACTCCAAACACCGCTACTGCGTCGCTACTCGCATTCGCAACGTAGAGTCGCGATCCATCTGCATTCAGCGCGACTGCATCTGGATAAGCACCTGCAGCGTTCTGTCCCGGCAATTTAGTGGAGATAAAAGACGCGGTACCGTTCGCAGTCTGGATGGCAGCTACTTCATCCGTGTTTCCAAGCGTAACAAACAGGATTGACTCATCCTTGCTCAGCGTCATTGCTGTCGGATGCGATCCCGGATCCATCGCCGACTTCGGCGGATGCAGCTTGATCCAGCGCGTGACTTTCCCACTCGCCAAATCCAGTTCCGCGACCTGCGACGCGTTCCACAGGCTCACCCAAGCGCGTTTGCCGTCTTTCGACGCGATCACCGTATACGGGAACGACGCCGGCACCCACTCACTGGTGCTCACATCGAATCGCTTCTCGATCTTCCCCGACGCCGTATCGATCAGCAGCACATCGTCTGACAAGTTATCTGCAACCAGCAGTTTCTCGGCGCCGCCAATCGAAACCACAGCCAGTCCCGCTGGATACGGCACCGCGGTTCCCTTCGGCGCGTGATCCGAGGCGTGCGCAGCTCGCTTGCCCGCAGCCAGTTTCTGCGGCGGGATCGAGATAAATCGCTCGGGAGCGACTTTCCCATCCGCGAAGGAATACACCGCGATCCCATTCCCCGTGTCTCCGGGCGTCTTTCCCGTGGGATCAGTCAGCGAAGCCATGGACGCATACAAATGCTTTCCATCGCCGCTGAACGCCAAGCCCAGAAAGTAGCTCTGCTTGGCGTGCGCGTTGGGGTGCGTGCCCAGCCGCGCATCGGGGAACTCGCCGATAGCATTCGTCGGCAGATTAAGCACCGCAATTCCCTGTTGAAAATTCAGGCCTGTGGTGCCATAGCCGTTCTCGAGAATCGCCGCGTACTTTCCGTCCGGACTAATCACGATGTTCGTCGGCAGGCTGCCAATCGCACGCGGATCGCCGGGCGCAGGCGTCATTAGCTTCTTGCTGGTAGGGAGGTTGACGGCTTTTTTTTGCTGACCTGAAAGCGAAAAGCTGAACGCCAAGAATACAAGCAGCAGGTGTCGAGACCCCATGTTCCATCCTGTGAAAATTGAAAAGCA